>DAHUXR010000008.1 GCA_027307045.1 Acidobacteriaceae bacterium
AGTATTTGAAAATCTTTGTCTTGGTGGAATCCATTAGCTCCTACTACGCTCCTTCGTGTGTAGAAGGTTTTCGTTGGGACTGAGAAGCTTTGTCTAGGGCTGAATGCTGACTGCTGATTGCTATTTCCTCGCCACCAACTCCGCCACGCCTTTTTCCTGAATCGTTTCGTGGTAACGCAAAACGCGCAAGGCTGAAAACGCACGCAGCAGCTCATTCGGCTCCAGCAAAAACATGGGATGGCTCGGTCCGCCAGAAAAATTCTTCTGCTCGGTTGTGTAGGTTTTATAAATCAGGATTCCACCGGGTTTAATCGCGTCGAACAAAGCAGGGAAGAGCTGGCGCTGGAGAAAGAAGAACACGACTACCAGATCGTATTGCTCCCGGCCTAGATCCTGCGCCGTATTCAGGTTTGAGATCTCAGCCGCAATGGAACTCGCTGTCCCCGTCCGTTTCGCATTCTCCTCAGCCTGCCTGATGCCGACTTCGGAAATATCCAGCAGCTTCACGCGCCAGCCCCGCTGTGCCAGCCAGATCGAGTGACGGCCTACTCCTCCCGCGACATCCAGGGCAAGTCCGGGAGTTGTGCCAAAAAGGAACTCATCGTAAGCGCTCACAAGAAAAGGATCGGGTTCGAGCGAGCCGTGCGAGCCCTCGCTGTATTTCTGGTTCCACGATGCTTTCTCGTCAAGTTCCATTGTGGCTGAAATCCCGAGCGGAGCGAGGGAGCCCTATACTCACCACAATTCTAAAGAAACAGCCTTCCATTTTTCGTTCTTTTCTGACCTACACTTGATTTAAACGGGTAGCGATCCCTCGCCGCCCTCGGGATTAAGAAAAACACCCATTTTGCTGCGTTATACTGGATGGGTGAGCGCAGAGCAGGACAAAACGTTTTACCTTGAGACCTTTGGCTGCCAGATGAACGTGCATGACTCTGAGAAAGTCATTGGCACGCTGGTGCATCAGGGGTATCGTCAGGTCCAGACTGTGGAAGAGGCCCATCTGGTCCTTTACAACACCTGCTCCATCCGCGATAAAGCCGAGCAGAAGGTCTTTCATCGTCTGAACGACTACAAGAAGCTGCAGGCCCAAGGCAAGAAGTTTGGCGTGCTGGGCTGTGTGGCGCAGCAGGAAGGTGAAAAGATTTTTGAGAAGGCACCGTACGTTTCGCTTGTAGCAGGCTCGGCTTCTTACCGCAATCTGCCGGCAATGCTGGTACAGATTGAGGCTGGCAACAATCGCGTTACCGGACTGGACGATCGCCAAACCGATCTCACATTTGAGACGGACTTCACCGCCCGTACCAATCCGCATCGCGGTTACATCACCATCATTGAAGGCTGTGATAAGTTCTGCGCGTACTGCGTTGTGCCGTACACGCGCGGCAAGGAGCGCAGCCGAACTTCAGATTCCGTGATGGCTGAAGCGCGGCAGATGGCTGATCTTGGCTATACCGATATTCAACTGCTGGGCCAAAACGTAAACGCTTATGCCGATCCGCTGGGCAAAAGAACTTTTGCTGAACTGCTCTATGCCATCGGCGAAATTCCCGGCGTGCGCCGCGTGCGCTTTACCACATCGCACCCGCGGCACTTCAGCAAAGATATTGTCGATGCCATTGTGGCTTCACCCCGCCTCTGCGACCACATTCATTTGCCGGTGCAGAGCGGATCGTCACGGGTGCTCAAAGCCATGAACCGCGAATACACCCGCGAAATGTACCTGGAAAAAATCTCCTGGATGAAAGCCGCCAAACGTCCGCTTTCAATCACTACGGACGTGATTGCCGGTTTCCCGAATGAGACAGCGGCAGAATTTGAGGAAACGGTTACTCTGCTGCATGAGTGCCAGTTTGACGCCGTTTTCACCTTTAAGTATTCGCCTCGTCCCAATACGCCGGCGCTGAGCATGATTGACAGCATCAGCGACGCGGAGAAGTCCAAGCGTCTGCAGATCCTGCAGGAACGCCAGAGAGAGATTCAAAGAATCAATTACGAAAAGCGAGTAGGCCGGATATTTGAAGTAATGGTTGAAGGAATAAATGAAGCTCGGGGGCAGATGATTGGGCGCACATCGCAAAATATCACTCTGAACTTTACCGTGCCGAAAGAAGCCGTGCCCGCCGTGGGTAGTTATGCTAACGTGCTGGTTACCAGGAGTTTTCCTAACAGTCTCTTGGGCGAAATGGTCTATTGAGGAGCATAAAAACTGACGGGTGAGCGTGGATCCCGCGGCGATTTTGGAGCAGAACGACATTTAGATGGGGAACAAAATAAGCGAGGCCGATCAGGCTCCGAGCCGAATGACTCAGGAGCATAAATGCTGATGGCGTGAACGTTGGCCCTTAGCGGTTTGGAGCAAAGCGACATGGAAGTGGAAATGAAAATTCGCGGCTTGATGATGGATCCTGTGACCAACATGCCCATTGTGGTACTCAAGGATGTTGGCAGCGATACGGTCCTGCCGATCTGGGTAGGCGTCTATGAGGCCAACGCCATTGCTCTGGAGATCGAAAAAGTCACCACGCCCCGGCCGATGACGCATGATCTGATCAAGAATCTGCTGATCGGCCTGGACACGCATGTCCACAAAATTGTAGTGAATGAGCTGCGCGATGACACGTTTTTCGCTGTAATCTGGATGGAGCGGGAGGGAAGAGTCATCAGCATTGATTCCCGGCCCTCAGACGCGCTGGCACTGGCTTTGCGCCTGGATTGCCCAATTTATGTTGAGGATGAAGTACTCAAGACGTCCAAGGTGGCCAGCACCGCTGCTGACAAAATCTCTTCTGACGATCTGCGTAAGTGGCTGGAAGGCCTGAACGATGAGGATCTAGGCCACTACAAGATGTAGAAGCCTTTTTAGCCACGAATAAACGCGAATCTCGCGAATCCGAACGAACTCTAATTCGCGGCTCAATTCTTTTCATGCCTGATCCCGAACACCAACTGCAGCGGCTTTACCTCGCCGGCTTTGACCTGCAAACCTTTGAGCGCTTTCCCAAGGCCGTGGGAGTCCTGCGCGATGGCTGCCTGGCATTTCTTGTCCCCGGGCCAGACGGCTTGCAGATTCTTGGCAATGTCGGCTGGCGCATGGGAGAAAGCCTCGGTCCGCTGGTGGAGCGAGGCGGCCGCAAGGTGTTCGTCCATAAACAGGAAATGATTGAAGCCACGCCTGAGCGGATTACCACGCTGGAACGGTTTCGATCAGATTTGAAGGCTATTCTGCGCGGGGAAGAGCCGATTCAGTAGCAAGGAAAGGACGACCATTTTTATCTTTATGAGCCCGGACAGACGCAGAAATCACAACACTCATAATAGTTTACATAATATCTGTTATCAGACGTTGATTGTGGTCGGCCAGGCAAAGGCGTTATACCTGCATATGGGAGCGACCTGACCTTGAGGACCCAACTCCGCTCGGTCTTGCGAGCGAAAGGGATCTTCACTTACCTCCGGAATTCGGGTTTTCAGAAAAACCAGATAGCACCCGACGAACGCCCTCGCTGAAGTCCTGCTCCGGAGTAATCATGCTGACGACAAGGTAACCGTCGCCCTCGAAATCATAAAAGTGCCCCGGGTGCACGTAAACATCATGCTTCTGCAGCAACTCAATCGCCAACTCTTCATCCGGACGCGTTGCTGGAATGCGAAGGACCGCATACCAGCCGCCCTCAACAACCAGCCGGTTCAGGTGCTGATTGTCCGCAAGTTGCGCATCGAGTTGTGCAAGATTGGCTCGCACGCGCCCCATGCACTGCTCTTGAAACTTTTTCCGCTGCTGCAACAAGACGGGCGCGGCCAACTGGATCGGTGCATTCAGTGAAAGATACGTATCCGCGATCATCTCCAATCTGGCCAGCGCTTCCCTTTTTTCTGCTTTCGGGCCGCTGACAGCAAGCCACGCAAACTTCATCTGCGGCAGGCCGCAAATTTTTGAGATGCCGCTCATGGTGAACGTCAGCGCGCCTGGGTTCGCTACAAAGCTCTTTTGCGCCGAGCCCAGGATGAAATCAAGAAACACTTCATCGGCTATGATGGCCATCTGGTTGGCGGAGCAAACCTGGTTGAGCTGCGCAATTTCTTCCGTCTTGGTGAAATGTCCCGTAGGATTATTGGGATGGACGACGATGATTCCTCGTGTACGCGGCGTGATTGCCTGCTTTAGAGCATGTATGTCGATATGCCAGCCGTGGTCATAGAAAAGAGGATACCGAACCATCCTTACGTCATTCACGTCCGCCAGAAAATCAAATAGCGGATAACCGGGTGTGGGGATCAAGAGATCGTCGCCCGGATTGCAGAGCAGACGAAAGATGAAAGAGTAGGCCTCGCTGGTGCTTGCAGTCAGGATGAGATCGTCGACCGAGACACCTTCACCGCGTTCGGCATAGTAATCACTCACGGCCTGCCGCGCGGACTTCAAGCCTTTTGGATCAGGACGATACAGCAGCGACGCAGGCGCGCAGAGTGAGCGCATAATCGCTGGCGCATCATACTTGATTCCACATTCGGTGGGATTAGACGCGCTCAGATCAAGCAGGGGCCGGCCGCTGGATCTGTGCTGCTCCAGCGCTTCGGCCAGCCGGTTTGGTTTCAGGTTCCAGTTCGTGCGTGAGGCGAACATCAGATGATTTATATCAGGTTCGTGGGCTTTCGCATGCTGCTGCTCAGCTGCTTCATCACCATTGTCCGGCTCGCAAATTGTTGTGTTCATTTCCAATCACTTCTAGTTGACCGTCGGCTTCGCTGGTCCCACCTTGATTCGGACCGGCTTCCCCAGGCCATACTGATGGGAGGCTTTCTCCTGGGCTTGCCGCAAGCCGTCAGCAAATTCCTCCGCCGTAAGCGTTCCCAATTCACCATGCTTACGGCACCGGAACCGGACAGTCGTCGAGCCTGCCGCCATCTCCAGCTCTCCCCCGCACTCCGTGCATAACATCAGCATCTGAACGGTCTTCCCGTCCTTCTTGATTTTCATCGAAAATTTAATTTCCATAGCTCATTACCTCCCACTTTGTAGCTCTTTGTGCAGTTTACCGTATGTTCGCCTACAAAACAATAGCGAATAAGATAAATGGCCTTTTTCGCGGAATGTGCCCGCACTGGATTGCCTGGAGACGGATCCTGTTATTGGGCTCTTGAAAAACACAAGCAGGATTTCGCTGAGCAAAAATCATTTAAAATCATTCACACCCAAAATGCTCACGCCCTTCCGCTACTATCTCCGCGTGCGGTACGGTGAATGCGACGCGCAAAAGGTCGTCTTCAACGCCCGCTATGCCGAATACGTCGACTTGGCCACCACCGAATTCCTGCGGGCGCTCGGCTATGGCGAGCAGCTTTTCAGTGGCGAACTCGACTTTCAATTGGTGAAACAGACCATCGAATGGAAGGCTCCGGCGCGCTTTGATCAAGTACTGGAGATATCTGTTTTTGCGAAAGTTCTCGGCAACACTTCATTCACCCTTGTCGCAGAATTCCGCATTGCCGGCCATGATCGTGCGCTTGCAACTGCTGAAACAGTTTACGTGCTCGTCAAACAGCACACGCTGACCAAGACTCCACTGCCGCCTGATCTCCGTGCGGCCATGCACAAAGGGGCGGCGGGCGTTACCACTGACCACGCGGGCTACTTTGTTGGCTCGCACTCTAAATAAGAAAAGGGTCTAACGAACCGAAGAACAGAGTGCGCTCAATTCCTTACGATCCTTCAGGCTCATTTTCCAGCAATGGGATTGATATCTCTTTTTTTCCATGCAGAATGCGAATAACGCGAAGACTGCGACGAGATAATAGATGCGGATGGATGTGAACCCTTCTACGGGCCAGGAACCTCAATCCAGCCAATTAGTATGTCTCAACCCATGGCCTTCCCCAGCTTCTCGATCGCCGGTCCCAGCTCTTGCGGCTTGCTGAGCACGCCAGCAAAAAGATCGCCTACTCTTTCAAACCGCCGCAACACGTTAGCAATGTGAAATTGCTGAGGCTTCAGACCATGCATGACCTCATCCCACTTGAGCGGCGTGGCCACCGGCGCTCCGGGATACGCGCGCAGCACGTAGGGCGCGGAGATGGTTTTGCCACTGGCGTTTTGCAGATAGTCGAAATAAACTTTGCCCTTCTCTCGGGCGGAAACCATGCGCGGCGTGGTGAATAGATCAGGCCGCTCGGCGGCCACCCAGCGCGCCAGTATCTCCGCGAATTGCCGCGTCTGCGCCGAGCTGTAAATCGGTTCCACCGGAACATACAAGTGCATGCCGTTTCCTCCGGTGGTCTTGGGATATCCCGTGAGCCCGATCAGCCGCAGCTTTTCTCGCACCAGCTGCGCCGCCTCCACTATGCGGTCATACCCGCAGTGATATGGGTCGAGATCGATCAGGACGAAATCCGGATGTTCCAGCGTTTCCAGCCGGCTCATGTATGGGTTCTGGTCAATGCAGCCCAGGTTGGCCAGATAAAGGAGAGAAGCCTTGTCGTCGCAGATCACGCGCGTTTTGGATTCTTCATCTTCCGCCAGCTCTGCCCGATGCAGCCAGTCTGGAAATCCTGAAGCGTCTTTCTGGAAAAAGTAATCCTGGTCGACCCCGTTGGGATATCGCTTGAGCGAGAGTGGCCTGCCTTGCAGGTGCGGCACCAGCAGGTCGGCCACCGCGGCGTAAAAATTGATCACGTCGCGCTTGGTGTAACCATCCGCCGGATAGAAAACTTTGTTCAGGTTCGTAAGTTTCAGCGGATGGCCATCGATATCAATCGTGATCTCGGCTTTGTCAGCCGGCAGCAAAACCTCTTGCGTCGATTCCTGTTCCGTCTCTTCCGCCAGCAAGCCGGTCTCGCGCACCACTTCTTCCGCCGCAACTTCTGTCCTCAGCCCCATAAACACTGGCGCGCGCAGGCGGTCGTCTTTTGTCCATGAGGTGAACTTCACTACGCAGACCAGCTCCGGCTTCACCCAGGTAACCTCGCCAATGTCTTTTGGCACCTCACTCAGTACCGGCTTTTTCGCGATCAGCGGCTTGATCTTCTCAAACACTCTCTTGAGCGATTGCTGCGTGAATCCTGAGCCGGCATTGCCCGCATAGACCAGCTTTTTGTTTTTGTGATAGCCCAGCACCAGAGAGCCAAACGGTTCGCGTCCTCCCAGAATGTATCCGCAGATCACAAAATCCTGCTGCGTGGTGACCTTGATCTTGATCCAGCTTCCGCTGCGCTTCGATTCGTACCGGCTTTGCGCCTGCTTGGCCACAATGCCTTCCAGCCCTTTGGCCCGCACCGCTTGCAGCAACTCGTCGCCCTTGCCGATGAAATGTTCCGAATAGCGCACGATCTCGTTGGGCAACAGAATCGACATCAACAGTTGGCGCCGGTCAATCAGCGCCGCCTTCCGCAGATCGTATCCGTTGAGATACAGCAGATCGAAGGCAAAGAAATTCAGGTTCGGCGGCGACATACCCTTGAGGGCCGGTTTGGTGCCGAATCCAGTGAGGTTCTGCAGATGCTGAAAACTCGGATTGCCATTGTCATCCAGTGCAACCACTTCGCCGTCGATGATCGCCGTATCGGCCTTCACGCTCTGCGCCAGCGCTTGGGCCACCGCCGCAAATTGTTTGTCCAGCTTGGTTCCCCGGCGCGAGAGCATACGCACCTTGCCGCCTTCAATGAAACACAGCGCGCGGTATCCGTCCCATTTCACTTCGTAAAGCCATTCGCTGCCGGAAGGCACTGCGTTGCCCAGCATAGCCAGCATCGGCTCCAGCGCAGCCGGCATTTCGGCCTTCGCCGCGCCTTCAAGCGAAGAAATTTCCGCCGGGCCTTGCAGCACGCTGCGCGTATCGGCTTCCGGGTCCCATCCTTCTCGCACGGCGAAATCTTTCTTTTTGATCAGCAGCCAGTCTTTGCCTTTGGCGCGGTTGGTGCGCACCAGCGCGAACTCGCCCACGATTTTGTGTCCATGGAAGCGCAGCTTGAGGTCGCCCGATTCCCACATCTGCGCCGGCGTTTTGGGGCCAAGCCATTCATACGTTCCGCGGTCCCATAACGTGACGCTGCCCGCACCGTAGTTTCCGCTTGGGATAGTGCCTTCAAAGCTGCCGTAATCGAGCGGATGGTCTTCCACATGGACCGCAAGACGCTTAATCGCCGGATCAAGAGTCGGACCGTGAGGCAGCGCCCAGGACTTAAGTACTCCATCCATCTCCAGCCTCAAGTCATAGTGGAGACGTCGTGCGCTATGTCGTTGGATAAAAAAGCGGCTTCCTTCCTCGTGTGTAGGCTTATCCGGAGGCTTCGGCACCCCCAGAGCGTGCCGGGTTTGCACGTTCTGGGGTGAAGGTTCGGGCGTCCTGGAAAAGACTCTTTTTCGCCGGTATTCTTCTAGTGACATAGCCTGTTCGGAAGATTGTATTGCACCGCTTTTTGTGCTTTCATAACCCCTACGCCCTTATATCTGGAGATCATGAAATGGCCAGCACAGTTTGGAAGGGACATCTCACTTTTGGTCTGCTGTCGCTTCCCGTCAAATTGTACAGCGCAGCCCGCAGTGAATCCGTCGGCTTCAACCAACTGCACAAAACGGACAACTCCCGCGTCAAGCAGGTGCTTTACTGCCAGCTTGAGGATAAGCCCATCTCGCGCAGTGAGATCGTGAAGGGCTATGAGTACGAAAAAGACAAGTACGTCGTCATCGACGACGCGGACATCAAGAAGGTCGCGCCCAAAACCGCCAAGACTATGGAAGTCCTGGAGTTTGTAAAGGCCGCTGAAGTCGATGCCATTTTCTTTGAAAGCTCCTATTACATGGCACCCGATGAAGCCGGCGAAAAGCCCTATGCCCTGCTTTTTGAAGCACTGCGCCAGAGCGGCTGCGTGGGCGTGGCCAAGATTGCCATGCACAATCGGGAGCATATCGTTGTGCTGCGGCCGGGACCGAAAGGCATTCTGCTGCACACCATGTATTATCCTGACGAGATCCGGCAGGTTGAAGAGTTCCGCACCGACACCAGCATTGTGAAAGAAAAAGAACTGGCCATGGCCAAGATGCTGATCGATTCCCTCCTCGCTGAATTCGAACCTCAGAAATACCACGATGCCTATCGCGAAAACCTGATGGCCATGATCCAGGCCAAGGTTGAAGGCAAGCAGATCGTTGAAACCGTGGAGACCAAGCACAAAGCGCCTGTGGTCGATATTCTTGAAGCGCTCAAGATGAGCCTGGCCGAAGTGAAAAAACCAATTCGTTCCTCAACCGGCACGCCCGCCGTTCCGGTAGAAGAAGAGCGTCCAGCGCGGAAAAGCCGCAAAACCGGCGGTTAATTCAGCGATCCCAGCATCGTGCTAACTCAAGATGAAGCAGCTTTATTGCCCTTTTCCCTGCGTCACCGTTGTTGCCTTGTTCTTTTCAAACGTCACGGTCACCGGTTTGCCGGCGTTGGCAAACTCAATGGTGCGATTGCCGTAATCTCCTTCACTTGCGCTCATGTTGGCTCCCAGCGCAAAGCTGGCCTGCAATTCGCTCATACCCTGCTTGGCCTGGTGCTGATCAATTGCGCTCCATACATCTGCAGGCCAGTGCTTGTAGAGTTCGTGCGGGTCTTCAAAAAAGAAATTGTCGTTTGCCGTGAAGGTATAGTCATCGCTGGTGTTTGATCCAATGGCAGCAGCAAACGTTCCAGTCTCTCCTGCTTTCTCAAACACGGCCATGATCTTCTTCTGGACAACCGTGACCTCGCCGACTTTAGGTGGCGCCGCATCGCGTGCCAGCACCACATCTTTGACCTGCAACTTGGCGACGGGAGGCAAGAGTCCCACTTGGCGCTTAAAGTTCACCGCATGCGTCGCTGCATCGTACGGATAATACGGCAGAACGTTTCCGGTTTTTACCCACATCGGCTTGCCCACCAGCTCTTTTTTAGCGGACTCCACGTTGTAAGGAAAAATCTTGTGCGGGGTCACATAATCATCCATGTTCGATGAGTATGTTGTCTCCGGCTTTTTGGGCCCGCCACCTGTGTCTCGCCGGGCATAAAGGATGAACCCCACCCGAATGCCAGCGATCACAATAAATACGAGCAGACTTATCTGTAGTTTCTTTTTAAGATCAGCATCCATCGTGAAATAAATGTAACATGCGCAAGGCTGCTTAACGCCAGGGACGAGACAGCCTAGCAACCTTTGTCACAGCTTCACGAGTTTGTTCGCTCCCAGCACCAGTCCCAGCGTGACCGCCGCTATCACCACCTCGCCCAGCGCTCCCACAATGAAGGGCCGCAATCCCTGCTTCTTCATTTCCTTGAAATTGATGCGCAAGCCGACTCCGGCAAACGTCAGCAGAAACGCCCACTTGGACAAGTTCGCAAGGCTATTCACCTGGTCTTTATTGAAGATGCTCAGGCTGGCCAGCAACGAGATCAGCAGGAACCCCAGCACAAACTTGGGAAACTTCTGCCACAGAAACGCGGCCTTGTCGCCAACAGCTTGCCGGCCATCTCGCGCCGCCCAGTAAAGCGCGTAACCCAGAACCACAAAGCCGATCATCGCATTGCGCGAAGTTTTGGCCAGTACTGCAATTTTGGCGGCGGCATCAGAAAAGAGCGCGCCCGCTGCGACTGCTTCTGCTGTATTATCCACCCCGGTCCCGGCCCAGAGGCCGTAAATGCGGTCGCTCATTCCCAGCCAGTGACCGATGGGCGGAAAAGTGAATAGCGCCAGCGCGCCCAGAGCCAGGATTGCCGCGATGGCAAAGGACGCATCTTCATCGTCCGCTTCAATCGCGCCTTTCGTGGCGATAATCGCCGATACGCCGCAGATCGAACTGCCGACGGCAAGCAGACTCGTCAGCTTGGGGCTAAGCCCGAAGATCCGTCCCAGCAGTGTCATGAACCCGATGGAGAGAATAAGTTCTATCAGGACCAAAGTCAGACTGACCGCGCCCAGCTTTAGAACGTCCGCCAAGAGAAAACGCGCTCCCAGCAACACAATGCCGGTCTTGAGCCAGAATTCATAGGTCGCGATCCCCGGCTTAAAAACTTCGGCCACGCCGATCGTGTTGGAGATCAAAAGCCCGATCAGGATAGCCCACAGAACATATTCAATGTTGGGAACCACCAGATGATGGGCTTTGGTATAAGCGGCGATCGACTTCTCCAGAACCTTTCCGCCCAATCCCACAATGGTCAGAAGACCAATGCCAGGCAGCATGGCTAAAAACCTGCGTGGCAGTCCTATTGGTTCGGCGCTAAGTACGGCTGTTGTAGTTGCCATTTGCAAATCCTCCAATCAAACTCTTGCTGTGCGTTACCATCCCACATGCTTCAAGGCGCCCAACTTCACGAGCGCCGCTAACAGCAAAGCAATCGCCACGGCCCAGCCGTCCAGCGAAAGACTTTTCTTTGGTTTTCCTTGTGTCACTCGATTTGCCATTTGCCTGGGCCTCCTATATGCCAGCTTTGTTCAACTGTGTATAGCCCCTGATCTTTGCCGCAAAACAAAAAGCCCACTCACGTCTGGTGAGTGGGCTTCAGCAACTTTTCCTAAACTATTGCCTAATAAAATT
Source organism: Acidobacteriaceae bacterium (assembly GCA_027307045.1). Classification (GTDB taxonomy): domain Bacteria; phylum Acidobacteriota; class Terriglobia; order Terriglobales; family Acidobacteriaceae; genus Angelobacter. Next base: position 11,552 of record DAHUXR010000008.1, read on the forward strand.
ACCCGCCAGATATGCAGAACAAGACGCACGGACAACAAGAGTTGTTCGTACACATCGGCATCTGGCGAAGAGTCTTCATGCGAAGAGGTATCCTACCGAGCGGTTGGATGTTTGTCAAAACTTATTCGATTCTCAATTTTTATGGGGGATAGATGGTTTCCCAATTCGGGACAAGTCGCATGCTTGGGCCGTGGCACCAATGCCGTCGAATCTAACTTTGCTGTAAACATTCGATGAAGAATGAAAAATCTGTTTCAAAGCACAAAAGGAAAGAGCCGAGTCTCCAAGACCCGGCCCTGAAAAAATGACAGAACTATTGAAAGCGTTCGTGAAAGATGGCACTTTTTCTGTTTGTTTTAGTCGCGGCAATCCAAGAAGGTCCTCGATTGTCGCAAGCAATGATTGATGCTGATAAAAGGTGTTATCCGCAAATTTTTCCTTGACTTGCGGGCCGATCACAATTGTGGTGATGTGCCCACCTCCATGGCTGGAATCGCTCTTGGCTGCCTCAGTCAAGTGTAATGATAAGAACGCCGTTCTGCTGAAAACCGGGATCGTCAAGCAACGGGCCCACGCACTGTCTGAGCCAATTATCGGCTTCCTGTAGTGTGCCGTCGTGCGCGTCATAGTCCTGATCGGGGATGACCATGCTGAAATCCGGAAGCGTTCCGCTCTTCAGGTCCTGCACGAACTGATCATATGGCACCAGGTTCATGCGTTGTTTGTCGTCATCGCGAACGTTGGTGAAATAGGCCATGGGAAAGTGTTTCTTCACATACGGGTCCCGATTGCCACCTACGTAGCCCGCCCGCGGAAGGCTTTCGCCATATGCTTTCCATGTCTTGTTCGCCGCGATCAACTGCGAAACAAGGTTTTCATCCTGGACGACGCCGCCATAGTGATTATCGGTACTGATGGTCTGCCCCGTGGTCATGGTAAATAGTTGCCCATGGAGGGATGATGGTTAGCGTAATAATTGACCAGGATCGTATGTTTTTCCGCCATTGATTTTAGATATGGCATTCCGCTCTGGGTAATCACATTATCAAGGGAGTGGTTTTCTTCTACGATAAGTACTACGTGCTTCGATTGTGGCATGGCCGCAAAGGCTGCTGCGGCACAACTCAGCATCAACAGAGCGCTCCAAAGCTTATATCTCATTGATTCCTCTTTTCTGTTTCAGCCGGAACGCCTTCAGGCAGCTCAGCAAAACACGATTGATCAATTGGTCTGATGTGCGTAGGGGCGCGCGCCAGCCATTTTTCCATAGTGCTAGCGCTTTCAGCGGGCCGGCGGTGGTGTTGGTTTCAGCCGCTACTTTTTTGTTTGCTTCATTCACCCGTAAACAGGTTTGAAAAAACAGCGCACTTCCCTGCTCTTGCGTAGCTTGTGAGCAACCGGGCGAAGTTTCGTCAATGAAAGCTTGATTATGCCCGGGAAGCGCTGGCTAAGAGCAGCAGCAGTGCAATGCCCACGAGTAAATACCAAAGCCCAATGCGTTCATGAGAACCAACGTTGTGCGGCAGCAAAGCAGTTTCCTTGGGACGGCTAGATGCTCGTCTGGCTCTTGTTAGTAATCGCGTGATGTCTCCAATCGGCCATGCTGCGGCTGGACAAAATCCAGAGACAATGATGATCGTTTAATCTGTTTGCTGCGGTGATCCAGATCACATGGCCAGGGTAGCTTGAAATGGTTGGCGGTCCATTGATGGAAGTTAACGATCAATATAAGAGCCGCAGGCGTGTGATACGCGTCACTGTTTAGCAGCCATTGAAGCGCACATAGTAGCAGAGGAGATGATTATGAATGCCGTCGCCATTCCCGTTCTTCCTGCCGTCCGGTTAAAAACTATTCTTTATGCGACCGATTTCTCAAAACCATCACGGGCCGCGCTACCTATTGTTTCAGCCATCGCGCGGAAATACGGTTCAAGGATCTTTGCCGCCCACGTTTGGGCTCCTCTGCCCTATTCCATGGTGACTCCTGAGGCGCTCTCCGTGCTTGAAGATAAGGAGGAAAGCGATGCCAGGGACGTGCTCGAGCAATTCACGCAAACCGGGGAACTTGAAGGTCTGCCGGTCACCCCGATTTTGAAATGTGGCGACCCAACACGGGAGCTTAGCCGGATTGTGCACCAGCATCATATTGATCTGGCAATCTTGAGCACGCACGGACGAACAGGGTTTAAACGGCTCTTGATGGGATCGGTGGCGGAAGAGCTCTTCCGTAGCCTGCCTTGTCCAGTGCTGACTGTGGGCCCGAATATTTCAAGACGGTTCGATAGTCAATCGGAAATCAATCAAATTCTATTCCCGACGGACCTTTCCCACGGGTCAGCTGCGGTGTTTCCATATCTCGCGGCTGTGGCGGCCGAGTACGCGGCCTGCATCGCGCTTTTACATGTTGTGCCACTGGAAGATCGGAGACACCCGGCCGCCATGGATCAAGCTGACAGCCTGCGGAGCGCCATGCAACGCATGTTTGTTCCACAAATTGATCCACGTTGCGAAGTTAAGCTGGTAGTCGAAGCCGGTGATCCGACTGAGAGGATCTTGACTCATGCGCGCGCCGAAAAGGTAGACTTAATTGGGTTTGGAGTCCGGAAAGCTGGAGAAATTACTACCCATTTCCGAAACTCGGTTCCCTACAAGGTCGTGCTGGAATCGGAATGTCCGGTGCTGACTTCTCATTTCGGCGATGGGTGGTAATGGATAGCAGGGACAACTAAAGTTCGAGGTTCATACCTCGAATATATTGGGCAATGCATCTTGTCTGCGTGGAGTTCTTGCATGCCACACAAAGGGCTTGACCGCCGATTGCTAAGCAGTATCCATCATCTCGCCGGCTCAGCGCGCGTCCGCATGGAACTGGGCTTTTCGCCGAGACAAATGTCTCTATGTCCAACGCTGCCCGTCGTACGCCTGAAGGACAGAAAAACTCTTCTTGCCGTGCTGTTGAACCCTGAGATGAATTTTGGGGATCTATACAGCCAGGGCGATATCGATGTGGAAGGGGACCTTGTTAAAGCCCTGGAAGCTCTTTACCATGCGCCCAACCGGCTTATTACACGCCTGATTTCGCGCTGGCTTGGATGGATCCAGTCATGCGGGTTGAGCGCTGCGCGCAAGAACATCCATCACCATTACGATATTTCCACCGATTTTTACAAACTCTGGCTTGATCCAAAGCTGGTATACACATGCGCTTACTTCCCGGACGAGAACACAGGCCTGGAAGACGCCCAGAAAGCAAAGTTGGACCTGGTATGCCGCAAGCTCTGGTTGCAACCGGGTGAAACCGTGGTGGAAGCAGGTTGCGGCTGGGGTGCGCTAAGCCTGCATATGGCCCGCGAATACGGCGTACGTGTGAAAGCTTTTAACATCTCGCATGAGCAGATTGCATTTGCCCGCGAACAGGCAAAACTTGAAGGGCTGGAGTCCAGAGTTGAATTTATTGAAGATGATTACCGTAATATCGCTGCTCATTATGACGCGTTCGTTTCAGTGGGGATGTTGGAGCACATTGGTCGCGAGCACTATGAAGAATTAGGGAACGTTATTCGTCGCTCGATTGGCGATACGGGCCGCGGCCTGTTGCATTTCATTGGAAAAAGCCAGCCTCAGCCATTCAGCGTCTGGATCAGGAAACGCATATTCCCCGGCGCCTATACACCTACTCTGCGTGAAGCAATGGACGTCCTCGAACCGCATGACTTCAGCGTGCTTGATGTTGAAAATCTGCGCATGCACTATGCGCGGACGATTGAGTTCTGGTTGCAGCGCTATGAACGCCATTTTGAGCAAGTTGTCGAGCGCTTTGGCCCGACTTTTGCTCGAATGTGGCGGCTGTATCTGGCTGGCTCCATTGCCGGATTTCGAGTGGGCACGCTGCAACTGTTCCAAATAGTTCTTGCCGGCCGGGCCTGCAAATCTCAGCCATGGACCCGGGCACAGTTATACAACAACAATGCAACCGAACAGGATTCACAGGATGCGCAATGGATTCGTGCGACGTCTTAATCGTGGGCGGAGGTCCCGCGGGATCATCCTGCGCCTGGGCTTTACGCTCTTCGGGATTGCACGTTGTAATCCTGGATAAAGCTAGTTTCCCGCGCAATAAAGTTTGCGGCGGCTGGATCACTCCGTGGGTATTGCAAGCCTTGGAAATCGACGCCGCAGATTATGCTTTGGGCCGCACCATGCAAGAGATTCGCGGCTTTCGCGTGAGTTCCATGGGAGCGCGGGAAGTCGGAATCCCATACGACCGCGTCATCAGCTATGGTATCCGCCGCTGTGAGTTTGACGAGTACCTGCTTCGCCGCTCCGGCTCGGAGATACGTGAAGGCGCGCCCATCAACAGGATCGAGCGATCAGGCGAGCACTGGATGGTCAATGGCGCAATCAAAGCCAGAATGCTGGTGGGGGCTGGGGGACATTTCTGCCCCGTGGCGCAGCACATGGGCAATAACAATTCAGATGAACCGGTGGTAGCGCAGGAAATTGAATTTGAGATGTCGCCTGACCAGGCGCGTCTCTGTAACATTCGGGCGGAGTTCCCCGAGCTTTATTTTTGCCCGGATTTACAAGGCTATGGCTGGTGTTTTCGCAAAGGTAATTTTCTGAATATAGGACTGGGCCGGCTTGACCAGCACGCGCTTTCTAAACACGTGGCTGACTTCCTCGGGTTACTGCGCGCCACAGGCAAAGTAGTTTTTGATCTTCCGGGCAAATTCCGCGGACATGCTTACCTGCTTTTCGGGTACAGCAAGCGGAAGGTGGTGGCTGATTCGGTAATGCTCATCGGAGATGCTGCGGGTCTTGCATTCCCTCAAAGTGGTGAAGGCATTCGGCCTGCGGTGGAATCAGGATTACTCGCGGCGAGTGTGATCCGGGCGGCCGAGGGACACTACAAAGCGGAAAGCCTGCAAGCTTATCCCGCGCTGCTTCGCAAGCAATGTGGCGGTGACAGGTCCGCGACAGCGCTGGCTTACGTACCTCATTGGTTGCGCAATGGCGTTGCGCACTTTTTGCTAAAAACACAGTGGTTTTGTCGTCGCGTGGTGGTGGAGAATTGGTTTCTTCGTTAATGCGGCGGCAAGGCTTATTTTCCGCACCTGTATAAAGGACAGTGGTAAGTGTATTCGGGTGCGTCTCTGCAATGCAGGCTACAGCGGTTTTGATAGCCTTGCTGCTCCTGCGCCGTCGCTAGCCTGTTGAGCGGGAAAGATTCCGTCCAGAGCAGGTATGGAAGGCCCTGAATTGTCGGTGCGTCGCCCGACTTTGATCTCTCGCATCAAGTCAGCCAGAAAAAGAAGAATTGGGGGATCGGTTGGCAACGGTGCGCGCAAAATGAGATCTGTATCGCCAGAGACATCATCTTCGGACACACGGATGGCCTGTCCACCAGCGCGCAAAACCGAATCATGGCAAAAACAGTCGCGCGCCTGGATTGGGAGTTCCATCCCAAGAGCAAACAGGAACGATTTGCCCTGTGGAGCACCCTGCATATGGTAGTCACCATTCGGTGCGGCAATCGTGCAGGCCAGCGGCTTGGATTGTGGAATCGGAGCGGCAAAGAGACCGAGACAGACAATTCCCTTGAAACCGTCCGGCACTATCACACGTCCTGAGAAACCGGGACCGGCACCAAGTTTGGCGTGCGGAGCCGGCAAGCTCTGGTGATCGCGTATGGCGTGGCGCGGCGATTGCGCCAGGGCGCGAAATTGGCGTGGCGAAACGCCAAAGGAGCCGGTAAATCTTCGAGTGAAAGTGCCTACGCTGCTGTAGCCCACGTCATAGCAGATGTCTATGACCTTGCTGCGGGTGTGCAAGAGCAAGTCCCGCGCGGCATCCAGACGCAATGCGGAAAGGAAATGAAGTGGCGGCAGGCCAGTGACACTTCGAAAGGTGCGTGTGAAATGATACGGGCTGGCAAAGCCGATTTTAGCCAGCGAGCGCAATGACATTGGGTGCCCCATCTGCCCGCGCATGGCGGCGATGGCACGCTTTACCGATTCATAGTGCAGCCTCGTTGTTGATTCACGTACAACTGCCTGGTCCATATCGTTATCCTTTCCGCGCCACTGAAACACGCATCGTCATCAGCGGGACGCCACCGGTTCAAGGAACCCGGCCAGGGCCCGACGCAGACACTCAGGAACAGGCGATGGCGTAAGGCGCCCTTCATCGCGGCGCATGCACGCTATCTGCTGTTCCCCGCGCGCCACCAGCATCGGTTCAATTCCCTCCCGCCAGTATTCAAATCGCATTGTGATCCTGTTCTGCTGCATCTCTTCCAGGAACATTCGCACCGTCACCTCATCAAAAGCCTTTACTTCATCCAGAAAAGTACATGAGCAATGTAGCGTAATGAGCGCAAGCCCTTCCTCCAGTTGTTGAATGATTTCAGGAGCATGGTCACGGAGAAAATATTCCCGGGCCCTTCCCTGCCAGTGGAAATAATTGGTGAAGTAGACGTTTCCCGTCAGGTTCGTCTCTTCGAATCCAACAATCTGCTTGTATTCATAAAACTTCATGACGCCTGCCGGTGACAAAGGCAAATGCGACTTCGCCTTGGAAACCCTGAATCGACGTTCGAAAAGTCGCGGCCTGCAGTTCTCCTGACGAAAGAATGGTCCAGCCATCCGATGTCTGGGTCTTGATTTGAAGATGTTGGTCGAAGGCTGCCCCGCATTTTCTCAGACTTTCTTTGAGAGTCCACGCTTGCGTGGACGCATCTTGCAATCGACTATGGCTCTCAGTCGCAATCAATTGCGCCATTGACAGCCAGTGTTCACCCAGCAATCCTGTCCACGACGCATCGTCACGTTCTGTACACTGCTCCATATCGCAACCCACGAGCTGACGCGAGCGGGCGATGAGAATCAAGCTTGCGCAGTGCGAACGGGAGAGTTGGATTCCAGGGGCGACGCATTCTTCCGGCTTGCCGTCCGGCCGATGACAGGAACATTTGGAATCATGATTCGCCGTAACCTCATTCAAGGAAATACGTACATCGGTGGAGGGCAGGATCCCGCAAAGCCGACGCTCCAGATAGGGCGCAAGCAAAGCCGCCGGCCAGGCATCTTGCGTCTCAATGGGCGCAACGGCATGGAGGCGCAAGCCATTCCAGCGTTCGCAGATACGGCCGTCTGAATCTTCGACCCTTACGTCATAAATGAAATCATCGCCATTGTGCTGCCGTTCTTCGGCTGTAACGATAGCTGCCTGAGTTGTCCATGTTGCGCTTGCCGAGACCGAATCTACTCCGGTCGGCAGGACGGTTTTGTGAGGAATACAGGCCTGAACACAATGGATGACTGCGTCGTGAGACGCGGCATTGCCCAGTATCATGTCGCCGGGAAGGTAACGCGCGAACCACTGCTGTTTTGCGGAACCGGAGATCCCCGCAACACAGCGCTTCGCTTCGAGCTCGTGATATGCAGTGATTCGGCAGAAGCGGCCCTGATGAAAAAGAATGCGTCCGTAAATATCTCCTTCAGGAACGAGTGGAAGAATTTGCCGTTGTGTCAAGCCACCTACGGTCGGTTCCATGTCCAATCCCGACTTAGAGCCGAAAATACACTCGCCCGTTAAGTGGTCGACGTGAAACGACGTGGTTGAACTGCGCACCGCGACAACAATCACTCCTGGTCGGCGGCGCACAGCAGCTACCCGCAGCACAATCGATTTCCCCGGAGGAACAACGATGGGCCGATCGAAGCGGAGATTGTGAAACTGTGGCGATTGTTTAGTCTCTTCCAGCGCGCCTGCCACCTGCGCCATGGCTTCCATGCCCAGTACCGCCGGCAAAATTTGATCTCCCCGGAAACAGTGATCTTTCAGATACGGATCAGTGTCGGCAGAAATTTCCGCATCCGCGATCAACTCGATACCGGGATAGTGCAGACGTACATTTTCCAGAAAACGCAGCAAAGGCAAATCAGAATGGCCAAAGCCAAGCGTGGGCAATTGGCCGGTACGCCCTGTAACGATGCAGGATGCAGGCGCTCTCTCCCATGCAAGCATTTCCGGTAAACAGCTAAGCGCTTGATCGAGCGGCAGTGGCGTGATTCCCTGTTGCTGCAGAGACTCCAGAACGCCCAGGCGCTGGCCCATTCCCACGCCTGCCCAGACTGACCATTCCATATTCAAACATCGGCAAACTGGATGCAGGCGCTGCCAATCTTCCACTTCCATCCTGAGCCACTCATTCGCGAGCCCGTAATGCCCTTCGCCTTGGAGCCCAGTCCTGCCAATGATCGAGCCGAAGACGAGGAGCAGACGGAGATTGTTCTGGTCCAGGGCCTGTAGCATGTTGCGCAGCGCTATTACCTTCACGTCTAACGTGATGCGTAAATCGCGTTCCGTAAGATCTGCAAGCTGTTTGGGATTATTGATTCCCGCTCCGTGAAGCACCGCTGTCACGGCTCCCATTTGCGACTGGATTCGTCGGATCGCTTCCTGCGCAGCGGTTTCATCAATTAGGTCGACCGGGAAATATGCGAATGCTACGTTGGCATTGCGAAAACGCTGCAGATTTCTTTGGAGTTCCTCATCGCGCTCAGGATGCGAACGTCCCAATAAGGCGAGACGGCACCCGAAAGTGCGGGCCAGAGTAAGCGCGCATTCCGCGGTAATTCCTTTGCCGCCTCCCGAGACCAGCAGCAAGTCACGGGCGCCTAAAGCCATCGCCGAATCGTTCCGCTCGGGCCAAAGCACTTTCAGCCGCGGCTCACGGCGAATTCCGTTCGCATCATAAACAGCTTCAGTAAAGCCTGATGCGGCCCTGGCTTCGCTAACTACCAACTCAGCCATTTGCGGCGAAGCCTCTGAAACATCAACCACTGTAACGGTCATTTTGCGATGTTCAAGGAACAATGAACGAGCAAGAGCTCCAGCACCGCCCCCATGCTGGACAAAAACAACGTCGTCAACTTTCTGATTCACACACGACTGGACTGAGCGCAGCAAGAATTCCGACGCCTCTACTGTGCGCAAGCGAGGGACGCAGCAAATAATTCCTCTGCCGGAAACCGATTCAAACTGCTGAGCCAGCGATTTTATGGAATCGCTTTGTTCTATTGCCATTACTTGCCACTGACTCGATCCACTTCGCGGCGAAGGGCGGATTCGAAGCGGTTTTTCTACTAGCTCGATTCCCAAAGTTCGAATCCACGACTCCGCTCCGGCGGGATACTTTTGCTCGCCGCCGGAAGTCGCGCGGCTGCGGCTGCGTTCCAATATCTTCGCCGTCTCTGAGAGCGTGGCATTTGTGAATTCCATGGGAGAGACGGGCGCCACCGATCCGGACTGCTCGGCGGCTTCCAACACGATTTGGCTAATGCCGATCGAGTTAAGATGAAGATCATCCAGAAAGCGGTTTTCAGGCAGGATCGTCTCCAGAGGAAGTTGCGTGCGTTGCGCGACCAACCTGCGCAGTGTTTCCAGCGCGGAAGCTTTCGGCGAGGTCGCAACTACTGGGAGCGGCTTGGCGGCTACTGGCAGAGCGGGCGCGATCGCAGGAGCAAAGCTCGTCTTCGGGATGCTTTCGCAAGGATTCTGCAGAAATTTATGCCTGTGCCGCAAATCAAATGGTCGATAAAAGCGATCTGCAAAAAGGGCTTTGGCCTGAACAGGCGCGCCCAGCGCAAACGCTGCCCCCGCGGCGGTCAACAATCCCCGCAACGAATCGCTTCCAACATTGAGCGCTACAGCGGGAATGTCAAATTGCCGCGACACTATGTCCGTCAATATCGATCCCGGCCCAACTTCGATCACCAGATCTGCCTCCGCAGCTATATCTCGGGCGGCCTTGGCGAACAGAACCGGCATAGTGATCTGGTCAGTGAGTAGCCGGCACAGGTCGGTATTTTCCTCAACGGCGGTTCCCGTTACCGTGGAAAAAATCCGTTTTGTTTTGTTTACATCGCCCAACCGCTCCGAGGTTAAATAAAGGGAGAACGCCGTTGCCGCATCGGCCATTAAAGGAGAGTGGAATGCGTGCGAAACAGGAAGCATGGTAGCGGTGACTCCATCAGCGTTCAGGCGGCCAAGAAAACGTTTCACCGCAAATGCTTTTCCGGAGACGACGGTCTGTGTGGGTGCATTGTCCGCGGCCACAACAATAGGATCGCCATTCAACCTGTGCCTTACATCTTCACAAGCAGCGCGGATGGATGCCATGCTGCCCGCGGGGTCTCCCAGCTGCGACATCAGACGTCCGCGCTCTGCGACCACCCGCAGCAGCGTCTCTTCATCCATGGCTCCGGCCCAGCACAGCGAGACGAGTTCTCCAAGGCTATGACCGGCCGCGACGCTTGCTTCAATGCCGAGCGAGCACAGCAATAGCAATCCAGCCATTGAAGCCGTAGCAATGCAGGGCTGCGCGACCGCAGTATCAAGACTCCAAACTTGCGGCAGACGGGCGCGCATATACATGTCGCGAACCTTACTGAATCGCCGTGACCATATTCCGCCATTGGTATGCACAGGCGACGATTGTCCGGGAAAGAGGAAGCCAATGCGTGGAGGTGTGCCTGCTTTGCTTAGAAATATTCCCTGGCTACAGTCCATTTGCTTCGTGGCGCCCAATGCACAACAATCGCGCAGCACGTTGACGGCATGCTCCAGCTCCTGCGGAGTCGACGCAACAAATGCCGCCCGCAGTGCCTTTTGGTCGCTATCCAAGTCATTGGCGAGATGAGCCGCCAGATCGGTCATCTCCGCATAAGAAATCTCATTGGCAAGCAAGAAAATCTCATCGAGCTGTTCCGCCAGTTCAGCATGGCCCGAAGCTTGCAGCAAGAAAAGCTCGCAATCCTGTGCGGACGAAAGTCGCTGCTGCTCAAATCCCGTAAAACTCTTGCGACGTGAATGGTCCGCAGCCTCAAGCGTCACATGGGTGTTGATTCCGCCAAAACCAAATGCGCTTACGCCAGCGCGCGCGGGCGAGTCGCCCGGCCATAACTCGGCTTCTTGCATGATGCGAAGCGCAGGCCGCTCTTTGTTGAGTTCGGAATGAGGATGGTCGCAGCCTGTGTTGGGAGGAAGTACTTTTGCCTGCAAGACCATCGCAGTCTTTATCAAGCCGGCAACTCCGGCAGCTGCCTTGGTGTGGCCGATATTGGCTTTCACGGATCCGATGGCCGCCGCAGTGGCATGGTTACTTGCAGCTCTCCTTGCCTGTGAGAGCGCCTGTAACTCGACTGCATCACCGATGGCCGTTCCTGTTCCATGGCCTTCAAAATAAGCAACGGAATCAATGCCGTACCCTGCACGACGATAGGCCCGATCAAGCGCGAGAAGCTGTCCGGACGACTCAGGCCGCGTGATGCCGCCACTGCCATCCGATGAGATACCCCAGCCGCGAATCACGGCGCGGACAGAATGCTGCTGCGCCATTGCTTCTTCACGCCGCATCAACACCACAAATCCGCAACCCTCGCCCGGCCAGAATCCAGACGACTGCTCATCGAACACCCGCATCTTGTCAACGGCTAAGGCGCCAAGCTTGGAAAAGCCGGCAAGTTCAAATGGGTCGAGGCTTAAATCAACGCCGCCGGCAAGAGCCACATCAACGTCTCCGGCCTGCAACGCGGAACAAGCATTAACAATAGCTAACAGACTAGAGGCGCACGCGCCATCCACGACGTATCCGCCGCCCTTAAGATCAAAGTAATTGCAGATCCTGCCGGCAATCGTGTTGGAAAGACCGCCGGCCAGAGAGTCTTCAGTCGTGGCAGGAAAAGGGCTCTTGTACAGCGACTCAATTTCGACGAGCAGCCGGACGTTATCAGCGGAAAGTTTTCCTCCACCATTCTGGAGGGCAGCGCTGATCACCCGCCGAACGTAAGGCCAGCGCAAGCGCATCAGGTTGGCGCGCGAGAACTCGCCTGTGAGCGTGTTGCCGACAAAAACTCCTGTGCGCTCACGCTGACCGGCACTGCCGTTTGACATTCCAGCATCCGTTAGCGCTTGGTCCGCGACATCGAGTGCAAGCCAATGGGAGAGATCGGTAGCGAGAAAAGTGTCGCCAGAAACTCGAAAACGTACGCGATCAAATTCATAGTCTTCAAGCACAGCGGCCATCGTCACTGAAATAGCATCTTCGCGCTGCTGTGGCGCGGAATAGTCCTCGAGATTCAAGCGTAAGCGAGGAATGTGGCGGAAGGAGCGCCGCTGCGCCAGCACGTTCTCCCACAATTCCCGCGGAGAACGGGCTTCAGCATAGCGGCACGCCATACCGACAATGGCAATTTCACTCATGCCTGTTTTAACCGCGCTACCTCAGCGGCGGCTGCCGGGATACGGACTTGCTCAATCGCTTCATCCTTTGATGAGCGCTTCCGTTTGAGCAGTGCGTACGCATGCAGGCTCAAGCCTCTTGTGGCACTGGTGAGCGCCAGTGCGATGAACAGCCCGAATACCACATGAACAACGAACAGCAAGGCATAAATTGTGGCCACAGAGAGCCCAAATGCCGCCTGTCGAGCAGGCTTGATGGGCGTGGTAGCGGGATCAGGAATCATGTAGAGCGAGAACAGGATGAAACCGGCGCTCGTCATGGGAAGGAATGGCACAGCCAGCGGCATGCCAAAGGCTATTTTTCGGATCAGCGCCTGCGCGGCGAAGCCCAAAAACCAGGCCAGTACCAGAGGCAATCTTCCCGTAAACTTTGCGTGAATGATCGTTCCGGTAACCAGGATAAACGCTGGGATCAGCCAGTGACCTAAACCCGTAACGTTCTCGGTAAATTGGTACGGAGGCGCAAGACCCGCGGCCGGAAGCAGCAACAGCGTTACGGTAATTCCCAAATTGGAAGGATTGAAAATGTGCTGCGTCTGTCCGTTGCCAATGGGTGCGCGGAAAAGCACTTTTGAAGCCAGTGAGAGTGCGACCGCAAACACAATTGGCGCAAGCCGCGAGTTCGCATAAATCAGCATGGCGCAGGCCAATCCGGGAATGATGCAAGGCGGAAGAAAATTCACAACATTCGCTGTGCTTCCGGCGAACCTCGGCGCTCGCTGATTCATGCGGGCATCCAGCCATTCCAGGAAAAAAGCAACAGCGCAGGCCGCCAATACGCCGACGATCGGCTGTGCATAGGATTGCTCAAAGCCAAGCACCGTATCGCCAAGAATGGTCCATGCGATGAGCAAAATTGTGAAATACCAAAGCGCGAAGAAACGCATTTTTGGATCTTTGCGCGGATAGAAGTTGAGCGTTGCGTAAGTCATAAGTTTCTCCGCCTTTCTTACTGGCCCAGTACAATCGTGTGCCAGCCAGGATGGATAGGTACTGTCTTCTTCACTACGCGGCCTGTAGCATCACGCCAGGCCAAATCGACTTGCAGCATTGCTTCTGGCCTGGTTGTGCCCAAGCCAAAGTGCAGATCTGTGCTGCGTTTTCCTGAATGTCCGCTGCCGCCATCAACCTGCGCAGAGAGAGTGCGCCCGTCAGGCAAATGCACCGTCGCGGTGGCGCCAATCGCGGGACGTCCGTAGAGATCAGGGCCCGGATGGCCTGCGCGTTCCTGGAAATTGCCGGGGCCGCCGTTTACGGGCAATAACAGATGCAACGCAAGAAAATTCCCTGCTGCCGGACTCTCATTCTTGAACAAGTACGAATCGCCCCATTGGCCCGCAATGATAAAATCAAGCCGACCATCACCATCCACATCAGCAAGAGCAATTCCCCTCCCCAGCATGGGGCTTGCGATACCTGCTTCTGCTGCGATGTTGTGGAAGCGATGATCGGCACCTTCGACGAAAAACACAGTCTCATTGTGGCCGCTCACATCGTCTCCGGGACGGAATGACGGCCAGAGGCGCGGATCGCTGATCAAGCTGTCATTGGAAGTGCCCAGAGACTGGAGTTCAGGCCAACGATTGATTTTGCCTTTGATGAAGCCCACGGCTTGCACGATCTGAAGAGCGCCGCTGTTGTCAAAGTCAGCCATGCGCGCGTCCCATCCCCAGCCGCTGCGAGACACGCCAAGACTCTCGCTGGCTTGAACGTATGGAGCCTTGCCATGCTTAATCGCGTCGCGATCACCCGTGCTCAGCCACAAGAAATGGCTTTCCTGCAACGCATAGTCATCAGCGATGTTGCTGACAAAAATGTCCGGTATGCCATCGCCATTCAGGTCAGCAAAATCCACGCCCATGCCTTTGAATGAATCGCGTCCCAGGACGCTGGAGGCAGGCGTGTTGAAGCCGCGGTGCCCTTCCAGCAGAGTAAAGGCAACGTGGCCCGGCGTTGACACGTTGTGCAACAAGCGGTCGGGACCAAAGTCATGCGCGAAATAAATCTCCGGAAGTAGGTCTCCGTCTAGATCGGCGGCACCGGCTCCCAACGTCCAGCCGTGCTCCACTTCCGGCGGGAAAATATTCTTTATTTCTTCAAAACGCGCGAACGGATAATTGCCGCCATGACCTTCTTTCCACAACAACACGTGCTTGCTACCGCCGTTAAAGGACCGCGACTTGGTGTTGTGCATCACCTCAGTGCCGGAGGCAGTGGCATCAAGAATGTGGGCGCCATCCTGAAAATAATTTCCGATGATGAGGTCAGGATGACCGTCGCCATCTACATCAGCGAAGAAACCGGCGTTTGAATACCAACGCTCTTCTCCGGGAACCAGTTCAACGGCATGAAAGTCTTCCGCAGTAAGAGGGCTCTGGTGTCCAGGAATTCCCGAAGCGCGAAGAAAAGCAACGGGAGTCCGCCCCCAGTAATAGACAACAATGTCGAGCAATCCATCTTCGTTGACATCCCCAATCAGGCAACCCATCGGCGCCATTGTGGAAGCGTCATAGCGCACCGGCTTCAGATCGAATGCTTTATAGCGATCGCCTGTTGTGGGCGCAGGTTCAATGCGCACTTGATCTGTCCGTGGATCAACCAGGCAGATGTCATTGGCCAGACCGTCGCCATCAAGATCGCCTGCTGCCACCCCTGCTCCCACGGATGAGATCCATGCGGAGATGCGTTTAAGACTGGGATGCACTACGCGAACGGTTTTGGATGGCGCTGATGCGTCATGAGGCAGCGTATAACGGACAAAATGAAACCGCGAGGCCAGCGTGCTGCGTTCGCTCGCGGAAATTCCTGGTTCCCTTGCCTGAATAAACAGGACAGCCACAATGAGGGCTGCTGCGATTTTAGTCAGGTTTAGCCGAAACCAGGGGTTGGAAGAGTTCATATTCATGTGAATTCCCTCGCAGTGGATTTCGCAGATGAGAAGTAGTTCTGCACCAGTTCTCGCCATTCCCGATATGGCGAGGAGGAGTTTCTGTTGACTTGAGCCAGCGCACGGTCACACAGCGCGGCGGCCTGTTCTGCTTTTATAGCGGCCAAAGCAGCACATGCTTCTTCCGTGTGCATCGCTTCATTGCCTGCCAGTTGCCGGGCTTTGGCGGCAAAAGCAGCGCCCTGCGCAAGAGCGCAATTGAAGCGGCCCGCAAGAGACACAGCTTCTTCCATATCGGGCGAAATCGCGCCGCCAGCATAGGCGCAAGCCAAGCCTATGCCGCTCCATGCGTCGCCCTGGTAGAGCGCCGGAAAACCGGAAATGGTCTTCGCTATCTGGTGAAAATCGCAGCCATGGACGAACCACAAGCTGCGCCCAAACCCCTGATAGAAAACACGGCGCGCATCCAGCGAAAGACGTTTGACTGCAGTGGCTAAAGATTCTTTGAAATGGAAGTATCCCTGGTGAAATCCATAACCATCCAGAACCAGCCAGCGCAGTACAGGATCGAACTTGCAGATAACTTTCTCTATACGCCAGCGTAACCACGGCAACCGGGCGCACGCCCATCCTGCTCCTACGTGAAGCATATAGATATGTCGCTTGCCAGGGCCTGCCATGAATTCTGCAAGAAGGGGTGAGCCGGAGAGCATGGCATCGCGAAGCGCCAGTGCCATGGCCGCACCTTCATAAGCAAAGCCTCGATACTCCCGTTCAACTCGCTCAAGTTTTTCAGTGAGCGCTTCCAACTTGTTTTCTTGCAAGGCCGCGTGGTATCCCACAAGAAAAATCGTGCCCACATGCTCCAGGCGGTCGCGGACTTCAGGTCTAAAGGCGGAAAACCCGCGACGCACGAATGTAACTTCGCGGCCGTTAATACTTAACAATTTGTTTAGACCCGGCAACATTCCTAACGCCGACCACCAGACGAAATGCGTGGAATATCGATTAATTCTTCCTGCGACGGCTGAGCAGGGAACTTTTCTGGTGACGACCCATCGACGACTAACGATCTGCTTTCCAAAGCCCGTACTGATCCAAGATCGACCTCAACGGCAAACGCGCGTCCTATGGAATCGAGCGAAACAACAACGCGAGTGTTGTTGACCTTGCGAACCAGGGTCCCTTTGAGCCCGACAAGCGCTCCTGCAGTAATCACAACACGTTGTCCCTTACTCAGGCATTCGTGCGGCACTGCGTTACCAGACTGCAGCCCGCGCCCGATCCACGCAATTTCTTCATCACTGAGTACCGCGGGAGAACTGCCCGAGCCAACAAAATAGAGCACATTCGGGAGCGTGAGTACGCGCATGCGCTCCGCGTGCGGCAAGTGGACAAAAACGTAGCCGGGAAATAACGGCACATCCAGCGTGACGCGGCGGTCCTTCCATTGCCGCAAAGACTTGAAGCATGGGAGAAAATGCTCTATTCGCAGATGATCGAGCCGGGATGCCGTGGTCTTTTCCTGATTAGTGCGGACAAACAGCACAAACCATTGCGGCAGAAATGAGTCAAATGGAGGGAGTATGCCCACGATTGTATTGGTTGACTAAGCGAGTGAAGGATGTAGCTTCGCCCCGTCACTTACAGGGGATGTGTGACCTGAACCCTTGCATTGAGGCGAGAAAAGAAGGCAGTCTTGAAAGTGCAACAGGCGAACCCGAATACTGACCTGATGCCGGCTGCGACACGAGCTGATCAAAGTTCTCCTCCCGACGCCGCCCTATCAGCCCGGGGTTAGAGAAATCCACATTACGACTTGGGAATTGCATTAGCAATAGACAATCGAGACAGCAGGAAATTTTTTCGTGATTTTGTCCCAAAACGGGAAGATCACATCGCGGCCAGAGAGGCTGCCGCGTTCGGCGGGAGCAAAGCGGCGCGCCCGCTTCATGGAAGAAACGCGCCGCCCATACAGGAAGTTCTACTCCTTGATCTCTACTCTTACTGCGCAGAGATGCAAGTAGCTATAGCAGTCGCGGAGCCGGTGGGCTGCTGCGTTTTTGCTGATGTCGTAGTTGGGCTAGTAGCTTGCACCCCAGAGCTACACTTGCTCGGGACCACCGGATGCGGCCCATTATGTACCGGCCTTGGGTATATACCGCCGGATGGAAATGTCGTGGAGGATGGATATCCCGAAGGCGGCGTTGTGGTGTATGTGGAGTTCGTGGAACTCAGTGAGATTGTTTTGGCTGGCTGGTGCCCAACATAGTTCGCTGAATTGGTGACGCTGGTTCCGGCTTTCACAAAAATCACATCGGCATTTACGTTGAAGCTGGAATCAAACGTGCCATCCGTGCGGACCGTCATGGTCCCAGTGGATCCGGAAAGAGAATCCGGCTGCGGCAACACGCTGGTGGAAACTTTTCCGCCGGAATTGTTGATGGTCACGTATACATCCACCTGCTGTCCATTAAAAGTAACAGGGGAAGCGCTCTTCATGAACAATGCGGTTACTTCCAACGGTACCGTTCCGCCGCCTTGAGGCACGTCCTGCGTACGATGCATGATCGTATCAGTGGTTCCCGTACCACCCTGAATTGGCACGCCGTTCAGGGGCACGTTGCCCAAATTGACCGAGCTAAGATCGATGGAAGCGCCCGATCCGGTTTGCAACAGGTCGTACCCAGCCGTCTGCGCAGAGGCAAATACAGAAACGGCAAATATCGACAGCACCAACAAACTCTTTAACAAAAACGATCTTGTCATCATACTGGACATCGGGTTTTTCATAGAGTTCAGTCTCCTTGAGGTGAGACTTGATTAGAAACTTCCGGGCCATCGACATTCTTCTCCTGGATTGCGAAAAGTGAAAATCTTCTAAATAAAAGTCGTGGCAGTTTCAAAATGGAACTCCCAAACGGACTATGGGAATCCGGGCGTTTAACGTGATGGAAGCACAGCCTCATAGGAGATTGGCTTTAGCTGGCGTGTCAATCGTTCGCTTTCGTTTACTACAAGCTCCTGGCCAAGATCCTCTACAGCGTTCAAAATGCCGGGGTCCATCCAGGCAAAGGGAGCAATGCTCTCGAAAGCAAACAATCGATAGCTGCCGGGACGAACTCCTTTGAAAATGAATGCGCCACGTCTATCGGTGACAGTAAAACGATATGCATGCGGCGAAAGCCGCAGCTCTGCTTCCGTTGGAACAAGAACCACGGTGGCTTGCCGCGGCTGGCCCTCGTCTCCAACCATGCCGGAAACCTGTCCGCCATTTGCCGCCAAGACAACACGCAATGGTCCTCTCGCGCCTGCCGGCAGGTTCAATTGCCCGCCGGTGGAGCGTATATCACCGAAGCTAACATTTTTGATCCAAACGTCTTCCGGCAAATGCTCTACTGACAGCACCCAGGTTCCCGGCAGTACTCCGGAAAGGCGAATGCTTCCGTCTGAATTAACCGCGGCAACTGGGGGAGGGCCAGGCAATAGCCCTTCGACTGGCAACAATCGCACCATCAGGTTGGCAGGAAGCGGCGAGCCATCATCCATCAACACGTTCCCGTGGGCCTCTAGGGCCGGCGCCATGTGGATCGGCAGCTCTTCTGGAGGAACGCCTGCCGTGATCTCAACGGGCACTCTGGTGGAGAATACTTTGCCGCTGCTCAACTGCGAAGCCACCAGAAAGTACGATCCTGGGGCAACACGTCTTATTTCAAACTTCCCCGCACCCGGATCCACTACGGCGGTTGATCGGTCAATATAAGACGCAAAGCCATGGTCATTATGAGCAAGGACGACCTGTACCTGGTTTGAGTCAAACTTCACAGGACCCGAGATGTGCCCACGCAACGTGGTGGCAGGAATGCTTTGCAATCGAAAATCTATCTGTTGAATGTCACCGCCTTCAGGTACAGGAACCGCAGATGCAGATTCCAGTTCGAGTACACCGGGATAATACAGAGGAACATAAGCGTCCTGAATTTCAGGGACGAGCGCACCCGCTTCCATCGGGCGAGATAGCGGTGAGCCTTTTGGGGTGGCAAGAACAAAGTAGCGATCAGCCGGGAGATCGTAACAACGATATTCTCCGCGATCATTGGAACTGGCGCCAGCCACGGGGATAAGTTGCCGGATACCGCTCGAATAGCTTACGCGTAACACCTGAATCCCGACTCCCTGTAACGGATCGCCGTCTTGATCGAACACGCGGCCAGAAAGCGCGCCCAAAGGAGTGATTCGAAACGCGAGATCGTGAAGTTCCTGGCCTGAGGAAACAGTCAGCAGGCTTCCCGTGCCTTCCGGGATGGAAGAGCCGTAACTCTGGCGGGCAAAGCCTTCCCTTTCCACCCATAGACGATATGAACCGGGCCGGAGTTCAAGATGAAAATGACCTTGGATATCAGTGTCCCGACTGATCGGCGAAGCAGCCGGATCACTGCCAGAAGCGATCCTGGTGTAGATCACATGCGCTACCTTTACAGGCGCGCCGGTCAGTTTGTTTGTCACCGTTCCTTCCACCAGCACGTCAGGCCCAGATGGAAGCGCCCGCAGCGGAAGAATCATTGAGAGGATGCACAGAAGAGAGAAAGTACGCGTGAGTACCAGCATGTTGGTAAAAATCCCGCGTCATTATAAAGCGGAATGATTGATGTGAGACCGTCCCTATTACTTCATTGCGGATTCCGAATGCATTGAGCACTACGAACTTTTGACCCGCTCTGCCGCGGCCGCTATACTGCCAGCGCGCTAACATCCGCGACAAATCAGACGATTGCAACGCCGCGAAGGGCGAGTTGGTGAAGCCTGCCTTGCCAGCAGGAAGTCCACAGGCCGACCCCGTCATCGCCACACAACGCTGCAAATAGTCTTTCCGCGGGTCTGAAGGCAGGCTGGAACGCTTGCGTCGCGGCTTTCAGTGCTTTTGAGCGGTAACGAAACGATGTGTGGCGCGTCTCTTCAATAGCGAATACCATTTTAGGAATATTATTTGTCCGTAGTTTCGAAACTTATCCGGCACATTTGCGTATCAATGAGGCATGAGCATGGAACTGACGATCAAGAACCTCTTCAAGACTTACAAGAACGGCGTTAAAGCGCTGGATAACGTCTCGCTGACGATTCCGCGAGGCATGTACGGCCTGCTGGGTCCGAACGGCGCGGGCAAGTCCACTCTGATGCGGACGCTGGCCACTTTGCAGGAGCCCGACAGCGGCAGCGTCACGCTGGGCGATATCGACGTGCTCAAGCAAAAAGATGAAGTGCGCCGGCGGCTTGGCTACCTGCCGCAGGAATTTGGCGTGTACCCTCGCATATCCGCCCAGGACATGTTGAGTCATCTGGCGCTGCTGAAAGGGATCACCAACTCGCGGGAGCGCAAAGAGATTGTGTCTGCCATGCTTCAGCGCTGCAATCTTTACGATGTCCGCAAGAAGGCCTTGACTGGGTTTTCCGGAGGCATGCGACAGCGCTTTGGCATTGCCCAGGCGCTGCTCGGCAATCCGCAACTGCTAATCGTGGATGAACCAACCGCGGGTCTTGATCCGGGCGAGCGCAACCGCTTTTACAATCTGCTTGCCGAGGTCGGAGAGCAGGTCATCGTCATACTCTCAACGCATATTGTGGAAGATGTGATGGACCTTTGCACCAACATGGCCATCATCCACGAAGGAAAAGTGCTTTATGAAGGCGAACCTCAAGCCGCGATTTCCAAACTGAGCGGGCGGATCTGGCAGCGTTCCATCGAGAAGGTGGAACTGGCCCATTACGAGCAGACCTTCCGCGTCGTCTCCAACAAGCTGGTTGGCGGGCGACCATTCCTGCATGTGTACGGGGAACAGCCGCCGGGTGACGGGTTTCTGCCCAGCCAGGCTGATCTGGAAGACGTTTTCTTTACCAAAATCCGGAACTGGGACTAGGAGCGCTTATGTTCTGGCGAATCACGTGGTTTGAAATCTCTTACTGGCTGCGATCAAAAATGCTGTGGGTGTTTTTTGGCGTCATTGCATTGATGGTGTTCGCCGCTGTCAGCACGCCCAACGTGCAACTGTTCATCGTCCTGACAAATACCTATCACAACGCTCCTTTTGTGATCAGCGCCTATTACGGTTTTATCAGCCTGGTGATGCTGCTGATGGCCGCGGCTTTTGTGAATTCCGCGGCGCTGCGTGATTTCAGATTCAATACCAATCAGATCGTCTTTTCCACGCCCATGCGCCGCCGGGATTACCTCTTTGGGCGTTTCATCGGCGCGACATTGGTATCCGCTATCCCGATGCTTGGCGTTTCCGCGGGCATCCTTGCAGCCAAGTACATGCCATGGGCTGATCCGGACCAATGGGGGCGCGTGAACTGGGCCGCTCATCTTCATGCCATTTACGTTTTTGCATTGCCCAATGCGTTGATCATTGCGGCCATTCTCTTTGCGATTGCGGTAATGGCCCGCAATGAGGTCTTGCCCTTTATCGGGGCCCTGGTGCTGCTGATCGGATACATTGCGGCAGGAACCTTGCTCCAGGACCTGCGGCATGAAGAATATGTCGTCTTCGCGGACCCATTTGGCATTCGTACCTTTGCCCTGATGGCCAAATACTGGACGGTGGCGGAGAAGAACAGCGTTCCCGTGGCTCTAAGCGGCTGGATGCTCTGGAACCGCCTTCTGTGGGCGGTGGTTGCAGCCGCTATCTTTGCTTTTGCCTATTTCCGCTTCAGCTTTTCTGAAAAAGCCAGCAAAGCCAAGCCGGCGGAAGCAGACTCGCAAGCTCAACCGATCGCTGTGGGCCGCCCAGTCCTTGATCCGAATCTTCAATTCAATGCATGGAAACAACTGTTCCAGTCCCTCGGAATCCACTTGCGCGGAATGCTGGTGAGCATTCCTTTCATCATTATCATGCTGGCCGGAGGACTGAACTGTCTTCTGGGATTGATGTTCAATGCGACGGAAGGCTACGGCAACCATACGCTGCCGGTTACGTTCTGGGTTCTTGACCTGATACGAGGGACTCTCTACCTGTTTGTGATCGTGGTGGTGATTTTTTACGCTGGAGCGCTCGTCTGGAAAGATAAAGATGAGCGGATGGACGAGATCGTGGATGCCACGCCCATCCCCGACTGGATCTCGTATGCCACGCGCCTTGTGACATTGGTTGTGATGGTGATGCTGGTCCAGATATTTGCGCTGCTCAGCGGTGTTGCGGTGCAGGCATGGCATGGCTATCACCGTTTTCAGATCGGCCTGTATTCTTACGAACTGCTGGTGCGGGATTTCTCGCTGTTTGTGTTTCTTGCTGTACTGGCATTTTTTATTCACGCCATTGCACCTAACAAATATCTGGGCTACGCCATCTATCTCGCTTTCCTTACGGCAAACGCTTTTATGTGGGGGCCGTTGAACGTTGCCACCAACCTTGTCCAGTTTGCGGGCACTCCGAACGTGGTCCACTCCGATATGTTTGGCGACGCGCCGTATCGCATGGCCTGGAACTGGTACGCACTCTACTGGCTGCTGTTTTGCGGCTTACTGGCGATTCTAACGGTGATGTTCTGGCCGCGTGGCAAGCAAGACCGATGGGCCGGAAGGAAACGCGTCGCGGGCCAGCGCTTTCACGGCGGCTGGATATCCGGTACGGTGTTGTGCCTGCTGGCGTTCGCTTCAACTGGCGCGTGGATCTGGTACAACACTGCGGTTATCAACCGCGTTGTCGGGCCCAAAACATTGCAACGCCGCCAGGCCGACTACGAAAAGACTTACAAGCAGTATGAAAAGCAGCAGCAACCTCGTGTTCGCAGCATCAAATACGCGATCGACGTGTATCCAGAGTCGCGCAACATGACAATGCGGGCCGAGCAGGTGATCCAGAATCCGTTTGCGCAGCCGCTCACGGAAATTCATTTTACGGTGGATCCCAATTATGTGACGGAGATTGACATACCAGGCGCTTCCCTGAGCAAGGACGATGAGAAGCTCTATTACCGCATCTATAAATTCGATTCTCCGCTGCAACCGGGCGAAAGCCGCACCATGCACTTCACCGTGAAAAGCAAGAATCGCGGATTTGAGAATGAGTTGAGCACGGTGGAACTTGTCCAGAACGGAAGCTTCTTTAATAACACGATTGGCCCCGTCATTGGCTACAATTCGCAGCGCCAGCTGACCGATCCGAATGACAGAAAGAAATACGGCTTAAAAGAAATCGATCTCATGCCGCCGCTGGAGCGCAACTGCACGGACGATTGCCGCGAGACTTACCTGGGCGGCCATTCTGATTGGGTGGACGTACAAACGGTGATCAGCACGTCACCAGATCAACTGGCGATTGCCCCAGGCTCGCTCGTGCGGGAATGGCAGGAGAATGGCCGCCGCTATTTTGAATACAAGCTCGATCACCAGTCGATGAACTTTTATTCCTTCATGTCTGCCCGCTACGAAGTGGCGCGGGAGGAGTGGAACGGCATCAAGCTTGAAGTTTATTACGACCGGCAGCATCCGTGGAACGTCCCGCGAATGATGAATTCGCTCAAAAAATCGCTGGATTATTACACCAAGAATTTTGGTCCGTATTATCACAAGGAAGCCCGCATCATTGAGTTTCCCCGCGTGGCCCGTTTTGCCCAGGCTTTCCCCGGCACCATGCCGTATTCGGAGTCGATCGGTTTCATCGCCAACATCAATAAGCCTGACGATATTGATTTTGTTTTTTACGTGGTCGCGCATGAAATGGGCCATCAGTGGTGGGCGCACCAAGTCATCGGCGCCAATATGGAAGGCGCGACACTGCTTTCTGAGACCTTAGCGCAGTATTCCGCGCTGATGGTGATGGAAAAGGAATATGGCCGGGACACGATGCGGAAATTCCTGAAGTACGAGATGGATAATTATCTGCGTTCGCGCGGCGCAGAACGGTTGAAAGAACGTCCTTTGATCACGGTGGAAGCGAACCAGGGATACATTCACTATCGCAAAGGAAGCGTGGTGTTGTATTACCTGAAAGAGATGATCGGCGAAGAAGCGGTCAATCGGGCATTGCGCAAAGTGATCCAGCAGTATGCATATGCGCAGCCGCCCTATCCCACGTCGCATGCGCTGGTGGATGCATTACAGGAGCAGACGCCGCCCCAATTGCAATATTTGATCAAGGACCTGTTTGAGGACATCACGATCTTTTCCAACCGCACGCTGGACGCTACGGCCCATCCGCGAGCGGACGGCAAATATGACGTGACCATAAAAGTGGAGGCGCGCAAATACAAAGCTGACGCAAAGGGCAATGAAACCGAGGTCCCCATCAATGATTACATCGACATTGGCGCATTCGCCAAGCCGGCCAAGGGCAAAAAGTACGGGGACACGCTCTATCGAGAACGCGAGCACATCACGCAGACTGCATCGACTTTTTCGTTTGTGACGAATTCGCTGCCGGAAAAGGCCGGCATAGACCCGTTCGCGTTGCTGATCGACCGTGTGCCGGATGACAACACGAAGACAGTGAGCCTGGTAAGCGGGAAATAGCCATAGCGTATCGAAACGACCAGCCAGTTAGGATACGGATTGGTATTTTCGTTCCGGCTGCCGCTCGCTCTTCCTGGCAAGCCAAGCACTCACGAGTCCCGGATCTTTTACAAATCTTTTAGGCCTTTTAGAGGTTAGGACAGAAGTTATCGCAAGGCCATTACCTACTTCGGCTGCGATGGTCGCAAAAAATCCGCCTTTGGCGGCGAACATGCGGCTTCAAACCATCTGCTAATGTAAACTTGGGCATGGGCTTCACCGCAGTAATGCCTGGCGCCTGCTGCATTGGCCGCCTCGGAATTCCATTTGATCACAGTCAGGTCTGAGCTTCCGCACTGAATCACAAACCAGTGATTGGGCTCGGTGGTTACTCTTCCGCAGATTTCACAACAGAATTCTTTTATCGACGTCATAAGCTTGCTATTGTAAGCTGCCGGCCGAATTTATTTGCTGCACTCCCAAGACGAACAGACCTGCCGCCGGCTTTTCCGGCAACCCAGGGCACAAGATTCCTGATTGGCCGGGCTGTATGGATACTCTTCGGGCGTATTGGCTAGCGTGCCCTGCTATATGTGGATGGTGGATGCCGGATTGGCCGAACTTGAAAATCAGCTACGGTGCGGCGAACGTCGCGCCGGGACGAAATAGCTCATTTCATCTTCTTAGTTGGAAACGGTGAGGTCAGGCTCAGGACATTGAACGAAACAGGTTCGGGATTCAACGCGCTTCACTCGACTCCTCTAAAAAAATAAGGCCAGAGTCTTTCCGGAAACCCTGACCTTTTAAATTTAGGAGTGTGACGGATTAGGAGTGTGTCGGATGAACCTGCCTTTCATAGCAGTAGATTCCAAGTTGCGCTAAGAAATATAGGGCGGCATCGTTAAAAATATTAATTCGTTCATCTGATCTGTTTTTCCAGCGGGCCAGTGGAACCGATCATGTGAGTGGACTGGATTCGGACGCATTTTGCCGTCCGCTTGGCATTTGACGCTGTACGGGAGTGCCGTGAGCACTTGATCCAGACTGGAAAATCGGAAACATGGGATGGTCTGCCCCCGTAGATGGTCTGGATTTCCTAAAAGACCGCAGGGAGAGACTCGGGAATAATCCGTGTCGCGCGCAACCGCCGTGCATCGTATTAAGCGGGAGAGGTTTTAAAATGGCGGCCAAGAGATCGCGGCTGTTTCTGGTAAAATCCGCTCCAGAAAAGATGGTGAAACGCCCCAGGTTTCATACCGATGAAATAGTTCGCCAAAGCGGAATTTATAAAGTCCGGCACAAGAAACATCGGCTCCCGCATGACGTGACTCTTCTAAGAGACCAGTATTTCCCCCGTTGCGCCCAATGCGATACAGCGGTCGTCTTTGAACTGGTGCAGGCCGCGATGGATGAATCCGAAGCCGGAACTTCCCAAATCCGGCTGTATGAACTTCCGGTCATCGAAGACGATATGCCGATGGAAGACGATACGCCCAAGGTAGGCTAGGCTTTTTCCTGCTCGGGATGGGCCAGATTTTCTAAGTAAGTTGAGACGGCTGAATAAGCGTCCTCAAACGTGTATTCCTGGCCCCATTGAATGATGGCGGCCGAACCAACCCGCTGCACGATCCAATGATAAAGAGTGCCGTCTGGCCGAGCGTCCAGCAGGATGTCAGCGATATAGTCGCCAACAGAGAGTCTCGTATTGGGTGGCTCTGGAGCCTGCTTGGCGGCGACCAAATGGAGCATCCTTTAAGAACCCGGATATGGTTCAATGGAAAATGGGGGAATGAGATCTACTCAGGTTAAGATTCATTAAGAATTGGATTGGTTGCCCAGCAGAATAGCGGAATATGTAACAGCGTTTAGTCCGGGTCGTGGTGCTGACTTTCTTCAGGCAAGCTTTGAGCGTCCGCATAAAAAGCAAGATGGGTATGCGGGCAGTGCTGGGTGAGGTAGCGATCAAGCGGCCGGCCTGCGGGTTGAGCGCTGGCGCACACTGGCGACCCAACCCAGCAACTCGTCAGCCGTCATGAAGTTTAGAATGCGGTCGAGCTTTACCCCGGCCGACAGTGCGGACGCCAAGCCAAATTCCATAAAACGGAGCTGCGATGGGCCATGTGAATCCGTGCCAATGGAAATTCGGCAGCCCGCCTTCACGGCCAGCTTTATTAGATCACCGCTTAAGTCCTGGCGGTCGGGATAAGAATCGATCTCAACTGCCTTGTCCAGGTCTGCCGCCAAATCGAATACGCGCCGCCAGTCCGCGCTCAGCCCAAGGCGAAAATTATAGATGCGGCCCCGTGGATGTCCCAGGATTTGCAAATCCGGATTCCGCAGTGCGGCAAGGTACCGTTCTGTTTGATCCTCTTTTTTCCTTAGCGCGGAGTGGAAGCAGCCAAGCACCAGGTTCAGCCGGGAAAGTGCAGCGGGTTCCATGTCGCCCGCGCCTGAAGGATTCAGGTTCAACTCAATCGATCGCAGCACGCGAAAGGGCTTTGCGGTGGAAGCCATGGCAGCGTTGACTTGCGCGATCTCTTCCGCTTGCGTGTCTAACTGGCTCTCATCAATGCCTCCTGCAATCTTGAGTCCTTTAGCATGGTCTGTGATTGCAATGTACTCATACCCGCGTTCAACCGCGGCCTGGGCCATTTCCTGGATTGACGCCGTGCCATCACTCCAAAGCGTGTGCATCTGCAAATCGCCCTTTACGTCGCGCAGCCATGAAGGTTTTGCTTCAAGAATTTCCCGCGCTCGCACAGATGTAAGAAACCCGGTACGGATTTCAGGTAGCTTGGGAATATCCGGCGGATCTTGAATCCAGCGACGAATGATTCGGTTAAGAGACGGACCAATGCCGGCAAGTTCTTCCAGTGATCGGCCTTCCTGCACGATGTGCGCCGCTTCTTCCGGCCACAGAAAGGCCTTGCGTGATGCCCGGCGAAGCGCCTTTTGCAATGGCTGCTTCGCCGACTCAGAGGCGGTCGCCAGAAGTTCGGCAATATCCGAGTTGGTCAAAAGGTCCATCAGTTTTTTTTCGTCATCTTCAGCGCATCGTACGCAGCCACATGAGCTTTTGTGAGCAGGTATTTTCCAGTTGCGTCAACGTGGTTGCATGAAATTTTGGATGCTGGTTTCCGGGGCAAGAATATTCCCCGCCAATTCAAAGGCTTATCGAACAAAGAGCAAAACAAGGGTTGACAAGCTGGCCGCCGGCATTTTACAGTTTTTCCGTTAGGCGAATAAGTAGCGAATGGATTTCCGCCAGCCAGCCATGCCTTCGATTGCCGAAATTCGTGCTCAAATTGAACGCCAAATCCCCGGCGCTCTGAGTGTCTTGAAACGTTCAGCGCCAGAGGTGTTTCCGACTGGAATCGCGGCAATAGATCGCGAATTGGGCGGCGTTCCAAAAGGCGCTCTAACGCAGATATGCTCTCCGGCGGAAATTACTTCCGGCAGGACATCCATGCTGGTGTCGCTGCTGGCGCAAGTCACCGGCAAAGAACAGGTTTGCGCTCTTGTGGACGCAATGGATTGTTTCGATCCCGAATCGGCAGAGGCTACCGGAGTATATCTCTCGCATTTGCTCTGGGTGCGTTGCAGCGGCAGCAAGATGAAAGCTGTGGAACAAGCATTCAAGGCCGCTGACCTTCTGATCCAGAACGGCGGCTTTGGAATAATCGCCATTGATCTGGGAGATGTGGATGAAAAGTTGATCAGAAAAATCCCACTCACTACATGGTTCCGCTTCGCCCGCGTTATGGAACCACTGCCGACGGCATTGCTAATGTTGCTGCCCTGCCCCGCTGCGCAGAACTGTGCGGCACTTACCCTGAATGTGAGTGCATCAGCAAAATGGAGCGGAACGGGCACGCTATCGCATAATCAACTGCTCTCAAAAGTGGAATTCAAGGTTGAGGTTGGACGCACACACATCAAGAAACCGGTTGAGAATATAAGAAACAATTCCACTGCAACATCGCAAGAGAGGGTAAGCGTCCGCTCATGGCCGTGATCACATCAAAAGGCTGCGACGGCAAGTGTATCCAAACTGAAGGACCTCAGCGAGGTTCGTTAGCTAGAGCACAGCCGAACGTCGCAGCCCTTTTTGTTCTTGCCTGCAAGGCAGTAAGCCGGCCGACACTAGGTGGGCGTAAGCATCAGTCCCACTCGTTCGCGGATGTCTGCGGGAATGGGCCGCGACTTCCGGGCTGAGGTATCGAAGTAAACGGCCACCAGAATCGTGCGCGCGGCTAGCTCGCCTGTCTCATCGTTGGACATTTCGTGGCAGAAGCGGATGGATTTTTCCGTGATCTCGAGCGCCGCCGAGCGAATGGTAATGAGAGCGCCGGCATGCAGTTCGCGCTTGTACTCAATGCGTTGTTCCACAGCCGCCATTCCAGTGCCTTCCTTCGACAATCGCGATCGCGAGAGGCCGATAATGGAGAAGAACTGCCAGGTGGCTTCGTCGAATTTGCCGACATACCACATCACGTTCATGTGATTCATATGGTCGCAGTGCCAGGGATAGACTGTTCCCCGATAGGTGATGGGCAGGTCGGGCATTTTCCTTACGCTCCTCAATGGCGCAACACAGAGTGGCGAAGCCCAGTGTCGCGCAAAGATCCGGATTCAAGAGTTTAGGGGTGAGTCGGTAGGTCACGCAAGCTCTGCACCAATCCGTCAAGGCGAGTAATCTATTACGAGTCGAAAGGAGCGATTCCCCAGTATGGCCAAAAAACATGGCGATACCACCACCTCAAAGATCAAGCGCCCAACCCCGAGCACATCGACAACAAGGCGATAGGCCGCTCAAAATCGGCCAATCCCAACCTTCAAACAGTCATTTTCACGAACGTTGAGAGATATTGATCGGCGCCAAGGTTCCAGGGGAGCAATTCTTCAATGCGATTGATGGGATGGTCGGCAATCAGCACTTCACGTAGGTAGGCTTCCGGATCCAGGCCGTTGAGTTTCGCCGAGCCGATCAAGCTGTAGATCGATGCCGCGCGCTCGCCTCCTGAATCCGATCCGGCAAACAGAATAGTTCTTCCGGCCCAGGGTTACACTGCGCAGAGAGCGTTTGGCGGCGTTGTTGTCGATCTCGATGTGGCCATCGTCTAGATAACGCAGCAACGCATCGCAACGCGTGAGCGCGTAGCGAATCGCCGCTGTCGTGTCCGACTTCCGCGAGAGCTTCGGCAACGTCGCCTCGAACCACTCTCGCAAGGAAGTTAACAGTGGCTTGGATCTCTCCTGACACACAGCGCAACGCTGTTCCGGGCCGGCGTGGACGCTCTTAATCTCTCCTGGCGCTGGCCGTTAATTCCTGACTTTGTTCGGCCTTAAGGCAGGGCATTTCCTTGACCAACTGTGCGGCTTCACGCATTCCGCGGCCCGGAGCGCTTTTCCACCAGAAAATCTTTTCGGGATCATTGTGCAGCGAATCTTTGAGCAGCGGGTCCTTAAGCAGCGGATCTTTGAGCAGCAGATCATTGTGCAGCGGATCATTGGCCGCCTTCTTTTCCTGGCTCTGGGCGCTATCCAGAAGGAACGCGCTCCCGTAGGTCGCAAATCGAAAAGCAATGGGCGTTCCTGAATCCGGCGTGTAAATCAGCGAGCGTGAAACGCCATCGGAAATTTCAGAGACAGGCTTCCCGCACTTCGCCTGCAATCCGTCCATATTCATCGCCTTCAGCACATCGTCCATCTGGGCCTCTTCTTCTTTTCGGATAAAGAAAGGCATCGTCTTTTCCGATGGCTTTACTGAAAGCGCACAGGAAATTGCGGCTGAACCCCCTCTCTTAAGGCAATCCCATGTCGAATATTTGATGGGCCGTTCCGAAAATTTCACTACATAGGTTTCCGTGCCGGCGTTTTTATCGTTCCAATCCTCGCTCCGTTTGCGCTCAAAGACATGGATTATTTCCACCGAGTTTGAGAACAGCATCATGCGCCTCGGAATCGGCATTCCCTCTTTGGTTCTGGCCAGCAAACGGACTCCCATCGCGTCCACACCAGGGGCAACGCAATAAAGCTGATCTGCCTTAAAGATGCAGTCCTGATGCTGCCCGGCTTCCCACTTGCCAGACATGACGCCCACAGTGAGCCTTGTAGAGCACCCACAG
Source organism: Acidobacteriaceae bacterium (assembly GCA_027307045.1). Lineage (GTDB taxonomy): Bacteria > Acidobacteriota > Terriglobia > Terriglobales > Acidobacteriaceae > Angelobacter. Next base: position 42,357 of record DAHUXR010000008.1, read on the forward strand.
CACACAGCGGTCACGGCAAGCGCGGCGATCCTCCAACACCTCTTCACTGAAATCCCCCGATGTTCAGTTTTGTGGCATGTGATACCGGCCCGGGCTTACTGTACCCTGAAGCTGAAGAAATGGCTGGGAAATCTCTGAAACGAAAGGCCAGCCCGAAAACTGAACTCACGTCCCAGGTCGCGCGAAGCGTTCGGGTTACAGATTGTGTAGAGACAGGGAAATCAGCAGTCTGCATTCAGCAATCTGCAACCAGCAATAAAACAACTGGGACTTTTGTGATCTTAGCGGAAGGGCTTCGGCGTTCCAGAGAGCGCCGAAGCCGCTTCTTAATCCGCTTGGATTGTCATCGCTACTGCAATGATCTCCTTGCGTCCTTCGCCGGACGGTCTCTATTTTGGCGAAGGCTTCGCTTCTAGTTTCAATTGTTGCACCATCTTGTCCAGCTTTTGGCGGACGAGCGCAGGCTTCGCAAGGAATGGCAGGAAGCTCAAGTTAGACGATACGGTTGGCGCAGCCGGAAGCACCGCTGCGGAATGGCATGATACGCAGGAACCGGTGCCAAAGGGATTGTTCCTATCGTAAAGCGTCTGTAGATAGGTCTCGACGACGGTGTTAGACAAATAGCTCGGCACGGCGTCAGAGGGGACCTTTGGATCGGGCGTGGAGGTAATGCTGGCGCCCCACTGCGTGCCGACCAGCATATAGTTCTGGAACACGGAGCCGACTTTGGCGAGCTCTCCACGCCACTGGCGGTTGAGCTCGTCAGTAATCGAGTAGACGGCCCAGCAGCGCGAAACCTGGGTGCCGAATCCGGGGGGAACAAGATAGTTCTTGGCGAAGGGTCTTGTGGAATTCCAGGCGAATCGCGGGCCCGTCTTCGACTGCTGCGGAGATTGGTTCACCGCAGCACCCCGCTGGGACAGATTGAAGTAGGAATAGCCTGAGGCGGGCTTAGTAAGATCGGCCGTGCAGTTGAGATTGCCAAACCACGCGCAGGTTGAAGGAGATGTCGGGTCACAGGGTTTCTGGGCGATGGGCGCGTTGTCTATGTGCTCGAATGTCGACCAAAACCATTCCGGCTTGAGTGCATTTTTGGTTTGGGGGTTCTTCTGGATGATATGCATCGCAACCAGTCCCATGTCGACGGCCGCGCAGACCGCCGTCTTCTGAGTAACCAGATCTGGCGCTACCTTGAGCAACGCCGGCACAAGGTAATATTTCTTCTTGTTCTGCTCGCGCTGTGCCGGATCAAGAATGCGCCACGCCGCCTTAACTTCGATTGCGCCGGTACGTGGCACACCCGTGGGCCCTGCAGATGGAAAGTCGACAATGCCGCCTTGACTCACCATGGTCTTTTGTCCCTGTTGCGTCGTCAGCGTCCAGGCGGTTTTACCGTTTGGCGCGCGTAGATAGGCGACTTCAATGTTGTTGATGCGCCGTTCGTAGATCGTCCAATTGCCTGAAACGTCAATGAGCGGATCGTCGGTCGCCGCCTGAATGTACTCCTCGTTCTGTCCCACCGGTTGGCCCTTGCCGTTGGATGCGATAGAGAAGACCATCACACCCGGAGGTGGCGTGCCGCAATTGGCCTGCACCGGCCCGTTGCCAAACACGTCCGCAACGCGCGCCCAGCCTTCCCATACGCGCCGGCCATTTCCCTGCAGGCCCTGGCTGGCGGGCTGGCTCTCTTTGCCCAGAGTCCAATTGAGCGCAACGAAGGTCTGCCATGACAGATTATCGAACGGTGTCTGAACATCGGTCGCCGGTGATGTGGGACGAGCTCCGTTGATGCCGTTGTAGGCGATCGTTTGGTCGAGCATTGGATCGGGACCAATATTGCCAGGAATGACGGAGCACAGGGCCTGCGGTCCAACGGGCGTCGTTGCGCAAAGCTGCGCTTTCGGTATATAGGCCGCAGTGGGCGACTTGTCATCTTGGCTGGTCGATGCCGCCCGCATCCGGGTGACCGGCCGAATGACGAACAGCCCTAGCGCGCACACCAGCGCCGCGACAATCACGAATGAACTCCTCCTGGACACAACGAATCGATTCAAAGCTTACTCCCCATTTCGTCTTTAGCGGATTTCGTAACAGAGGTAACAGTTAGTTCCCTCTCGGTAATAAGAGCTTTCTAAGATAGTCTGGCTGTCGACCACAGAGATACTCGCTGCACTCAGGATCATTTATGAATCATCCTGCCACGCCACCAAACAATAACACTCCAAGATATGATTCGCTATCGATTTCCCCTTTTCTCTGGCCTGACAAATTCCCAAAATGAAACCATAGAGCTCGATTCCAAATACTTCTTTTCGCCAAATCTGATTGTGCTGATCGTGCAGAAAGAGGCAGCGCCGTCTTTGGTGCACAAGGATGTTGGACCTGCAATTGATCCGGTTTTCGTTGCCGCGTTGTCAGTCTGTATGGAAGTTACGTTCCTGCACAATGATTACGTGCCGTCAGATTCCTGCTCTTGGTACGGACGACAGTTGGCTCTGTGTCCCGGGAGATAACGGACTTCGAAATGTCGCTGACCGCCAGAAGAATAAACGCTTACAATCTGGTTTCACCGAAAAACGGTGAGATGCGGTGTGGTTATGAGTTAGTGAATAAAAAGAAGAAATGATGGCGCGCCCTGAGAGATTCGAACTCCCGGCCTTCTGATTCGTAGTCAGACGCTCTATCCAGCTGAGCTAAGGGCGCGCAGGTTGCGGAAGCAACTCAACCATTTTAGCAAAGCTGCCTCAATCTGTCCCCTTGCCGCCAGCCAGGCGCGCGAACCGGTGAAAATGCTTTAGCCCAGCGCCGGTCTGCAAGTTCTCGCATGAAATACAAATTTGCAATTCGGCGCTGAAAAGCTACAATCGGCGCAATGCTCACACAATGGCATACGGTCCTGGAGATAGCACTCCGCACCACGGCGGTTTATGCGCTGGTGCTGGTTGGCATTCGGCTGACGGGAAAGCGCGAAGTCGGCCAGATGACGCCGTTCGATCTCACGCTTCTGCTGCTTCTCAGCAATTCAGTGCAAAATGCCATGACCGGCCCGGACACGTCCCTGATGGGCGGCGCAACGGCGGCGCTGGTTCTGCTCACTTTGAATTTCCTGCTGGCGGAAGTCTCAGGGTTAAATCGCGGGTTCAGAAAAATGATCCAGGGATCACCGACTCTTTTAATCCACAATGGCGAATGCATTACCGCGCACATGGCAAAAGAGCACATTTCCATGGATGAATTGAATCGCGCCCTGCGGGAGCACGGGGTGGCCTGCATTGGCGATGCCGCGCTGGCGGTGCTTGAAGTGGATGGTTCAATCAGCGTCCTGAAATATGATGATGTCCCGGCCGAGGCCCGGCCACAGAAGCGTCTCAGGTTTCTTCATCGGAATTGACGTTGCCGGCTCCACTCAAACAGGAAAAGAATCGCGCAATCAGGAACGGGCAATCTTTTGAACACACAGGCATTTCATCCGGCTGCACCCGTCTTGAGGAAGGAAGCAAATGAGCTTAGAAGAAGAACTTAAAGAAGGCGCGGAGCACGCGCATCAAAGTGGCGAAAAAGGGATCGGCCTCACCATGGCGATTGTGGCAGTTCTGCTGGCCATAGCCACATTGATGGGACATCGTACCCACACGGAAGAAGGCCTGATCCAGGGCAAGATTGTGGACGAGTGGAACTTTTACCAGGCCAAGCACAGTCGCGCTCATGAATACGGCGCAACGGCCGAAGTAGCGGCGCTGTTGCCCAATGGGAAAGAGCTGGCACTCAAGGACTACAAGAAATCACTCGACGAAGAATGCGGCACGCCGCCCGAGCATGGATGCAGTAGTCCAGCACGGGACTCTTCCATCTTGCGTCCGCTGTTAACACCCGATTCGACGACTGATGGCAAGGAAGATAAGAAGGAGCAAGGTGAGTCCGCTAAGATAGAATCTCCTGCCAACGACGAAGCTGCTAAAGAGCATGGCAAGCAAGCCAACGCTGCCGGGGAAAAGCACGAAAACAAATCCTCCAGCCACAAGCCCGGCGCAGTAAATATCCAGGAGAACGCCAAAGAGATGGAGCGCGAAAGAGATTTAGTGGAGCGACGAGCGGACTATTATGACGGCGCAGAACTATTTCTGGAAATTTCAATTGTCCTTTGTTCAATAGCCCTGCTGGCGGAAGCAAAGCTGTTCTGGCAACTGTCTTTTATCAGCACCATCCTGGGGATTGGCGTTGCACTTTTCGGATTTCTCGGAGTGCGCTAATCTCGTAAAACTTCTCGCATGGAAGACTTTTTGAGATGCCTCGGATCTATTTAGCCACCACCAACCCTGGAAAAGTACGCGAGTTCCGTGAAGCGGCGCAGGCGTTGTCCATTGCGCTCGATCCGTTGCCGCGCATGGCTGAAGTGCCACCTGCCATTGAAGACGGGAGCACTTTCGAGCAAAACGCCAGAATCAAGGCCGAGTATTACAGCCGTCTGTCGCCGGGTGAGTTGGTGTTGGCGGAAGACTCAGGGCTGGCGGTTGACGCGCTCAATGGATCTCCGGGCGTACATTCGGCCCGTTACGCCGCCGTACTTCAGTCAGGCGTGGCATTGGACCAAAATTCGGACGATCAAGCTAACAATGCCGCGCTCATTGCTCAACTGAAGCGCCTAAATCAAGATCGATACACAGGAAAATATGTCTGTGTGATTGCGATGGCTCAGGATGGAGAGACCCTTGCCACTTTCACGGGCGAAGCACCGGGAGAACTTCTGACCGTCCCTCGCGGGACTCAGGGCTTTGGTTATGACCCGCTGTTTTACTTCCCTGCTCTCGGTAAGACGTTTGCGGAACTTCCGCTGGAGCAAAAACGCGAACATAGCCATCGGGGCAAGGCGTTTCGCCAATTTTTAAATTGGTATGGCCGGCAGCCGCAATAATCCAAGCCGTCCTATTTGAGCATGTCAATGGCTTCTTTTTTAAGCTTTTTAACATCGGCTTGCCACTTGGTGCCATCCTGAAATTGCAGTTCCGCAACATAAACAACAACGCCTGCCGGATGTCTGGACAAGTCTTCTTTGGACGGAACGGCGCTTGCCGAAATGTCGAACTCGGCGGTGGTATCTACCTTTTCCGGGACTGTTACCAACTCGCCTCGGCCCATCCTTATGTCATCCTTTTTAACCGCCACCCACCCAAGGCGGTAAACCTGGATTTTATTGTGGCTCTTGTTTTCCAAATGAGCGTCCAGCAGCACGTTGTCAGCCCCAAAAGATGCCTGCACAATGTGCACGGGATCGCCCGCTTGAGGCGCGAACAGCATCAGGATATCGTCACCGCCGCTTTGGGAACTTGCATGCAGGCCCATGGCCGGACTTTGCCGCGCCGTGCTCGCAATGAGGAAGATGACAAAAACCAGCAATTTCTTCATGAATGGCCCCCATATTCGTTCAAGCTTGGTCCTGCCACAGCATGCGGCAGCAGCTCCGCCTTGCGCTTTCGCATCCTACACCTTGGGTTGGAATTCTCAAGCTAAATTTGAGGTTTGCGTGGCTGGATTAGGCCAAATTTAGAAGTTGCGCTACCCTGCAAATCCAAGTAAATTCAAGGTTCTCTCATGGCTAAACGGCCTTCACAAACAGCTGCACGGTCAGCCAATGGCACGTCAGACAAGTACCAGCGCATTCTGGACGCAGCCATTGAGGTCATCGCCGAGCACGGGTTCTTCCATTCTCGAGTAGCGGAAATCGCCGGCCGCGCCGGTGTGGCCGACGGCACTATTTATCTATATTTTAAGAACAAAGACGAATTGCTGATGGCGTCGATTGACTCCGCTTTTCACCGGTTCATCCAGCGGGCACGGAGTTCGCTCGACCAGCTGGCTGATCCGCGGGAAAAATTACGCCGTCTCGCCTTTCTTCACCTGGAATCCCTGGGCTCAAACCGCAGTCTGGCCATCGTCTTCCAGACTGAGCTCAGGCATAGCGCCAAGTTTCTTGGCCAGTTTTCCCATAATCTCCTGGTGGAATATTTTGACGTGATCAAAGGCGTTCTGCATGAAGGGCAGGAAGCCGGAGTTTTTCGGGCCGACATTTCCATTACCATCGCCGCTCATTGCTTCTTTGGCGCCGTGGATGAGATAGTTACCACGTGGATCCTTTCCGATCGCGACCGGGACCGCGATTACCACCTCTCCAGCCTGACTGATTCGGTCGTGGCCATTGTCCTTAAAGGCGTAGAAACGGGACCCTAAGTATGGAAATCAACACTCTCGCCGACATTTTCTTTGCTTCAATCGCGCACGATGTGGAACGTCATGTAATGTTCAAGCGCGGCAGTGAATGGCAGGTTATCTCTTCCCGCCAGCTCTATGGTTATGTGGCTACTCTTGCCAGGGTCTTGAAGCAATGGGGAATCCACAAAGGCGACCGCGTTGCGATCCTGGGTGAGAATCGGCCGGAGTGGATGATTGCCGACTTTGCCTGCGTAACCACTGGAATCATTGACGTCCCTATCTACGCCACGCTCACGGCCGACCAGACTCTGTATCTCTTGCAGAATTCCGGCGCGCGTGTGATCTTTGTTTCCACGCCGGAACAGCTGCGCAAGATCCAATCCATCCGGGAGCAGACTTCACTGGAAAAAATTGTTGTGATGGATGACATTAGTGAAGTCAATGTAATTCCCATGTGGTCCCTGATCAACTCCGCATCGCAGGAAGAAGATCCGCAGTTTGACGAAGAAGCGCATCGAATCACACCGGAAGATCTGGCGACGCTGATCTATACCTCAGGAACCACCGGAACGTCAAAAGGCGTAATGCTCAGCCACGGCAATCTCACTACTTGCGCCATCATGGCCAGCAAACAAGCGGAGTGGACACCCGGTGACGTATATCTCTCATTCCTTCCGCTATCTCACGTCACCGCGCGCCACGTGGATTACGTCTGTTATCTGGACGGCGTAAGCCTTGCCTATTGCGCTGTTTTCGACCAGCTTCCGCAGATGCTGCAGGAAGCCAAACCCACAATTATTGTGGCGGTGCCGCGCGTCTATGAAAAGGTGCGCGCCGAGTCTGAGCGTCGGGCCGGCCATGGCTTGCGGCGGAAGATTTTTGATTGGGCAGTGCGAATTGGCGAAAGACATAAAGACGAAATCGCGCGTGGAGAAACGCCCCCGGATCTGCGCTGGAAGCTGGCCAACCAGCTGGTATTTTCCAAAATACGCCAGGGATTTGGCGGTCGCAGCAGAGCGTATTTCTCTGGCGGCGCTCCCCTGGGCAAGGACATGGCAGAGTGGTTCTGTTCCGTGGGAATTCCTATCATGGAAGGCTACGGGCTGACGGAAACTTCGCCAACTCTCTCCGTCAACCGCCGCGGAGCTTTTAAGATTGGATCGGTCGGCAAGGTAAATGAGGGTGTGCAGCTCAAGATCGCTGAAGACGGCGAGATTCTGGTCAAAGGGCCGACCGTTTTCAAGGGTTATTGGAACATGCCTGAAGAGACTCGCAATTCCTTTGTCGACGGCTGGTTTAAGACAGGCGACATTGGCGAACTGGACAGCGCCGGCTTCCTCAGCATTACCGACCGCAAGAAAGATCTCATCAAGACCTCCGGCGGCAAGTTCATTGCGCCTCAACCGATTGAAAACGCCCTGAAAGCCAATGTGCTGGTCGCACAGGCCGCCATCATCGGCGACAAGCGCAAGTATGCTTCCGTGATCATCTCACCCCATTTCCCCTTATTGGAAGATTGGGCGCGCGCCAATGGTGTCCTCTTCACGTCACGTCAGGAGTTGGTTGCGTCAGACAAGGTGCGCAACCTTTATCGCGGGATTGTGGAAGACCTGAACAAGCGGCTGGCGCACTTTGAAACCATCAAGAAGATCGTGGTGGTACCGGATGAGTTTACCGTTGCCTCGGGCGAGATCACGCCCACGCTGAAGCTCAAGCGCCGCATCATTGAAGCCAAGTACAAACAGCAGATTGAGCAAATCTACCAGGAGCCACACCCGATTGAGACCGCGCCGGTGGGATGATGCCCTACTAGCTCTTTTACTCCCGCGCCCAAAGCACTTCGGGATGCAGGTGTGCAATGGTGAGCAGCTTCAAACTTGCTTCCCGCGGTCGACGGGCTCCTTGCTCCCAGCTTTCCACCGTATTAGGGCTCACATTGATGATCCGAGCAAACACCGCCTGGCTTACGTTGAAGGACTGCCGGATGGCGCGGATCTGCCGGGGGCTCAGGGGCTTGGGTGGCGGCGGCAGCTCGGTAACACGTAAACCGCCTTTCCTGCCCTGCTCATACTCCAAAGCTTGATGCAGCGATTGCTTCAAATCATTGAAGATTTTGATTTTTCTTTTTTTTCCCGTTTGCTTCATCGCGGCGCCCCTACGTTTTTCTGTAATGTTGCTTGCTTAATCGTGGCTTTTCTTAATCCTGGTCACCAATGCCCGCAGCACTCTCCGCTCGTCACTCGATAAATCTTCCTGCTCATCTTTGTCCAGCAGATATAACAAGTGAATGCGGTCCTGATTCTGCAGGTACAAAAACAGATATCGGTAGCCACCACGCTTGCCCTTGCCGCGCGCAGGATTCGAGCAGCGCGCTTTACGAATCCCCGCCGAGCCCCTGCACCAAATCTCCACGCACAGGATTCTTCAACAGGTCGGCCTGGATGCTGCTGAGCACGTCAAGGGATGACGCTCCGGCCAACTGGTGAAGCCGCACAGTAAAGACGCTCGACTCGATGTATACCACTTAGTAAGATATACCACACAGTGGGATAAATCAACGGGCCGCAGCGCGGTCGAGAATTGGCCGGTAGAGTCGGCACGGTAAGCCGGTCTTTTATTCGGGCGGCATCTCGATCCGGCAGACTACTGCGCATTGACGGGCGGTCACGCATTACAATATCCCTATGGACCCTTTGATCATTGCAGGCCGGCAATTCCGCTCGCGCCTGATCGTCGGCACCGGTAAATACAAGTCAGGACAAGAAACGGCCCGCTCCATTGAAGCCAGCGGTGCGGAGATGGTCACTGTCGCAGTACGCCGGGTGAACCTGGACCGGAGCAAGGAATCGCTGCTGGATTTTATCGATCCCAAAAAGTATTTTCTTCTGCCCAATACAGCGGGCTGTTACACAGCCGATGAAGCCATCCGCGCGGCGCGACTAGGGCGCGAGGTTGGGCTTTCTGAGTGGGTAAAAATTGAAGTCATCGGAGACGAGAAAACGCTTTACCCTGATGTTCAGGCGACAATTGAAGCCACGCGCGTCCTGGTTAAAGAAGGGTTCACAGTGCTTCCCTATACCTCAGATGACATCGTGGTCGCCAAACGGCTGCTGGATGCGGGCGCGAGCGCGATCATGCCGTTAGGTGCTCCCATTGGTAGCGGGATGGGTATCCAGAATACCGCCAACATCCAGATCCTGCGGGAAATGATCACGGAAGTTCCACTGATTGTGGATGCGGGCGTGGGAACAGCCTCTGACGCCGCCATCGGCATGGAACTGGGCGCGGACGCCGTGCTGATGAATTCCGGGATCGCGCACGCTGAAAATCCTGTGCTGATGGCGGAAGCGATGAAGCACGCAGTAATTGCCGGACGCGCAGCTTACCTGGCCGGCAGAATGCCTCGCAAACTCTATGCCACGGCAAGCTCTCCGCTCCAAGGGGTCGTTCGATAAAATCAAGTTGCGGCTGGGAAGAGCTTTTACCTTGTATTGTCGAATGCTACACCTAGTTGACCGCTCACGGTGATCCCTGTAGCCGCGCCTCCAATGACACGCGTTGGCGCAGTATTGCCGTTGGTCGTATTCAAATTGCCCCACACGGCAACTCTGGCAGCCCCGGGGTCAGCGTTGTACAGAGTTCCAGTGCCCGTTGTGTCAACGAATACTTGAGTTGGCAGGAAGATGCCGGTATTGGTGCCTTTGATCTCAGCAACTGGAGCAATGTCGTTATCAGCCGTTGCCGCGTTCGCGTAAATGGTAATGCTGGGCGCTAAAGCGTTGCTCACCACAAGACGTCCCGCTCCATCCACCTGAACGCTTCCCGGACCCGAGAGGTGAGTATTGGTTGGGCCCTGCACAGCGCGATTGGCCGTGATCAGGCCGCTGGCTAGCGTGCTGGCGTGATCGTAAACGGCAACTGCATTACCGGCCTGATCGGCGACATAAAGGCGGTCATTGGCTCCATCAATAAAAATTCCAGATAGTTGGAAATTCGTTGTCAGCTCACGCACAGGCGCCTGGTTGCCGTTCGCAGTTGAAGCGGAGGCATACACATGGATAGTGAGATCATCGGCAACATAGAGCAGATTCCTGACTTTATCCAAAGCGACGTCGGTGGGATTCAACAGATTCGTCGCTTGGCCAAAAATCGCTCGGCTGGGAGCAATATTGCCAGCCTTGGTGCTAACGCCGTCGTACATTAAGACTGAGAGATCTTGAGTATTGGCAATGTATAAACTGTCATGAGCGGTGTCTAGCGTTATAAAGCCTGGCAGGTTAAATGAGGTGGCTGTTCCCACAATGGTCGCGGCCGGTTGTATATTGCCGCTGGCTGTAAAAGCATTGTCAAAACGTAAAAGTGTGTTCGAATTGCTGTCCATCACATAAAGCTTGCCCGTGGCGACAGGTGTTGGAGTTGGCGAGCCGGTTGGAGTTGGCGAGCCAGTGGGAGTTGGCGTTGGCGTAGCGCCGCCACCGCCCAGCGTTCGCCGCGGCGAGATGACACAACCAACTGTAAGCAAAAGACAGAACACTGCCACACAAATGCCTGCCGGCGAGAAGCCGCGTTTTGATCTGATTATTGGGTCCATTCTTTGCCATGATAACCCAGTTTTCGCCGTTTCTAATGTGCTATTCGTGCAGGTGCGTTCCACACCTAAGTAACAAATGGACGGGATTAAGAAGCGTAAAAAAGGCGGCTTTTGTAACCGCCTTTTGGGGAAATCAGAATTAAACGCTTTGACTTACTTCTTTTCGTCGGACTGCTTCAGCATCGCCACTTTGTCCACATGGAGCGTGCCATTATCAAGCTTTCCCGTGACGCTTACGTGATGCCCTTCGTGTCCCTTCAATGCGTCTTGATTGTCCACATTGATGATGCTCTTGTCTTTTTCAGAAACGAAGACCAGTTTCGATCCATTCTCCGCGCACTTCTTGGCGCAATCGGCATTGTCGATGTCCTTGGCCCCACATTTCTCGTCACTGACCCAGCCGCTCATCTTGGTTTCTTTGGGCGCCTTGTCTTTGGCCAGGGACAGTGTGGATGTTAAAAACGTGAGTGCAAATCCAACTAACAGAAGTTTCTTCATTTGGTTAACGTTATCTCCTCAGAGGATGTTGTTGCTTCAGCAATGCTTTCAGCAGCTTTGCCGGGTTGATTCAATTGAGTTACTACGGCGAAAAAGGTGACGAGAAAATTTGATCTGGCCCCTACGCGCAAGGGTGGCTCAAATTTTCCTCAAAAAGTTAAAGCTACTTCTTCTCTGGCGGCTGCGCAACTGCCGGCGGGGAGACGGTGTAAACCACCTCTCCGGGACGGGCATAGTGGAGCCGTTCACGTGCTTCTTTTTCAATGGTTTTGGGGTCGGTCTTTAAAGCTTTAATTTCCTGTTCCATGCCGCCGTTTTGTTGTTGCAGGGCCTTGATCTGGCGGTCAAGTTCGCTCGACTCGCGGCGCTTTTGCTGGTAGTCCATAAGGCCATTGGCGCCGAACACGGCGTAGTATCCGATGATGCAAAGCAAAATGCCGATCCCTGTCGCTGCCAGCTTGTGGCGTAGACGATAGATATGTTCCCTTCCGCTTTTAATTTTCTCCGCCATTATTGTTTGATCCAATCGCGCGCCGCGGCAGAAAGTTTGTCGAGACTTTTTTCCGAGCTGGCTTCAGAGTAAATCCGCACCACCGGCTCCGTGCCGGACACGCGATAACAAACCCACGATCCATCGTCCATGATCAACTTTAAACCATCCGCCCGGCCCACCTGTTTTACCTTGTGGCCAGAAAGTTCGGCTGGGTCGCTTTTCATCTTACTAGTGAACTTCGCTTTCAGTTCCGGCGTCAAGCTGAAGTTCTCTCTGCGGGCATAAAAGGAACCAACTTTGCCAAATAAATCTTTGATCTGCTCACCAATCGGCTTCTTGCGGCTGGCCACGGCTTCACAGCAAAGCAATCCGGCAAGGATGCCGTCTTTTTCCGGAACGTGATTCCGGATGGAAAGCCCGGCGCTCTCTTCGCCACCGATGGCGATCTTGTCCTGCTTGATCAGTTCGCCAATGTATTTGAATCCGACTGGCGTTTCATGCAGCGGCACCTTGTGATGCTCCGCCAGAGCATTAATCATATTGGTGGTGGAAACAGACTTGGCAACGCCATTTTTCCAGCCGCGGCTTTCCACCAGATAATCGAACAACACGGCAATGACGTAATTGGGCTGGATGAACGTGCCATCCTGGTCCACGATTCCAAAACGATCGGCGTCTCCGTCAGTGGCAATACCGATGCGAGCGCCCGTCTCTTTCATCTTCTGGCGCATTTCATTCAGGAGATGGTCTTCCGGCTCAGGTGCATGGCCGCCAAAAAGTACGTCGCGCACGTCGTGAACCGTGGCAATCGGGATACCCGCGTCCCTGAGCAGTTCATCGGAATAGCCGCGAGCTGCGCCCCAGAGCGGATCAAAAACAACTTTCAATCCCGAATTCCGAATTAGCGGCAGATCAACAATCTCTTTGAGCCGCGCCAGATAAGCGGGCTTAGGATCGATGTTTGCAACCTGTGCTTTTGAAGCAGCTCCAGAAACGTCACCATTGCTTGCGATCAGTGATTCAATCGCGCTGGTGGCTTCCGGCAAAGCAGGAGCGCCGTCAGGAGTAGAGAACTTAATGCCGCTGTATTCCGGCGGATTGTGTGACGCGGTGAAATTGATTGCGCCATCGGTCTTTGACCGGATCACCTCATAAGAAATCGCGGGAGTTGGAGCAGGATCGGCAATCACCAGTGGCTTCACGCCATAAGAGCTAAGCACGTCCGCGGCAATAGTGACAAAACGCTCTCCCATGTATCGTGGATCGCGTCCCACAATCACGCGGGCGCCGTTCGGCTTTTTTGAAGCTACGTATTTTGCAATGCCTGTAACGGCCCGGCGCACATTTTCGACGGTGAACTCTTCGGCGATAATCGCGCGCCAGCCGGAAGTCCCAAATTTAATTGTTGTCCTCATAACAGAACTCCGGTTAGTTGCAATCCGGCTGAAAATGGTTTCAAGCCGATCCTTACGATATTAACTCTGCCGGTACAACAATGCGCGCAGCCACACTGATTGATACACTCGGACTGAAAGATATCCATGACGAACGCGCGACTCATCCTCACCACCGCCGGATCACAGGAAGAAGCCGGCAAGATCGCTCACGCCCTGGTCGAGCGCAGGCTGGCTGCCTGCGTGAACATTGTTCCGCAGATTGAATCGGTGTACCGCTGGCAAGGCAAAGTGGAAACGGCGCGGGAATGGCTTCTGCTGATCAAAACCCAGGCTGAACTTTATGAGCGCGTCCGCGATGCGTTGAAAGAACTGCATTCTTACGATCTTCCGGAATGCGTGATGCTGGAAGTGACCGCCGGCAGCCAGGAATATCTTGCCTGGATCGACGAAAACACCATCTAGACACCAACTCAACCTAAATTACTGGTTGAGATTCTTGTCTTTGAATCACGGACGATGTAGCGATTCCGCGCCGATGACTGCGATTTTGCGGCCCTCTGCCTGCGTCCTTCAGCCACGACCCCCACCCCCCATAGAGCTTTGTTGAAAACAAAAGCGAAAGTGCAATTCGACCGAGCGGTGACCGAGCGGTTGAAGCTTCTTTTTCCGGTTTTTTAGGCTCTAAATCACCGTCAATTTCAGCCCTGTTTTCCGGTTTTTAGTGTCCGGTCGGCAGAGGGTCGCAAAGAGCGCCGTGTTTGGCTGGATCGCTGATTGCTGAGCGCTAATTGCTTATTTTTCAAAGATCTACACCGCCACACCCTGGGGCGCAGCCAAAGTATAGCTGATCCCTTGGAGCGAATCAAGTACGAAACAATACAAAATGAAAATAACATAGACGTGGGAAAGCGGTCCTTACAGAATTATTCTCGGTCAAATCCCAGCAACAAGCCAGCGGACCAAATGCAGTTCGTGAAAGGGGGGAACACTGGGGCGCCACACCCGGTGCTGCAGCGCCCCGTGGGTAATTTTTGCTAGTGCTTTCCAGCCGCGTGCGGCGTATCGCTTCCCGGCTCCATGCAGAGGCGCTGGAAGTGGCCGGCGTTGGCCAGTTCGCGCTCGCTGAGCACCGCCATCAAATCACGGTTGGCCTCGGCGCGAATCCTGGCAATCTGGTTCTCAATCCCCTTGATGCTGTCCGCTGGGAGATGTTTAATCTTTTGCAACGTTTGCAGTACTTCGATGACGTGTTCGAATCCGCCGTTCATGTCTGCGATGGCCCGGTAGACATGGGCCCGCACCGGCATCGGTTCGGCGGGTTCCGGATTGCCGTTAAGTTGGCCGCGCTCGGGTTTGGGGCGTGCGGCACGCGAGGTTTTCGTGTGTTGGGGTTCTGGTTGCGTTAGGTGGATAGAGCGTTTACTTTTGTTTACAGCCATGGTTGCCTCCTTTGTAGGCGACTTCGGTTAGGGCGCGTTCGGTGCTTCTAACACCGGGCGCTGCCCGTTAGGTTTTGTTTTTTTACTTCTTCCGTTTGTTTTTGTTTTTCTTGTGGACCGCAGGCGCCCACGCCAGCGGCTTCTTTTTTGCTTTCGCTGACTGCCGACTGCTGACTACTGAATGCTTCTTCTTATACCTTGTCTTCCTGCCATTTGCGATCGTCGGCAGGACCTTGCGGACCTTATCAATATCACCATCTGTCCAAATCCGGAACCTCCCACCGCCAACCCTCTCCAGCGGTGGTACTGGTATTTTCTCAGCAGCGATGTAACGTTGGATTGTTCTCCAATCCAACCCCAGCATCCGGGCAGCTTCACGCGTGGAATACCGATTCATTCTGTCACTACTTATGACAGATAGAAGGAAACCTTGTCAACTGAAAAATGCAGGAACCTTCGATAGGTTAGACATCTAATGCCATTCTCGCAAAAAGATGTGGAGACAGCACTCGTCCTGTGTGGAAGAAATTGCTGTTTATGCCATAAGTTTTGCGGAACAAACATCGAACTGCATCACATAGTTCCAGAGAGCAAAGGCGGGCTTGATGTACTTGATAACGCAATCCCGTTATGCTTTGACTGCCACGCTGAAGTGGGACACTATGACCCGCAACATCCGAGAGGTCGAAAATTCACAGAAAGTGAACTCAAAGCACACCGTGATGCATGGTATGTGAAAGTCGCTACTTCTGGGAGCACTACGGCATCCCCAGAACATACCGACATGGATCGAGCCCTCTTTTCTAAGATTCGTCAGCTGCTTTCCAGCGATAGCGACGCCCTTAGCTTCATTAGGGATACAGATTTTGGCGGCTCATTTGAATTGAAACTGTTGAAGGGACTACAAGAGTTTGTTTGGCTGTGCAGAAATCCAGATTTTGAATTTATGGACTTTGAGCTTGAATCTCGACGAGCAAATCTGCTTGAGGTTGTGCAAAAACTTTTAGAAGCAGTGGCCCAACATACCTTTCCCTGTTCGGGGCTGCCCAGAAGAAACGAGATACCGCCCGAATGGCGGGACACGCAGCGCCGCAGATTTGAAAATGCCCGCGGAGAGTTGAATGAGCTAGCGACGGATGTTTACGTCAAATATGAAGATTTGATTCGCACAGGTCGCAGACGACTAGCGGTCTCATAGCTACTGCCCGTACCGCTTTTAATGAATTTCAGCCGCAGCATAGCTTTTCATGCACCTCAATCTGCGGCAAAATGTCTTTGCTTTCCTCTGTGTCCTCTGTGTAAAGACTTAAATCGCGGCCAGCGCCTGGTCCAGATCGGCCAGCAGATCTTCCACATCCTCTATACCCACAGAAATCCGTACCATGCCATCGGTGAGCCCGATTTCTTTTCTTCCTTTTTCTCCCAGCGCGGCGTGCGTCATGGTGGCCGGATGCGAGATCAACGTTTCCACGCCTCCCAATGATTCAGCCAGTGAGCAGACGCGAACCTTGGCCAGCATCTTCTTGGCATTCTTAAAAGAACCGGTCTCAAAAGTAATCATGGAGCCAAAGCCGCTCATCTGCCGCTTGGCCAGCGCATGCTGCGGATGATCGGAGAAACCCGGATAAAGCACCTGCTTCACCTTGGGGTGGTTGCGCAGGAAGTCGGCCACGGCACGGCCGTTTTCATCGTGCTTTTCCATGCGTACCGCCAGCGACTTTACTCCGCGCAGCACCAGCCAGCACTCAAACGGCGAGAGAATCGCGCCCGAGGTCTTCTGCATGAAAGCCAGTTTTTCTGCATGAATCGGTTTGGTCGCCGCAATCATGCCTCCAAGTCCGTCGCTGTGCCCATTCAGGAATTTCGTGGTTGAATGCATTACCATGTCCGCGCCAAATTCAATTGGCCGCTGGAAGTAGGGAGACATAAAAGTGTTGTCCACCACCACCTCTGCCCCGCCGGCGTGAGCAATCCGGGAGACTTCACTGATGTCGGTCAACACCATCAGCGGATTTGTTGGCGTCTCAATCCAGACGATGCGGGTATTCCGGCGCATGGCCTTTTTTACCGCGTCCAGGTCAGACGTATCGACGTAACTGAACTCCACGCCGTAGTTGGCCATCACCTGGTTGAAGTAGCGCGGCACGCCTCCGTACACATTGTGCCCGCAGATCAGATGGTCGCCCTGCTTCAGAAAGCATTGTGTAACCGCGGTCACGGCCGCCATGCCGCTGGCAAAGACATGCGCCGAGCTTGCGGACTCCAGCGCTGCAAGATTGATTTCCAACTGGGTCCGCGTGGGATTGGAGACGCGCGCGTACTCGTAACCTTTATTCTTTCCCACTTCCTCCTGCACGTAGGTTGACGTAGCAAAAATTGGGACTACGATCGCTCCGGTCGAGGGATCGGGTTCCTGGCCCGTGTGGATGCAAGCGGTGGAAAATCCGAATTTGCCGGTCTGTCGTTTCTTGCCGCCGGCAGGTTTCTTTGCCATCTGCTGTTTGCTCCTGAACTTCGCCGTTTGCCGGCGTAATCTGATGCGTTTGCCGAAAACGCTACTCGCCGCCTTCAAAAATATTTTTTGACATATAGCGTTCGGCGGAATCGGGGATGATCGTTACAACCCGCTTCCCTTTGCCAAGTTTTCTTGCCACCTGTAGGGCCGCGAATACATTGGCTCCCGCGCTGGAGCCGCCCAGGACGCCTTCCAGTCGAGCAAGTTGCGCCACCGTATCGAACGCGTCTTTGTCTGTGACCATGATGACTTCGTCGCACACGGCTGGGTCAAAAGTCTTGGGAATAAAACTGGAGCCAATGCCTTCCACTTTGTGCGGCCCTTTGGGGCCCCCGCCCAGCACAGAACCCTCGGTCTCAACGGCGGCGCAATATACGCCCGGCAATTTCCGTTTCATAAAACGGGCAACGCCTGTAAACGTTCCGCCGGTGCCAACGCCGATCACTACAGCGTCAACAGCGCCCTGCATTTGTTCGAAAATTTCTTCAGCGGTGGTTTTCTGGTGAAACTCAGGATTGGCGGGATTTTCAAACTGGAGAGCGGTAAATGATCCGGGAATTTTTGCGGCAAGCTCTTTGGCTTTGGAGATTGCCCCTTGCATGCCTTCTTCGTCCGGCGTCCGGACGACTTTCGCGCCGAGCGCTCGCATGATTTTGACTTTTTCCTCGGCAAATTTTTCCGGAACGCAAACTACTACCTGGTAACCTTTGTTTACACCGATCAGGGCCAGGCCAACCCCGGTATTCCCTGCCGTCGCTTCCACAATGGTCGATCCTGGCTTCAAAAGGCCCTGCTCTTCGGCCTTCTTGATCATGCCAATGGCGGCACGGTCTTTTACGCTGCCGCCGGGGTTGAGGTATTCCAGCTTGGCAAACACGTCCGCCGCGTCCGCCGGCACGATCCGGCGAAAATGGAGCATTGGGGTCTTGCCAACCAGTTCGGTAATGTTTTCAGCCACAGGCAGTTGGGACATAGCAGACTTTTTAGACTACGGGACGGAGAGCGATATGGTCAAACCAATCGGGGTTTTCAGCGGCAATCTGTTCAAAAACAGGATGGGGTAGCGGTCGCGGGTGGATTCACGGATAAATTGACACAGTCCCTTGAACAGAGTACCGTCAACAGTGAGCAAGTAATTCTTCCTTACTCTCCAGACCTGCTGAAACTAAGTCAGTAACCTCTGGAGTTCTTCCCCTTAGCCAAAAATTAAAAGAAAGAATTTATGTTCCACGAAATAGCGCCGTTCCACTCAAAATCGGGCGGCCACGCGGAATTGCCGGAAGACCACTGCGAAGAGCAAGAGACGCCAGAGCACAAGTTACACGAAGAAGAAGCGAGCGAAACCTATGATTATTGACAAAAGCACCAGATCATCAAAAGTCTTTGCTGCCGGAAGCACGATCGATAATCGATTTCTCCTGTGCCGTGTGGCTGCGGTTTATGCGCGCCGATTGCAGAAGACGAGGAATCAATTTGCCGAGAGCATCAACCAATCTCTGCGCTTGATCTCTGATCTTCCTCACGGTCATATGGACATGGCAAATCTGCCGCCGGTGCCGATAGAGGAAATACCGGTCCTTGAACCAGTAACAGCCGCGATTAGTCTTTAATCGCAAAAACGAATGCTCCGGCGGCCAAAAATAATTTCAGCTCCGGAGCAGTTCCCAATTCAAATGATTGTTATTGCTTGGCTGCCGTGCGCTTTTCGTCGGCAAAGTAACCATCGCGCGTCCGTACCTGGAGATCTTTATAGCCGGGTGCCCGCGCTTCCACTTTCACCTTGCGATATCCGCCATTGCTGCGCGGGTTTGTCGGTTTATAGGTAAGGGTGTACTGGTTCCGAATATCACGCGCCACTTCCTGGCTGATTTCATCCACTTCCATCAGATCTTTGGGGAAGAAAGCCACCCCGCCGGTCTGGTCTGAGAGGCTTTGCAAGGCGCGCTTGGCTCTCTTGATTCCCGGCTCGTCGCCCAGAATTCCAATGGTGTAGATAGTAGGTCCGTTATCGTCCTGGACCTTTCTAATGGCCGATTCAAGTGATTCCCTGCTCTCGTTATCTACGCCGTCCGTGATCACGAGCAGGACTTTCTTTTCTTTCTTTGCGCCTTTAGCCAGGTGATCGGCGGAAGCGATTACGGCGTCATAGAGCGCGGTGCCGCCGCGCGAATCAACCCTGTCCAGCGCTTCACGCAGCGGTGGTATCTTGTTGGTGAAATCCTGATCAAGGTAAGGATCGTCATTAAAATTCACGACGAACACTTCATCCTGCGGATTGCTGGCCTGGATCAAATTAAGAACGGCCTTTGTAACAGCGGCGCGCTTGGTGCGCATAGAGCCGGAATTGTCCACCACGATTCCGATGGAAACAGGAATGTCTTGCCGCTTGAAAAACGTTATCTTCTGCGGTTGATTGTCCTCATAAACCGCAAAATTAGTTTCGGCCAGGTTCGTCACGAGATGCCGCCTTGAATCGAGTACCGTGGCGGAGAGTGTGACTTCATTTACCTGTGACCGAAAGGTATATCTGTCGCCATTCCTGGTGACCGCGCCTACTTCGCTTCCGGGAATCTGGCCTGTCTGTTGCCCTGGCTGTGCAATGGTGGGCGTAGGCGTCGGTTTGGCAGCAGTAGCCGCTGGCTTGGGTACCCAAACTGGAAGTGCCGGGTCAGAAGGATCAATATCCGGAGGGAGGGGCGTGGCCTGTACCCGCTGCTGGTTTTGCTGCGGTGTGACGGTTTGGCCTTGCGTCCCCCAGAAAGAGGTGGCGCCCAGCAGCACAAAGAAAAATGTTCCAAAAAGCTTTTTATTGCGAAGGCGCATAGTATCCCGTTCTGGCATAGACATTTAGATGCGGCAACCCCTTGGGTGGATTAAGCTTCACTTTGATTTTCCGCCAGTGACCATCCTTAACCTTGTTGTTTGGACGGTATCCGAGTACATATTGGTTGCGCAGCTCTATTCCAATTTTTGTAGCCACATCGGCCAGCTCATTGGGATTGTTGATGGTAAACAAGCGTCCGCCAGTAACACTGGAAATTTCACTCAGCAGCGCCGGACCGGCAACTTCTTCCGGCTGTGATGGGGCCACGCTGAAGATGCCGATGGAATAGATCTGCACATCGGCCTCTTTTACCAGGGCCTTGATCTCATTTTCAGTGTAACGGCTGTGGTTATCGCCGCCATCGGAAATGATCAGCAGGGCCTTCTTGCTGTTTCGCGCGTCTTTCATCTTGCTTACGCCCATGTAAATGGCGTCAAGCAAGGCCGTACTGCCCTGGGGAACCGTATAAACCAGCTTGCCCTGAATGTCTTCAACTGATTTGGTGAAATCCGCGCGCAGTTCCGGCCGATCATTGAACGTGATCATGAAAAACTCGTCCTGCGGGTTCGCCGTCTTGAAAAATTCGATGACGGCTTCGCGGGCTTTCATGATCTTGTCATTCATGCTGCCGCTCATATCAAAGATCACGCCCAGGGAAATGGGAGCATCTTCGCTGGAGAAATGCCGCACCTGCTGGACTTCACTGCCTTCAAGGACTGAGAAATTCTCTTTATCCAGGCCGGTTACAATACGGTTCCAATCGTCGGTCACCGTTACGTTAACCAACACCAGGTTTACGTCCACGGCTATGCCGGGCTTGGCATGGTTCTTCAGCGCAGGATCCGCGTTTCCGACATCTTCTTTGGAATCAACAGTTTTTGCGGGAGCAGGAGGCTTCGGCTCAATGTGAACGTTCACGTCCTGAGCCCTTGCCGCAATTGCGAAAGCCAGCAAGTAAGCCAGTGTCAACGCGCAACGAACCAGCGGCGCAACAGACGCCTTTAATGAATGCCCGGGGGAACGGTTTGCACCATACCCGCGGCGTTCGAAGCGGGCCATGTTAGAACCTCGTTTTGTCACGATGTTATCACAGCCGCGCCCCGACATGAGACAGGAACTTGGACATTGCACCGTTGCCTTTGGCCTTTGCGAGCTGCTCTTAATGTTAGATGTTTGAGAGCTGGAAACAGGTTATCCGTCTCGCTTGGTAGAATGCAATAGACCAACTGAAAATGGCTGAAATCATTCCATTCAAAGCGCTTCACTACGATCCTGACCAGGTAAAGCTGGAAGACGTGCTGACCCAACCGTATGACAAGATTACCCCGGAAATGCAGTCCAATTACTACGAGAAGAACACGCACAATCTGGTAAGAATCATTTTAGGAAAGGCCGGCGAAACCGATACCGATACATTCAACGTATATACAAGGGCGGCGGAATATCTCCACGACTGGCGCTCAGGCGGCATCCTGAAGCAGGAGCCTCAACCCGGTATTTACGCTTATTCTCAAACGTTTACAGTCCCGGGGACGCGCGATTTGCAGGAACGCCGTGGGCTGATTGCGCTGGGCCGTCTGCATGACTATGTCGAGGGCATTGTGCATCGCCACGAGCAAACTCTTTCCAAGCCGCGCGCAGACCGCCTGAACCTGTTACGCGCCACCCGCGCGCATTTTGGCCAGATTTTCATGCTTTACAGCGATCCAGCGCATGAGATTGAGAGCCTGCTCAAATCCCGTATGGACGAAGACCCTGACATCTCGCTGCTGGATGAATACGAGACCCTGCATCGGGTATGGACAATTCATGATCCCGCGCTTATTCAGGCAGTGCAGCAGAAAATGCGAGACAAAAAGCTGCTGATTGCTGATGGCCATCACCGGTATGAAACAGCGCTGGCCTATCGAAACGAACGCCGAGCAGCGATCGGTGACTCCGATCCTGACGCGCCGTATGAATTCGTGATGATGACGCTCATCCCCATGGAGAGCCGCGGCCTGGTGATTCTTCCCACGCACCGCATTGTCCATGGTCTACTGGATTTTGATCGTGAGCGCATGCTGGAAGCGGCAGCAGAGTTTTTTGATATTGACCGGATTGATCTGCGCACAGAAAGCCGTAGCGCCACCACGCTGCTGGGGCAGGCCGGGGAAAACGGCACAGCGTTCGTCGCGGTAACGCGGCAAGGGCCATATTTAATGCGGGCAAAGCAGGATGCTATTCAACATGCGCTGCGTGATCTCCCCGCATTGCAGCGCGAACTTGATGTTGTCCAATTGCACCGCGTGTTGCTGGAACGTGTCTTGGGAATTTCTGAAGAAGCTATCCGCAACCAGGAAAATGTGCGTTACGAGCGAGACGCCTTTGAAGCAATCTCCTGGGTTCGCCAGGGCGCCAACGTCGCGTTCCTGATGAATCCGGCCAAAATTGAGCAGGTGCGCGATATCGCTTTTGGCGGCGAGGTGTTGCCGCAAAAATCCACTGACTTCTATCCCAAGCTGCTGAGCGGTCTGGCAATTTATGCGCTGGAGTAAAACAGGAGCAGGGCTGGCGGTTGTGGCTTTGTGCTGCGCTCTTGGGGTTTCCGCCGCGGCTCCTGAGCAACAACTCACCGTTTACACAGCACAAACCAGCTATTCCCTTCCCGTGGTCGATCATGGCGGTAAACCATATATTTTTGTCACAGACCTGCTGTTGCCTTTGGGCACTTCCCGGCCGACCGCAAAAGAAAAAGACTGGCGGATCAGTGTTAACAAGACGGATCTACGGCTGACAGCGGGAAAAGATAAAGGCACCATCAACAAACAGGCAGTTGATCTGGGCGGCAAAGCGCTTTTGGAAAATGGTCGTTTCATGGTGCCAATGGACGCCGTCCTGCCCTTGTTGGGCCGGCTGCTGAATACCACGGTCGACTTCCATCAGACTGCAAGGCGCGTTTTTGTTGGCGATACGTTTACACGATTCACGGTTGGTTTTAAGAATGGGGATCAGCCAGCGTTAATACTGACTTTCAGCCAGCCGGTTCGGGCAAGCAGAAGTCATCAAGAAAAGCGTGGAGTTCTTACTCACCCTGATACAACGACTCTGACCTTTACCAAAGACCCGGTGGTTTCCGAGTTGAAAACACAACAATACGGGGATGGGGCGATTCAATCACTATCTTTTTCTGAAGAAAATGGAACGGCGTTTGTTACCGTGAGTGGAAATAAGCCTTTACAGCTGGTTCAAAGCGATGATGGCAGGACCATCACCTTGCAGCCGCAAGCTCCTGATGTTTCCGCCACCCCAATCCCGACCCAGCCTGGCGGGCCTTCAGCGGAAGGCCAGAAGCGCGCACCCGAGTTCTTTGTGATGATCGATCCCAGCCACGGCGGCAATGACAAAGGCGCAACTTTTGGCGGGAAGTTGGTGGAAAAAGACATCACGTTGCGTCTGGCGCGCGAGGTACGTAGAGAACTGGAAGAGCGTGGAATCCCGGCACGATTGCTGCGCGAGTCTGACACTGATCTGGGCCTGGACCGCAGGGCTGAGATAACGAATGAACAGCACGCCAGTGTATATGTGGCTCTGCATGCAGGACGTCCGGGAAAAGGCGTAAGAGTTTACGCACCGCTTTTGAGTGATGCGCAGCAACAGCAGACAGGACGATTCCTGCCCTGGGAAGCGGCGCAATCGGGCGCCATGAGTCGAAGCCAAAACTTGGCCCGCGTGGTTTCCGAAGAGCTCAAAAAAAAAGGTCTGACTGTCGCGAGCATGGCTGTGGTGTTGCGCCCGCTGAATAACATAACCACGCCTGCAATCGCCGTGGAGTTGGCGCCGGACGAGAACGATCTGCAGTCACCCGACAACCAGAAACGGCAAGCCAACGTGGCAACTGCAATCGCTTCAGCGATTGTGCAGGTCAGGAACCAGATAGGAGCGCGCCAGTGATTCCCCGCCATTTTCAAATCACAATCGCGCTGGTATTACTGGCCATACTGGTCAGCGGAATAATCATCATCCGCATGACGCATAAGGAGGAAGCGCTCACGCTCCAGGCGGCGGAGGCGGCCCCGGCCGCGCCGATGGTGGGTGGGAAGCAGGAGCATATTCAGTTGTTGCTGGCTTACGATGAAGATCAGGCGCTGCGCTGGCGTTCGGCGGATGTTTTTTTGCCGGCGGACCGCAATCTCCGCGCCCGTGAAACGCTGCGTTCCGTGCTGGCGCAGTATCTGCAAATGCCCTCTCCGCATCCGCTGGCCAAAGGCGCTGATATAAAAGATGTATATTTCATCAGCGACGATACGATGATCGTGGACACCACAGCACAGTTCGCCGACGGCCACCCTTCAGGGATCCTGCTGGAAGAGCTGACGCTCACTTCCCTGATTGAAACGCTCACCGCCAATGTTCCTGGCATCGCCAGGGTCAAGTTTCTGGTGGACGGCAAAGAGCGTGAAACCCTGGCCGGCCACGCTGATCTAATGTCCTTTTATCAGACGGCTGCCGTGCATAAACTGGCCAAGGAGTTTGAATAGACATGCCTCCAGTGATCGGGGTATTTGACTCGGGATTTGGAGGCCTGACTGTATTGCGGGAGTTGCGCCAGGCGCTGCCTGCTGCAGATTATCTTTATTTCGGCGATACCGCGCATTTGCCTTACGGGGCGAAATCTGTGCGGACGGTAGCAAAGTATGCCATTTCCGCCGCCCATTTTCTTGAGGAACACGGGATTGAAATGCTGGTAGTCGCGTGCAACACTGCCACCGCGCTGGCTTTTGAGGACATTCGAAGTGCCGTAAAAGTCCCTGTGGTCGGCGTAATAGAACCCGGCGCTGAGCGGGCGGCGGCAATTTCAAAAACCAGAAAAGTAGTTGTGGCCGCCACCGAAGCCACCGTCGCAAGCCATGCCTACCAACGCGCACTTGAGCAACGAGGGATGCAGGCCACTGAGAAGGCTTGCCCTCTTTTTGTTCCGCTGGTGGAAGAGGGCTGGGTTGAGCATCGCGTGACGGAAGAGGTCGCTCATATTTATATGGACGAAGTCTTTCAGGATGGCGCCCGCGATGCTGACGTTCTGGTGCTGGGCTGCACGCATTACCCGCTGATTCGGCCTTTGTTGCGCAGGGTCGTTCCACAGTCTGTGGAGATTGTGGATTCAGCGGAGTCCACAGCCGCCAAAGTTGTAGAACTGCTGGACGCAGATCGAGGACAAGGCGCGCCGGGCGATTTACGCTGTTACGCAACGGATTCGGTAGAAAAATTTCGGCGGCTCGGGAGTAAATTCCTGGGCTGTCCCATTCAGAAGATTGAGCTGGTAGACATTGAAAAATAACAAAGACATGTTTTTTCGCTCTGATAATCGGGCGCCGGAGCAGATGCGCCCGGTTAACATTATTCCTGAATTTATCTCCACCGCGGAAGGCTCCGCGCTGATTGAAGTCGGCAACACTCGCGTAATCTGTACCGCCTCGATTGAAGAAAGCGTGCCAGGCTTCATGAAAGGCTCCGGCAAAGGGTGGATTACTGCCGAGTACAGCATGCTGCCGCGTTCCACCCTGACGCGCACCGCCCGCGAGGCCAGCCGCGGCCGCCAAAGCGGACGGACTCATGAGATCCAGCGCCTGATTGGACGCGCCATGCGGGCAGTGGTCGATCTGAAACAACTGGGCGAGCGCACTATTACGCTTGATTGCGACGTAATCCAGGCCGACGGCGGCACGCGCACAGCATCCATCACAGGCGCATTCGTGGCGCTGGGGCTGGCCATGCAAAAGCTGGTGGAAGCGGGAACGCTTTCCGCCGCGCCAATCCGTGACTTTGTTGCCGCAACCAGCGTTGGCATTGTAGAAGGCACAATCCTGCTGGACTTGTGCTATGAAGAAGATTCCCAGGCTGAAGTTGATCTCAACTTTGTGATGACCGGAGCGCGCAAAATTGTTGAGGTGCAGGCCACAGCCGAGCAACACCCATTCGACGAAACCCAACTCAAAAAAATGATGGACTATGCCGCCGGGGGCATCGAGGCGTTGATCGCCAAGCAAAGGACAATTCTGGCCCAATTGCCATTACGGCAGTAGAAATTATTCCTTGGCGAAATCTTCATCGTCGAAGATATAAGGCGCTGACCGGATCAGCTTGAACCGTACCTTCAAATCGCACTGGTCGCACACGGGAAACAGGTCGTCGCGATACATAACGGCTTCATGCGCCTGTCGATGTCCCTTGTCGTGGATGACTTCATAGATTCCACTTTCCAGCACCGGCTGTCCGGGCAGGAAAACAGTGCTGTGCTGGGCTGGCTTGCGGCGATGGCTCCGCTCTTTGTCTCGGCCAGACATTTGGGTCCAGCTAAGTTTTTTGCGCGTGGGGGTTTTGGATAATTGGGTCGCGTTCATTTTTTGTAATAGTAACAGGCACTTGCGATTTTGGCTCTAAACTTATTCATGCCGCATGTGATTCCCAGATGTCCCTCCGGGCTTTTTAGTACAATGGGTAACTCGAAGCGGATGTTGCGCATCTCTGAATTGTTGCGACTTGGCCCTGCAACCCGATTCCAGATTCGGCACAAAACCCGAGAAAAACTTACATAAGAAACATACTTAGGAGGACGACCGTGAAGCTTACACCTGGAAAGTTAGCCGGCATGAAAGCGGTCTCTGACAAACGCGGCGTAATTGCTGCCGCCGCCATGGACCAGCGCGGATCATTGCAAAAGGCACTGGCCAAGGAAAAAGGCGCGGACGTAAATTCGTCGATGCTGGAGGAGTTCAAGTCGATTGTCACGGAAGTCCTGACGCCCCACGCCAGCGCCATCCTGCTCGATCCGGAATTTGGCTTGCCGGCGGCCAAGCGTCGGTCAAAGAATGCCGGCCTGCTCTTGGCATATGAGAAAACCGGCTATGACAAAACCGGTCCCGGACGCCTGCCGGACCTGCTGGACAACTGGTCCGTTCGGCGACTGAAAGAAGCTGGCGCGGATTGCGTGAAGGTCCTGCTCTATTACACGCCCACTGACGGCGCGGCGATCAACGATAAAAAACATGCATGGGTGGAGCGCATTGGGGACGAGTGCCGCGCCAACGATATTCCCTACTTTCTGGAATTTGTTGGCTATGACGAAGGCATGGACGAGAAAGGCCTGGAGTT
>DAHUXR010000090.1 GCA_027307045.1 Acidobacteriaceae bacterium
GCGAAACCGTGCGCTGGATCGGCGCGCGCGTTGGCTGGGACAAGCCGTTCGATGGCACCTTCACCAGCGGCGGCAATGAGGCCAACTTCAGCGCCATGGCCATGGCGTTGGCCAGGCGATTTCCGGAGTCAGTAGAAGATGGACTTGCGTCTTGCGGGGCAAAGCCGGTGCTTTACGCATCGGCAGAAGCCCACCATTCGCTCGATAAGTCGGCGGGCCTCTTGGGTTTGGGCCGCAAGGCGCTGCGGCGCATTCCTGTCACTAGTGCCGCGCAGATGGACGCAGCGGAACTGGAAAAGAAGATTATGCAAGACAAAGAAGCAGGCTTTACGCCGTTCTGCGTTGTAGCCACGGCCGGCACAACAAATTCAGGAGCGATCGACGATCTGCCCAAGATATCGGAGATATGTAAACGACACGCATTATGGCTGCATATTGACGGAGCTTACGGCGCAGCGGCCATCTTCTCTGATCGGCATCGCGAACTGGTGCGCGGGATTGAACTCGCTGACACAGTGACCATCGACCCGCACAAATGGCTGGCCATGCCCTTTGCCGCTGGCGTGGTGCTCACGCGGCATCCGGAAGCGCTGCAACAAGCCTTTGCCACCAGCACGCCCTACATGCCCAAAAAGGCGTCGACCGGCGCCGCGCCTGTGCTCGACAACTTTCAGGTAAGCACGCAATGGTCGCGGCGGATGAACTCCCTTAAGCTGTGGCTGACTTTGCAGGTACACGGACGCCAGGCGTATGAAGAGTTGATCGACCGGCAACTAAAACTGGCTGCGTTCTTCGCCAATTGGGTGCGAAGTTCAGAGTTGTTTGAACTGGCCGCCCCACAGGTGCTTCCCATCGTTAACTTTCGTATCAAGCGCGCTGGGATGACAGAGGAAGAACGCCGCGCTGCCCATGAAGCAATTGTGCATGAAGTCACCTGCGACGGTCGTCGATGGATTTCAACCACGCTGGTCGGCGGTCAGTCCGTGATACGGATGATGGTGATCAGCTATCTCACCGCGCATCGCCACTTGGAAGACCTGATGATCGCCGTTACCGAGGCCGCGAAGAAGCATGGCGGTGCCAGCTTCAAGAGTCAGGCCGGCAAGCTATGAGTTCACGGCTCAGTAGTCGGCTGCGCATCATCCTGTACAAATAGGCAAATCCCATCCCAGCTCTGTGGATTTGCGTCTGCCAGCTCGACCCTGTCCTCAACCTGCGGTGCCGTCTCCTGATGTGGCATCTGACGGCTGCGATGATGGCCAGCGTTGGTCTCCTCGATAAAATCATTCAGCTTCTTGGGATCGACTTTCACCTGAAGCACAACGGCCTCATTCGACTCAAGATTCACCACCAGCACCCTCATGTCCTTGCCCAGATCTTGTGCGTAAATGTATGTGCGCTCGCCGCTGTGGCGGTCCCAGCTCTGGACCAACGGCTGCCAGCCTGAATCCATCGCGGCGCGGACGACTCCATCGAACCGCGTATCGGACGCCGCATTCACGAACGGCTGGTTCTCAAAGATGGCGCCTTTGAAACTCTTCACGCCCGCAATATGCCAGACCTTTACGGTGAAGCCGGCCAGTCCCATCACCCAGCGATGCTGGCGATGGACGTGATAGTTCACTTCAATATGATGGACGATCTTGCCGAAGTCGTCGCGCGCAAAGGCGTTCTGCGCTGTCGTGGCAAGACCGGCAAGCATCAGGCATGCAAATGTAAACGTCTTGCTATTCCTGATCATGGCCGCTCTCCTTCTTTTGTTTCTGCTTGTCGGAATGTTTTTCTGCCGGAGCAAGATGGCGCTCCAGCGATGCCACTTTGTCCATGGGCACATCTCCCACCAGGTTGACCACCGTTAGTTCCCGGGCTTCCGCCACCAGGATCACCACGCCACCGACTTTGTCGCCATTCTTCAGGACATAAATTTCGTCATACTCGTTGCGGCGCTTCTCCATGCTCTGGACGATTTTGCTCCAGCGCGGTGAAGTCAGCTGCGAGCGTATGGCATCGACGTCGCCTTTGCTGTATTGGCTGGCGTCATCGAACTCAAAGCTTTTGATGTAGATGCCCTTAAGATTCTTGATGATGGACTGCAGCTGTTCCACATCATTATCTCCAGCGTCCACCTTCTTGATCAGATCTACGGCAAATTGAAGGAGCGATCCGTCGAGGGTAACGTCGGTTACGCGGGCGGCCTTTTCACTCAGCTTATCCAGATTGCCGAGCTGCAGCTTTGCATCCTGTCCGTAGCCACGCAGCGCGCAAAAACACAGTGCTGTTGCAACTAGAATTCTGGTTAACTTGCGGTTTGCAAGGTTCATAAACGCTGTCTCCTGATCTTGTCGTCTGGTTCTGCCTGCAACCGGGCGTGCTGCAACACATGGTTCATCTTGGCGCGGGCAATCTCCAGGGCCATGATTGCCTGGTCGCGCGCGCGTTCCGCCTCTTGCTGAAGCTGCTGTTGTTTTGCCCGGGCTATGCGATTTTCTTCAGCATGGCGATACTCGGAATATTGATAGCCGCCAATGCCGCATGCCAGCAGCAACACCGCCACCATGGCCGCGGCCCACACCGGTCGATGCATCCACCACGACAGAAACTTCCCATTGGCCTTCTTTGCCGACCGCATATTTCCTTCAGCCTTGGCCTGCTCCACGCGCGCCATCAGCCTTTGGGTAAAGCCTTCGCCCGGATCTTTGCGCTTGAGCGCTTCACGAAGATCGTCTTCAGAAAAATGCATATCGTACCTCTCGAATCTTGCGCGTCAGCCCCTTGCGCAGGTCAGCCAGTGATCGGTGCAGCGTGCTCTTCACCGTGTTCACCGGCATCTCCAGGACTTCCGCGATCTCGGCCGGGCCCAGCCCTTCCTGGAACCTCATAATCACCACCAGGCGCTGCTTTTCCGGCAGGGTCGCCAGGCTCTGCTGCAAGCGCTCCAGCAGCATGGGATCCGCGTGCTCAGAAGCGCTTACGGGCTCCGGAGCTTCTTCCAATGCCATCTCGCGGCGGCGATGCTTCTTGCGGCCATGGTCGATACAACGGTTGGCCGTGACCCGCCGCAGCCAATACATCAGGTGCGCAGGAGACTGTATGCGATCAAGCGTCTGAAACAGCTCCAGAAAAACTTCCTGCGCCAGGTCTTCCGCCAGAGAGCGGTCCTGAAGAAAGTGGTAGGCAATGCTGAAGACCATGCCCTGGTGCTCGCGCACCAGCTCGGCAAAGGCATGCGCGTCGCCCTTGACCGACCGCGTCAGCGCCTGCTTGAGCCGGTCATCTTCAAATGCCGCCGTTTGCTCCAAGTGCCCTCTCTTGAACAGTTATACGTACTGGAGACGGATTCGGGTGCAAGATTCTTGTTAAGCTAGAAGAATCAGGAGGTTGGGCGATGGCCGAGCGCAGATTCTTTGCGGCGGATTTTCTTGATGAAGTGCGCCGCAGCTTTCGCGGCTATAAACGGCTGGCCGATGGCGGCCTGTCCCAGCTCAGCGACCACGACTTCTTTCAATCTCCCGATCCCGAGTCCAACTGCGCCGCCCAGATCGTAAAGCATATGGCCGGGAACCTGCGCTCACGCTGGCTCGATTTTCTGACCACCGACGGCGAAAAGCCGGACCGCAATCGCGACCTGGAATTTGTGCTAACGTCGAACGACACACGCGCTGATCTGATGCGGCGCTGGGAAGAAAGCTTCAAGATCGTCTTTGATACCGTCGCGTCGTTAACGCCGGAAGATTTTGTGAAAACCGTTACGATCCGCGGCGAGCCGCACACCATCCTGCAGGCCATCAATCGTAGCTTGATGCACACCGCCTATCACGTGGGGCAGATTCTTTACGTGGGCAAACACCTGCGCGGCTCAGAGTGGACGGTGCTGAGCATTCCGAAGGGCAAATCAGCGGAGTTCAACGCCATGAAGCCGGAAGACCGCAAGATCAAGTTGCCCAACAGACCGTAGGCTGGCTTTGCTGCCTGGAATACCCGATTTTCAGGGTATTTAAAGCATTTTTCATCTCGCGAATCACGACTGGACGAGTTCCATTTCCCTTATTCACATATCAACTGTGACTTCCATCACAGCCCTTTCTCTGCCCGGACACTAAGTTAAAGCTTACGAAATTTTGGATTAGAGGAGAGCAGCATGGTGGTGGCGCACAGAACTCCAGATATGGGCCGGGTTGGGCAGGATTTCTCAAGAAATCCAATGCTCGTTTACTGGGAGATGACCCAGGCTTGCGGCCTGGCGTGCAAGCATTGCCGAGCTGAAGCGATGCCGGGCTCGCATCCGCTGGAACTGACAACCGAGGAAAGCGAGTCTTTCATCCGCCAGCTCCTCGATTTTGGCGATCCCCTGCCGCACCTGATTCTCACCGGCGGAGACCCTTTGCGGCGCAAGGACATTTACCAGTTGATCGATTACGCGCGCGGCCTTGGTCTGGACGTTTCCATCACGCCCAGCGCCACGCCTGAGTTGACCAATGAAGCCATTACCAAGCTGAACCAGCATGGCATTCAGGCCCTGGGATTGAGCCTTGACGGATCGACCGCCGCCAAGCATGACGCGATCCGTAACGTGCCCGGAACGTTCGAACACACTCTGGAAGCAGCGCGCCACGCAGGACGGCTCGGCCTTCCCATCCAGGTAAACACGCTGGTTTCAGAAGAAACCGTTAACGATCTTCCAGCAATCTACGAACTCCTCCGAACCAGCTTCCCCGTGATGCGCTGGAGTTTGTTTTTCCTGATTTCCGTGGGCCGCGGCAAGGCCCTGAATCCTGTTTCGCCGGAAGAAGGCGAACGTGTCATGAACTGGGTGCTTGATCTTGTTCCAAGCGCGCCCTTTGCGGTGAAGACCACTGAAGCGCCGTCCTATCGCCGTCTCGCGTTCAAAAGAATGCGTGCGGTAGCCATGCCCGCGGCCCAGATCAAGAGCAGCTCGGTTTACAGGGGATTTCAGATTCGCGATGGCCATGGCATCGTTTTTGTTTCCCATCTGGGCGATATCTACCCTTCCGGTTTCCTGCCGTTACGTTGCGGCAGTGTGCGCACCGGCTCTCTGGTTGACGTCTATCGCAACTCTGAGACATTTCGCGGGCTTCACACGCCAAACGAGTTTCACGGAAAATGCGGCATGTGCGAATACAGCCACATCTGCGGAGGATCGCGCGCCCGCGCCTTCGCCTACACCGGCGATGCTATGGGCTCAGATCCGTTTTGTCCTTACGAGCCCGCCGCTCTATCACATAGCTAAGCCGTCCGAAAAGGGAAACGCCTGCTGGCTTCTGCGTGTGCGCTGGAACGACGGAAATCGACCATAAGCGCAAACCGTGCGCTGGTTAAATCAGCCGTAATTGCTTGTTAGTCCTGAGGCATCCGGCTCGCATCCAGTGGCCCCATCAGGTTTTCTGTGATCTTCGCGTCTTCTTTCACGATCTCGATCAGCGGCCTGCGCAGCGGTTCCAGCGTACCGTCAGCGTAATAGACTGCGCCTCCCCCCGCCGGGAGCCCGACCGCCCGCGCATCAGACTGGGAGAGGTTCACCAATGCCCGCAGGTCAAACCAGTCATTGCCTTCGTCATGCGCTCCAACATAGAACGGCGCAAAACGAAACATATCAAGCTGTTTCGGTTGAGCGGCATTGCTCAGGCATCCCAATCCAAGCTGGACCGCCCCGGCAGAAACGCCCATCAGGATGGCGCCGTCGAACCTCTTCTTCGGCAGCAGTTCTTTGAGCCCGTTCTGCTCGAACACGTGCCAGCCCCGCTCCACGTCGCCTCCGGAAAGCACGATCAAGCCGGCATTTTCCAGGAACAAAATGTCTTCACGCGCTGGCTGGGACGGCACCATACGGCAGTCGGAGATATCCATCGACTCCATTGCGGCCTCAAACAGGCTATAAAACTCGGGCTGATCGCCGTTGGAGGCTCCGATGTACGCCGCGCTGGGCTTGCCGGAGTCAAGGTCTGCGCGAATTCTTTCAGTCAGTGAATCGCCGTCGCTTTTCCAGAAAAACAGCTGGCTGTCGGCTAGCAGGTAGAGTGGCTTGATGACCATGAAAGTTCCCCGTGATTCTGTTCTAATCGGCGGTAAAAATGCCGGCCCTTGACTAGTCCGCCAAAAACGAGATTATATCTAATCCGCAATTTACGCGCGGACCTCATATTGCCCAGCGAAGCTAAACTCGTCCGCGGACTTTCGCTTACCGATTCCATCCTGTTGCTGGCGGGCGGCATCATCGGCTCAGGCATTTTTCTCACCGCCAAAGATGTCGCCATCAACACGCGGCATCCCTGGCTTTTCCTTACCGTCTGGGTGGTAGGCATGGGCATGGCGCTGCTCGCATGCTTCGCGTTTGCCGAATTGGGCGGCATGTTTCCCCACGCCGGCGGCCAGTACGTCTACATGCGTGAAGCTTATGGTGACGCCGCAGGCTTTCTCTACGGCTGGATGTATTTCACCGTGAGCGCCACCGGGACCGTGGCCGCGCTGGGCGTGGGATTTGCGACCTACCTGGGTCAGACTTTTCCGACGTTGCACGCGGAGCAGGTCGTTCTTTCGCTGCGCTTCGTCGATATCACGCGCGGACATTTGATCGCACTGGCCGCCATCGCGCTGCAAACGCTGATCAATGTTTTTGGCATCAAGAAAGGCGCGGTGCTGCAGAACATTGCCACATGGGCAAAGTTCGGGGCGATCGGCACTTTTGTGGTCGGCGGACTATTACTGGGGCGCGGATCATGGGACCACTTCCGCCATTCCCTGGTACCGTCCGGTAATGAGCACGTCTCGATTGTCACCGGCGTGGGCATTGCCCTGATCGCGGTTTTCTGGGCCTACGATGGCTGGGTTTACATCACCTTTGTGGGCGGCGAAGTGAAAGACCCGCAGCGCAACGTGCCGCGGGCGCTGATCTGGGGTCTGCTGCTGGTGGGCGTCGCCTATATCTCCATCAACGCGGTTTACGTTTACGCGCTGCCCATGAATGAGATTGCCGCGCAGGATGCCGTGGCGCAAACCGCGGCGGTATCGATGTTTTCCGGCAGGGTGGCGCCGTGGCTTTCCATGATGGTGGCGCTTTCGTGCTTTGGCGCCATGGCTCCGTGCTTGATGAGCGGCGCGCGCGTTTATTACGCCATGGCGGAGGACGGCATTTTCTTTCATGCGCTGGCCCGAGTGCATCCGCGCTGGCACACGCCGGTGATGAGCCTGGTGCTGCAAGCGATCTGGGCCGGAGTGCTCACGCTCAGCGGCAAATACGACGAGCTTTTTACCTACGTGATGTTCATGATGGTCCTGAGCTACGTGTTGACCGTTGTGGGGTTGTTCATCTTGCGGCGCAAACAGCCGGACTTGCCCCGGCCCTATCGATGCACTGGCTATCCCGTGCTTCCGGCGATTTACGTAGCGCTGGGCAGCCTGTGGGCGCTTAACGCCGCGGTGGAGAAAAGAAAAGAGACGTTCGTAGGGACGGTGATTGTGCTGCTGGGAGTACCATTTTATCTTTACTGGAAGAAGCAGAGGAAAGCCGCGGCGACGCGCGATTCGACAGCAAGTTAGAGATCAGGCTCGCAGGATGCTTTATGAATTTTCAAAACTTCGATCTGGAATATTTTCAGTCGCAATTTGAGCGCACGGTAGAGATCAACCTGGCGGACAGCTCCGTGAAGTGCGCCAACGTAAGCGATTTGCTGGCCGGCGAGGACCCGCGTCCTCTACTGGAACTGCCGCTTTACTATCCTGAGGTAAACGGAACGGGGTTGCTGCGCGAGCGCATTGCGGCGCTGTATCCCAATGCGTCGGCGGCAAACGTGCTGGTAACGGTGGGCGCGGCGCAGGCCAACTGGATGGTATGCAGCACGCTGCTGGAAGCCGGAGACGAAGTCATCGTCGTCTCGCCCGGCTACCGGCAGGTGTGGGGACTGGCGAAAAACCAGGGTTGCCGCGTGAAGGAAGCGCAGCTTCGCCAGGAAAACAACTGGCGTCTGGACGTGGATGAACTGGAGCGACTGGCGGGACCAAAGACCAAACTGATTTCGATTGTGAATCCCAACAATCCGACCGGCAGCATTCTTTCGCCCGAAGAGATGGTGCGGATCGTGAGCATCTGCCGGAAGAACGGAGCGTGGCTGCATGCGGACGAGGTCTATCGCGGCACTGAACTTGTCGCGGAAGAGACGGCGACCTTCTGGGAAATGTACGAGCGCGTGATCTGCGTCAACAGCATGTCCAAGGCGTATGGGCTGGCAGGACTGCGAATCGGCTGGGCAGTGGCTGCGCCCGAGATGATTGAAGAACTGTGGCGGCGGCACGAATATGCCGTGATCGCCGCTTCAGGGCCGAGCATGAAGCTGGTGGAGATCGCGCTGCAGCCGGCGAAGCGGAAGATGCTGCTGGAGCGACAGAAAGAGCTTTCCCGCGAAGGCCACGCGGTTCTAGAAACCTGGGTGCGTGAGCAGGAAGGCCGATTCTCTGTGAGCCGGGCGGTTGCGACCTCGATTGCTTTCGTTGGCTACAACTTTGATATGCCTTCAGCGGAGTTGGCCGATCACATCCGCCGGAAAGCCTCTGTGCTGGTGGCGCCGGGCGGATTTCTGGGAACGGAAAATCATCTCCGCATCACGGTGGGATACGAGCCGGAGAAGGTGAGCACGGCGTTGGAGAGGATTGGCGACGTGGCGGCGGAGCTGGCGCAAATGGCCTCTACGGCACATTCATAAGGCCTTTTGAAACGCAGAGGAACGGAGGAAGCGGAGGATGGGAGGCTTGACTTCATCCATTCTCAATCGCTCCACAAAAAATGTCGAAGACTGATTCAGTCCTGTTTTCGCGGTACAACAAAGTCCTGATCGTCACCCTCAACCGCCCTCGCGTGCGCAATGCCGTTGACTCAGCTACGGCGGCCGCTCTGGCTGAGGCGTTCAAGGAATTTGAAGGCGACGATGCGCTGTGCGCGGCGGTGCTGACCGGAGCGGGAGGAACGTTCTGCGCCGGAGCCGATCTGCGTGAAGTGGCCGATGGTCGCCGGACGGCAATCGACGAAAGCGGCCCCGGACCAATGGGGCCAACATGGTTGCAGTTGAGCAAGCCGGTCATCGCGGCCGTGGAAGGCCATGCTGTAGCCGGAGGGCTGGAGCTGGCGCTGTGGTGCGACCTGCGGATTGCAGCGCGGGACGCGGTATTCGGCGTGTTTAACCGCCGCTTTGGCGTTCCCCTGATCGACCTGGGAACCGTGCGCCTGCCTCGCATGATTGGCCAGGGCCGCGCGCTTGACATGATTCTTACCGGGCGCGCCGTCTCGGGCGAAGAAGCTTTGCAGATGGGGCTGGTCAACAGATTAGTTGATCCGGGCAAGGCGCTCGCAGTCGCACAGGAGATGGCGCATGCGCTCGCCGCATTTCCCCAGCATGGTCTGCGGGCTGACCGAATGTCGCTTTATGAGCAGTGGTCGTTGCCCTGGGACGAGGCGCAACGCAATGAACTGAAGCACGGGCTGCGCGTGCTGGCCTCGGGCGAGTCGCGAGCCGGCGCGCAGCGATTTGCGTCGGGCGAGGGCAAGCACGGCAGCTTCAGGAACAAACCGGAGACATGACAACATGAAGCCAGAAGAGATGGGATTGGAGAGCGTCCAGAGTATTTTTTATCAGGCAAATTTCATACGCGACCTGAACATTCGCCTGGACAAAATATCCGAGGGCATCTGCGAGACCAGCCTGGTGGTGCAGGAGCGGCTGCTGCAGCAGCACGGGTTCATTCACGGCGGCGTGATTGCCACCATGGCGGACCACACGGCCGGCGGCGCGGCCCGTTCCGTTTCCGGCGACAAAGACGTCCTGACAGTCGAGTTCAAGATCAACTATCTGCGCCCGGCCATGGGCGACCGGCTGCGCTGCTCCGCGACGGTGCTGCGCGCGGGCAAGACGGTGATCGTGGCGGAAGCTCTGGTATACGCCGGCAACGCGGATAAGGAAACGCTGGTAGCCAAGCTGATCGAGACGCTTTTTCTGGCCGATGATCCGAAGGCGCGCGCAGGCGGCTAGTCTCGGCTCTACGATGTGCAAATGGTCTACCAGCAAGTAGAACTAATCCGATGACTAATAAAATGAAATTGCCGGAGTGGCTCAGCCAGGAACTCCTGACCGATTCCGGCCTCGGCGTCCCTGAGATTAGCGACCGCGACATGGCGTGCGCGGTCCTGCCGGATCTTGATTACGAAGCGCAGCTAATTGCAATATCGGATGTGTTACGACATCACGGAGAAGTTGACACACGCACTACTGCGCAGATCAAAGAGCTTGAGGATTTTGCGCACAAGAGCACAGGGCTACGCAACGAGCAGGCCGTCGATGAATGGGTGGACTTGCTGAATCGCTCAACCTATCAGGAAGCAGCTCACAGCATGGCTGCGCTTGGCATGCTTGCACCCCTCATCGAGTCGCTTTTCTACCAAGCATTTCAGGGGATTCGTGCACGTTATTACGGAATGGATGTGATCCCTACGGGCAGCGCGCGAAGCGGGATGGCAAAGGCTGATGATTTTTGGGACTGCCATCTCCTTTTCAATCCGACAACAAGCAAAAAACAGAAAGAATTGGTTTCCGGCATTATGCAACTGGCCGAGGCAATAGGCTTAACGCCCCACCTTCCCGGCGGTTTGCTTCCGATACTGAAAGCGCTCTTTGAATACCGCAACAAAATGTTTCACTTCGGTTTCGAGTGGCCTGCCAAAGAGTGCGCAAAGTTTGCTAAGCGGACAGATGATGAAGGCTGGAACACATGGTTCTCAAGTGCAACGCGCGACGGCGTGCCGTTCATTTTCTATATGACCGATCAACTGATTATCCGCTCCTTCGAGTTAGTGCATCAGCTTCTGGAAGGGCTCGGCGCTTACTGTCGCACCAAAGTTCCGATAGAGGAGGAAATTCCAACAGAGATATGACCCGTGTCCCAACTACCTGGGTCTAAAAGTGTTCTCGCCCTCGAAAAAATGCCAGCCATGCCTTGGCCTCTACACGCTAGATGGCTGCATGACTTGGCAATTCTTGTCAATGTTTACAATGTCATATATGCGTGCAGCGAAGACTGTTTCCATCACACTTCCGCCCGACCTGCTGATGAAGGCGCAGGAGCTTGCTCAGCGCGAGCACCGGACGATGAGTGAGTTATTCAGAGAGGCCCTGCGGCGCTATATGGTAGGGGACGCGCAGTGGGACAGCCTGCTCATGCGGACCCGCGCCAAAGGCAAGGCAATGAGGGTTACCAATGAGGCCGACGTGGAGCGTCTCTCGGATGAATATCGCCGCGGCAAGAAGCGATGATCTGGGGTTCTCACGCCCGTCGCCGCTCTTCCAACTCTTCCGGCGTTCGCGGCCAGTCCTGGCGCAGCAGGCGGCTGAGAGAACGATCGGCCAGCAGCTTTCCACCGGTCTGGCAGTGCGGGCAATAGTCCGTCTCGTTTGACGCATAGCGGATACGCTGGATCTTGGCGTCGCATCGGGGACAGGGTTTGCCATAGCGGCCGTGTACAGCCATATCTTCGCGAAACGCGGTAACTTTCTCGGGAAACCTTGCGCCCGACTCCCTGCGAAGATTCTCCGTCCATTGCGTCAGCGTTTGCTTCGAGGCCTCGTAAAGTCGTTCGATCTCCTGGGGCTTCATGCGCTGCGTCAGCAGCACGGGCGAAAGTTGCGCGTGAAAGAGAATTTCATCCGAATAGGCGTTGCCGATCCCGCTGAAGAGCCGCGGATCGGTGAGAGCGCGCTTGAGCGTGTGATTGGCCGAAGTCAGCACGGCGCTGAATTGGTCAAGCGAGACGGCAAAGACATCAATCCCGCCGGGATCGAGCGCGGCAAGGCCGGCTTCTCCCCGCACGAGGTGCAGCGATGCGCGCTTGCGCGTGCCGGCTTCGGTCAGAGTGAGAGTACCACTGTCGAAGTCAAAGGCGGCAAGGGTGCGTCGGCCGTCGGCTATCTTTTTCTTCTGGCTCCAGTGCAGGCGGCCGGCGATCATGAGATGAACGACCAGCCAGAGATCGTTATCGAAGCCGAAGGCGATGCGCTTGCCCACGCGCCGCAGGCCGGTCACCGCATGGCGCTGGATTGAATAGATCGGCGGGTCGGCAGTGCGGAGAAGCGATGGCCCCCGGACCTCAAGGCTTTCCAGCACATGGCCGACTACACGCTGCTCCAGCGCTTCCATGTAAACGACGATATCGGGAAGTTCCGGCATGCTTCCTTTTCTGGCTTCGCCCCAAACCGCTTACAAAGATTGGAAGGTGGTTAGATTTGCCAGCCTTGCTGCTGCGAGACTCGGCGCGCATGCCGGCCTCGCCCGCAACTCCAATCTCTCGCTTCGCTCCAAACCGTTTGCCCTCAGTCCGCAGGCCCAAATGGCAAGAACAGGATGAACACCGTTCCACTTTTTCCTTTCTTCGGACTGCTCTTCACGCGAAGTTGGCCATGATGCCGGTTGACAATCTCCATGCAGATCCACAATCCAAGTCCGGTTCCGCCAATTCCCTTGGTGGTAAAGAACGGTTCAAAAATCCTTGCCAATAATTCCGCGTTCATTCCCGTCCCGGTATCGGCGACGGTGAGCGTAATACCCTTTTCGCCCGTTTGCCAGTTTCGCGCTTCCCGGCTTCTTACAAAAAGAGTTCCACCCGCTGATTGCATGGCATCAATCGCATTGCCCACGAGGTTGTTCAGCACCTGGCGTATCTCGCCATCGAAACATGTGATGAGCGCCTGCGCGCGAAACTGTTTTTGAACTTCAATGGAGGAATTTACCAAACGTCCCTGATGAATGGAGAGTACGCTCTCAAAAAGCTCTTCGCCATGGACGGCCTGCTGTTTGGTTGATTGGCGATGAAAGCGAAGCGTCTGGTTGCTGATGGCTGAGACACGCCGCAATTCACGTTCCGCTGTGTCCAGATATCGCTGTATCTCGTCGAGGTCAGCGCTATGCCTCGCCAGGTAGAGCAGGTTTGTTACTGATGACAGAGGGTTGTTGATCTCGTGAGCGATGCTCGCGGCGAGCCGGCCAACCGCCGTCAATTTCTCCGTATTGAGGAGCGCATCCAGGGCATTTTTCCTTTCGGTTATGTCCACCCCCAAGGCGATGATTCCGGAAAGGCGGCCGTCAATTTCCCGCATAGGCTGGTACACGAAATCAAGATAACGGCGTTCCAGAGGCTTGCCTGGGATGCGTTGTAAATCGATAGGATGGTTGTGGGCGATGAACGGTTCGCCGCTGGCGTAAACGCTATCCAGCATTTCAATAAAACCCTGGGAAACGGCTTCCGGCACCGCTTCTCGTACGGATTTACCGATAACATTTCGCTGTCCTATTAAATCCATATACCGCAGATTGTGCATTTCAAAAATATGCTCAGGACCGCGCAACACGGCAAGAAATGCCGGGGCCTGATGAAAAAGCGCCAACAGACGTTCTTGCTGCGTGCGGAGCGCGCGTTCAGCCAGGACCCGCCCTGTTGTTTCTGAGCAGGTGACCAAGGTACCTTCAATGTTGCCGGCGGCGTCGCGTACGGGACTGTAGCTATATGTCCAATAAATGTCTTCCAGTTTGCCATCGCGATAGAAAGGGACAAGCTGGTCCTCAAACCAGCAGGACTCTCCCCGCTGCATGACAGCTTCAATTTGCGGGCCAATGATTGTCCAGATCTCTGCCCAGCACTCCGGCCCACGCTGCCCTACCGCCTTGGGATGCTTATCCGATCCAAGACTTGGACGAAAGGCGTCATTGTAGAACTGGATAAGATCATCGCCCCAAAACAGAAAATTAGGTTGGCGATTGCTCAGCATCGTGTTCAAGGTGATCAAAAGAGCTTCAGACCAATCCGCAATGGGGCCCAGAGACGTGGTGCTCCAGTCAAAATCGCGAATGAGGTCGGCCATTTCTCCTGAGCCAAAGATCAGGTCTGCGCCCGATCGCGGAACTTCATTCTGGAATTGGCGGCGTTCAACCATCGAATAGCATGCCTCAAATATTAGTTGAAGCGACTGTCGTCAGAGCAGCCGTTCTGATCGCATTAATATACTCGCCGCCGAAATTATTTCCTGGCCAGCTCCAACTCAATCTTCTTTGATGCGGGATCAAGCTTGCTGATACGGAAGCTGCGAATCTGGCCTGCGGAAGAAGCATCCGGCTTCGCCGCTATGGGCGAAGCGCCGCTCTTCCAGCGCGACTGAAGCATGGAGCTGAGCGAAGACAGGTCTGCCGGTTTGGCTGCGGCTGGCTTTTCTTCTTTTGTCGGAGCTTCTTCCACCATGCGGCATGTTGCAAAGACGCCTTCACCCAACTCAACTTTGGCAACGCCACCGTTAACTTGCTGTACGCGCCCGGTAACGCTGTCACCTTCTTTATGCTCGGCAATGTATTCGTCCAGGCTGGAAGGGACCATCTGCTTTATGCTGAGACGAACGTTGCGCTTGGCTCCATCTACATCAAGCACCTGGGCTTTTACGGTCTGGCCGACCTTAAGCACGTCCTGTGGGTGATTGATTCTTTTCTCCGCGCTGATCTCGCTCACGTGGATCATTCCCTCCACGCCTTCGGCAATCTGCACGAAAGCGCCGAACTTAGTGATGCTCACCACCGGCCCTTCAATCACGGAACCGATGGTCAGGTTCTTGGCCGCTTCAATCCATGGATCGCCCAGCGCCTGCTTGAGTCCCAGAGAGATGCGCCGCTCGGGCACATTCACGCCCAGGATCACGGCCTCAACGGTCTCTCCCACTTTGACCGCGTCACTCGGCTTGCGGACTTTCTTGGACCACGACAGTTCAGAGACGTGGATCAGGCCTTCAACGCCGGGCTCAAGCTCGACGAAAGCGCCGAAATCGGCCAGGCGACTAACCGTGCCGCGCACGCGTTCGCCTTGCTTGTACTTTTCTGCCGCCGTATCCCACGGGTGCGGCAGGAGCTGCTTCATGCCGAGCGAGATGCGGCGTTTTTCCGGATCAACTTTAAGAACGCGCGCTTCAATTTCCTGCCCGACGGAAAGAAGATCAGAAGGCTTGTTCACGCGGCTCCATGAAATTTCCGCCACGTGCAGAAGGCCATCAACGCCGCCAATATCGACGAATGCCCCGTAGTCGGCAAGGCTGCGCACCGTTCCGCGAACGGTTTCGCCTTCCTGAATTTCTGAATAGCGGCGCTCTTTGGTGGCGCGCTCTTCTTCTTCGGCAATCACGCGGCGATCGACGACTACGTCTTCTTCCGTCACGTCAAGCTTGGTGATGCGGCAGCGAATCTCCTGCCCGACAAGTTTCTCCATTTCGGCCGTGTCACGTACTCCGCTGCGCGAAGCCGGCATAAAAGCGCGCACGCCCACGTCAACACTCAATCCGCCTTTGAT
This sequence comes from Acidobacteriaceae bacterium, assembly GCA_027307045.1. Classification (GTDB taxonomy): domain Bacteria; phylum Acidobacteriota; class Terriglobia; order Terriglobales; family Acidobacteriaceae; genus Angelobacter. The sequence goes on from DAHUXR010000090.1 coordinate 15,374, forward strand.
CGCAGCCGTGACCGTGCCGACGATGGTCGCCTTCTCATTGAATGCCTGCTCCAGAGATGGCCAGTCAATGGGACGCGAGATCTTGCCCAAAGCAACTTCGTAATAGCCTTCCGGATCGCGGCCCTTTACGCTGACCAGCAGCTTATCGCCGGGCCGTACGGTTTCACCGGGACGCAGCGCGGTCAGAGGCAGGATGCCTTCCGTCTTGAAGCCGATATCGAGCAGAATGGAGTCAGGCGTGAGCGTGACGACGGTGGCTTCAATCCTGCGGCTGCCTTCTTCGTTCCGCGGCTTGTGGGAATGGCTCTGCTCAAACTGCGAAAGAATGTCTTTGAAGGACTCGCTGGAATCGGCGGCCGTCGGCTGAATGCGCTGGTCTTCTGAATCGGTTGGGTTGGGCATGGGGAGTGGCGATTCTCTGGTCTTAAAAGTGATACCCGGGTTCCACGGGAGCGGCGTAAGCAAAACAATGATGGTGAGCGCGGCTGGATTCGAACCAGCGACCCACGCCTTAAAAGGGCGTTGCTCTACCAACTGAGCTACGCGCCCACACTCTTACTAATCTAACACAGGCCAGAGAAGACGGCCTCGGTAGCAGAGCAAGCAAAAGCGGCGCCGCGCATGGAGACTGAAGCTTCCTTTCGAACAAAAAAGAAAGCAGCCCCGGAAAGAGCTGCTTTCTTTTTTTCTGCTGGTTAAGAGTCGAGTGTTAGAACCTGATTTGCGGGCCGACAGTGGCGCGGAAATTGTTACGCGTACCGGCGTTCAGGAACATGATTTCGTCGCCGGCTTCCACCCGGAAACCAAACCAGCCAGCATTGAATTCAACGCCGCCGCCCGGATAAAAGACGCCGTCCGTATCGCCGTCAGTAATATTGTTGATCTGGTTGTTGATGACGCCAGCCGTCACCGGACCACCGATGCCGAAGTTCACAAAGCCGCCTTTCAGCAGCCCGAAAACCCGCACGGGGCCAGTGCTTTGGATCTTAAGACCTGCCAAGCCATGCAGCAGCCGCAGGTTGGAACGAACGGTGCTGGTGACAACGCCGGTGGTGATGGTCTGGGTCTTATTGCGCTCAAAATCATAGGCCATTTCACCCTCTAAAACGACGTGCTTTCTCACGTTTACACCAAGCCGCGCGCCCACACCAAGAAGATTGAGGTCGGCGGGTTGAAGGCGGGTAAAATCAGCATACACGCCAAGGTTTCCATGGTTTTTATCGTCACCGCTCTGGGCTGATGCCGCAGGCGCAAATGAAGCGATACAAAGCGCCAAAGCGCTTAAAATGGCTAAACGTTTCATGTCGTTCCTTCTCCAAATATAAGTTTTGCGAATCTCCAGCCGATGCTCCGAGAAACCATCCATGGGGAACGAAAGAGCCAGCACGCCGGACTATTTCATACGATGCCCCTCCCCCACGGGAGGTGGGCTGGCCAAAGCAGCTCTTCCCTGACCCTGAGGGAAACTAATTTTCGCCCCACCGAGTTTACACGGCTGCAATTGCCGCATTAAACTCATGGCGTCCGATATGATATTACCCTGCTAGGCACATTGGAGGAACGCGCATGCCCACCGGCACTCTGGATCTCATGAAACTCGACGGCCAACCGGTCAGCTACCAGATCATGTTCGAACAAAATGCCGGCGGCACCTTTGTCGCACGCGTTGAGTCTGACGAACTCGTCCCATTCCTGCATGAGGAAATGCGCGTTGATATGCCTACCGCCGAATCCGCCGCGCAGCGTCTCGGCAAAGAGAGCCGCGTACGGCTGCCAAATATCTTTCTTGAAGAAAATAATCTGCACGCCGTGATGGACTACATGGAAGAGGATATATAACCCTTTCGATTGCCAAACCGCCGCAAGTGAAAACCAAAAACTTTGAAACGCAGAGGAACGGAGGAAGCAGAGGAGATTGGGCGATCAGCCGATCACCGGCAACAACATTGGTTTTCTGATCAGTGTTGTCAGTGCAAATCGGTGGTTGGGGTTCACCTTTCCGATTCCGGCGATGTCGGTGATCCTGACTTACTTCACTCTCGCCACTTGCAACTTCGTCTTCAGGTCGTCGGCAATCTGCTTGCCGTGAAAGCGGCCATTCTCAATAAAGATTTCGCTCGTCTTTGAGCCAGATACTACACACCCAGCCACATAAATTCCTGGCACATTGCTTTCAAATGTCCGCGGATCGCACACCGGCCGCATCTCAGGCCGCGTCAGTTCAATGCCTACAGATTCCAGAAATTCATAATCCGGGTGATAGCCCGTCAACGCAAAAACAAAATCGTTTTTCAATACGCGCTCGCCTTCAGGCGTCTTGAGCCGCGCTTCTTCCGGCCTGATCTCCAGCACGCAGCTGTTAAAGTACGCAGTGACCTCGCCGTTCTTGATCCGGTTTTCAATGTCCGGCTTGATCCAGTACTTCACGTTCCTGTGAATATCCGGCCCGCGATGCACCATCGTGACGCGCGACCCGCGCCGCCACAGCTCCAGCGCCGCAATCGACGCAGAATTTTTTGCCCCAATCACCAGCACGTCCATATCAAAATACGGATGCGGATCTTTGTAATAGTGCATTACCTTGGGCAGGTCCTCGCCCGGTATGCCCATATAGTTCGGACGGTCGTAATATCCTGTCGCCACCACAATCTTTCGCGCCACATATTCGTGATCGTGCCCGTGCAGGTCTTGCGTCTCGACCCTGAAGGCCCCGTCATAACCAGTCACGCTGGCCACCCGCTGGTACTGTCGGACATCGAGCCGGTAATGCTGCGCCACGTTGCGGTAATACTCCAGCGCTTCAGAACGATTCGGCTTCTGGTTCGCCGTGGTAAATGGGATGTCACCGATCTCCAGCAGCTCCGGCGTGGTAAAGAAAACCATGTTCGCCGGATAATGAAACAGTGAGTTCACCAGGCAGCCTTTGTCCACCAGGGCGGAAGTAAATCCGGCGCGCTGCGCCTCAATGGCGCACGCCATGCCGGTGGGGCCGGCGCCAATCACCAGCACGTCAAAGTGGTTGCCTTTGTGTTCCATGAGAGTTTCATTTTACAGGGATGGGGTGGAAGTTCCGTTGTGAACAATGGTTATGAAGAAAGCGGGTCGGCACGAGCATTAAGAGTGCGGGACATCCGCGATCAATTCTGCGGTATAAAGATGGGAGCGGTTTATGGCATTAATGGTGCAGAGGACTAAGACTGTTTCTTGAGCATTTCAACCCACTCTGAAACAATCGCTGGAAGACGCTCGATCACCTCATACC
>DAHUXR010000091.1 GCA_027307045.1 Acidobacteriaceae bacterium
GGTCACCATCCTTTGAGGGTGACATTTTTTCGTTGCAGTTAAGGGGTGACATTATCTTGGAGCATCTTCATACAAGTGCGCCCACCGCCGACATCGCAGTGATCGGAAAGCAAAGGCTTGCCACATCTCATTTCAAAGGCTGCCCTGCCGCCAGGACGCCTTTTGCCGTGGCCCAGGGATGGGCTGCAATCTTGAAATTGCCGGCCTTGACCATTGGGTCTTCCTGTTCCAGTTTGAGCGCCTCATTGAGCGGGGCGGCATAAATGAAGACGCCCTTTAGAGTGCCGCCATCAAGAAACGGGCCGGCGACGGCGAGACTATTATTTGCCATGAGGCCCGTTAGATATGCCACGTGGCGCTTGATCAGGTCCTGGAGCCCAGAAGATTTGGGATCCCACTTGTCGCCCTGATCAGCCAGCAGGAGCGAATATTGCTCCAGTGTGTTTGGCGTGGTGGTTTCATGGATGCGGCCCGGAGGTATGGCCCACGGTCCGTGGACTTCAGCCTGAAGACGGCCGGCTTTGATGGCCGGGTCAGAGTCAGCCCAGCTTTTTGCTTCTGCCAGCGATATGGCTTGGAGTACAAAGATGCCACGCAATACGCCATCATCAAGGAACGGCCCGGCGACCAGGAGCTTGTGCTCTGAGTGCAGCTTGCGGATGTTAGCCATGTGCTTTTCCTGAAGCTTGTCACTATCTTCCTTGCTGAGCTGCGGCGGATTGGCGGGACGATTGAGCAGCACGAAAAAGAGTTGCTGCTTTGCAGGCTGTTCCTCCGACGTCGGCGTGGAGGCTGGTTTCTGGGCCGAAGCAGACTCAGGTGCGGCGCCTCTGGTCGTTTCGCCGGACTGGGCAAATGAGACGGGGAAGGCAAGGGCAAGAATCAAAATCGGAGCAAAAAGAGGCTTGTTCATGGAGCCACAAGGATACAGCTTCTTTTAGGTGAGCGGAAACGGAGTTTGTTATAATCAAGTTTCCTTTTTCTCCCATCCGGCGTGCTGCGCTTGTGGGTGCAAACAGGCCCAGAGCGGAAGTGGTGGAACTGGCAGACACACCATCTTGAGGGGGTGGCGCCGAAAGGCGTGGGGGTTCAAATCCCCCCTTCCGCACCAAGTTTTGAAAGGATTCCAGATTACAGATGCTTAGCGTTTTGATAACCATTGTTCATGTGATTGTTTGTGCGGTACTGATTGTGGTGGTGCTGCTGCAACACGGCAAGAGCGCCGATATCGCGGCTACGTTTGGCGGCATGGGCAGCCAGACTGCGTTTGGCCCGCGCGGCACAGCCACTGTATTTTCCCGCCTGACGACATGGTGCGCCATCATCTTCATGGTTACGTCTATGGCGCTAACCTACATGACCACTTTGCGCGGTTCATCTTCAATCATGGATAAGGTCCCGACGCCGGTGGAGACACCGAAGAAGTAAGCAAGTCGCAGAATTAAGTTCTATGACATTGGGCCGCCGCGTGCGGCCCGTGTCATGTCACGATTTTCTTGGACCACTTCGGCAAACCCTTGCTTGGGAATGTCGGAAATCGGTGACCGATCCGTGTCATCCGTGCTAATCAGTGATAGGCTTTTTCAATGATTCACAAGATATTCCCGGTCGGCCCGCTGCAGTGCAACTGCTCCGTGATTGGCGACGAGAAAACCCACGAAGCCATGGTGATCGATCCCGGCGATCAGATCGAGGAAATTCTGGAGATCCTGCGCCAGGAAAAGCTCACGCTCAAGCAGATTGTGATTACACACGCGCACATTGACCACGTAGGCGGCGCGATGAAGCTCAAAGCAGCCACCGGCGCACCGATCCTGATGAACCAAAATGACTATGCCTTATTGAAGATGCTGGATATGCAGGCGGCTTGGGTGGGTGTGCCGCCCCCGGGAGAAGTGAAGGTGGATGAAGCGGTGGGCGAGGGACGCGTGCTGAAGATTGGGGAGATTTCCTCAAACGTGATCCACACGCCGGGCCACTCGGAAGGCAGCATTTGCGTTTATTTTCCAGCGGAGAAAAAGCTGATTGCCGGGGACACGCTTTTTGCCGGCGGCATTGGGCGCACGGACCTGCCGGGCGGATCGATGGAGAAGATCATGCGTTCACTGCACAATCAGGTGCTGGCGCTGCCGGATGAAACAGAAGTGGTTCCCGGACACGGGCCGATGACGACCATCGGCGACGAGCGCGAGACGAACCCGTTTTTGCAGAAGCGGGAGACGAACCCATTTTTGCAGAAGCGGGAGCCGAACCCATTTTTCCAGCAATAGAATTACTTCTGCGATGGCCCTGTTGTGAAATGGACTGTATCTCCGACCCAGGCTCCGTCTTCAGCGCCGAAGGCCGCCAGTTTGCCAGAGGATAGACAGCTCGAGCCTGAGCCGTCGTCGCTGCTGCGGATATTATTTGTTGCGTCTGTGCAGAATGCTTTAGCTCCAGCCGCGCGAGAAACGGGCTCAGCGATCAAGTGAAAACTTCCGGACGGCTTGTCCTGGCATCCGCTTAAACTGAATTTGTAGCCACGGTACGGTTCGCCGCTGAAGATACGTGGATCCAGATTAAGCATGTTGGGTTTGGCGAGATCAGCTAACGTGCAGGTAAATCCAACTTCGGGATGGCTGCGGGCAAAGCTCGCTTCTGCAAAGCCCATCATCATGATTGCTTCTCTTGGCGACATATCCCTGGGCTTTTCCGGCTTGCCGCTTGCGCTTGCGCCAAGCTTTCCACCGATCATTCCGGGCATACCATGGCCAAACTTTTCCAGAAGCTTTGGATCGCCGAGCGGAACCTTGATGTTGATGGATATCTCATTCAGTCGCCAGACATTTTGCTGTTGCTTGAGCCCGACTGTAAAACGCGAGAGCAATGCAGCGTATGGGACTTCCGTTTCTACGCCATCGCGGAACTGGTGGAATGAGATATCGATATTGTCCATATCGCCGCTAAGATCGTCACTGTCCACGTGGACTTCAAACTTTTCATGGCTTTTGGGATCCGTAGCAGCAAGCAGCACCTGGCCACTTTCAAAGACCTGGAATTCTGAAGATGCAGCTTTGATCTGGTCGAATGCCGCCAGTTGCTGTGAGGAGCCATTCTTGTTGTCTCCTTGCAGGCTCTTCTGCATCTCGACAGTGAGATGTTTCATGGCGCCTTGCTCACCACCGGTAATTATCTCAATTAGTGCCTGGCGAGGCGTTTGCGGCGGAGCGGCCGGAACCTGCGTCTGTGCAAAAAGAAAGGTGCTGGCGGAAACGACAAGAAAAAGAGCGGCTGTTCGAAGTGACATGCGAACCTCACTCGGAGACTACGGCGGATAGATTACACCTTTGTGTAGCTACTCTCAATCTATAAAGCATCTTTACTGGCGCGCGTACAAGTCTAATCAGCCAGATAGCTGATCTCAGTTTTGCGAATGCGGAATGCGGCGAACACCAGAATTGCAGCGCTCAGGAACAGCAAGCCTGGGATCGCCAGCCAGGGCGAAACGGGTTCAGCTATGACCGTGAACAGGGCCATGAGGCCATCCGGCGGAATGGTGACTGGCGAAAGCTGAGTCAGATAAAACGTAACGCTGAATTTCTGCAGCAAGGATGGCGCAACGGCATGGAAGGATTCCCATAGCAGCACCACGATTCCCGGAATAATCGGGTTCTTGAAGATCAAGCTCAACGCCAGAAAGATCGAGCCGAAGCCCAGGCAGGCGAGCACCGTTACAAGAAGATAAGAGCCTAACTGTCCAAGACCGGGGCCATTGAATACAAAGGCCCGACCAGGAGCGCCAAAATGTCCATAGACAAAAGTGAAACAGAGCAGCACGGAAGCGCTAAAAATCAGCGATGTTGTTATCAATCCGGCCAGAAACTTCCCTGCTACGAGCAATTCACGCCGCATGGGTGAAAGGAAATAATAGTGGAGACTTTTCTCCACGATCTCTCCACGGAACAGCCACGTGAACAAGCCCATGCAGCCAAAGAAGATGCCGACGCGCAAATAAAATATCTGGAATGTATAGGCCAGCACGCGCGTATCTTCTTCAATGCTGCAATTGCGTCCCATTGGGCTGGTAAGCGCATGGATGCCGAACATAACAGTAGGCGCAAAGGCCAGCAAGTAAATCCATATGCTGCGGCGCATCCAGAGTGTCTTCTTGATCTCCATGCGCAGCAGAGCCGCCAATTGCGAAGTCCACAACTGCCACGGAAGGTCGCTGAATGATTTGCGTGGGCGGGCGATCGTCGCTGTGCTCATACCGTGCCTCCTCCGCTGCCGATCAGGTATTGATAGACGGAGTTCACGTCATCATCATTGGGCGAGACAGTGTCTACGGCAAAATCGTCTTCAACTACGATCTTATTCAGAAGTTGATAAAACTGGTCAGCATCTTTTGTACGCACCAGAACTCCCTTGCCGTCATTATTCAGCTTGGCTTCCACCACATGATCGTGAGCAAACAGGCGGGAAGCAAGCAGGCCGGGTTGCGCGCAGCGGACCAGAATCTGCATGGGATGTTCTTTTACCTCGGTTCGCACGCCGTGAATCTGTCCTTCCGCAACGACATAGCCGTAACTCATCAGCACAACCTGGTCGGAAATCTTATCGACCTCATGCAGGACGTGGCTGGAAATGATCACGTGCAAGCCTTGTTTTCCCAGCGCTTCAAACAGGGCAATGGATTCCGAACGGGCCATGGGATCAAGGCCATTCAGCGGCTCATCGAGCACAAGCACTGTGGGGTGATGAGCAATGGCCTGGGCCAGCCGTATGCGCTGGCGCATGCCTTTGCTGTACCCGGCAACGCGGCGATGGGCAGCATCGCTCATAGTGACGCGGTCAATCGCTTCTGTCGTAAGTCGCGCAGCTTCAGGGCCACTCACTCCGCGCAACCGCAGCGATTGTTGAATAAATTCGAAGCCGGTCACGCCCTTGGGAAAAGAATCGAACTGCGTGCAATAGCCTACATGACGGAAAAATTCTTCCGGCTCGTCCGGTGTGAGGCCCAGCACGCTTACGCGACCCTGCGTTGGACGAACAAGTCCGGTTACAAGGTTCATCAGCGTGGTTTTGCCGGAGCCGTTTGGGCCAACCAAGCTTGTAACGCCCGGAGGCAGCGTAAGATTCACACGATTCACGCCAAGCACTTCGCCGTAAAACTTGGAGACATTCTCGAAGATGATGCTGCTATTCGGGTTGGGAGTCATGCGCGTTCCACCTCCCGCGCGCGAAGTTTGCGGTCGAGCAGCCAGAAGCAAGCAGTGCAAAGCGATAACAGCGACGCCCATGCGGCCCATAGCGGCACCACGTCAAATCCCGCAGCATGACGCTCAAGAGCTTTCAACCTGAACAGGTGCGCCCAAACAATGGTGATCATGTGGGTAAAGTTGATCAGGCTGCCCCACTGCGTGCGCAGGATAGCATCCAGCACGGCTCCAAGAGCCGGCAGCAGAAAGAATATTCCCAGCATCAGAGCAGTAGCGGCAATGCGCCACTTTACCCAGACCGCCACGGCCATCGAAACCAGCGAGATCATTGCGATCCAGATCAAACAGCCAACTAATATGGCTCCGGCTATCCAGAGGTTCTCCCACAACCAGCCATTGCCCTGGAGTTCCGCCTTGACGAAAAACAGCACCAAGGCAGGAATCCAGGTGGTGCAAGAGAGCAAAGCGGCAAGAACAGAAACCTTGCCCAGGAGATACTCAGTTCGTGATATGGGCCGGCTTAGATAAAGTTGCACGGAGTGGTTGGCAAAATCCTTGGTAATCATTCCCGGCCCGCCCCATGCGGCAAGAATGAATCCCATTCCCGCTTCAAAGCCAAGGAATGAAAGAAACCAAACGTTGTTTACTGTCCCTGGAATTGTTTTACCCACGCCCAGTACAGCCTGGGCCGCAGCGCTGTGAACTATATAAATGTAAGCCAGCCCAATAAGAAATGGCAGGAAGCACAGGACAGTGTAAGCAGTGAATGGTCTTGAGTTAAATAATGTTGAAAGGCCATAGCGCGTCAGCACGGTAAATCGCGACCACGCCGGCGTTAGCTGCCCATGGTAAGCCTTGTATGTGCGCTTATAGACTGCCATTGGCGCTCCCCTGTTGTACTGGAGCTACCTGCGGAGTTCCAGCCATGGCTTTCAGGAAGATGTCTTCCAACGTATCTCTCCGGTAATTCATGCGGCGAATCTGCACTTCATGCTCGGCGGCGGTGCGATAAATCTGGCGCAGATCAATATTGTCCGGCAGAACAATGCGGACTCGTCCGGCGCCAAAGCTGGCGCATTCGCAACCCAGCCCGCGTACCGACTCCAGAAACCCATTGCCCTGCGTGACTTCCAGTTCCAGAAATTTCAGGTGGGCTTTGCGCTCTTCTTCAAGATTGCACAGTGCGGCGATGCGCCCATCTTTGAGGATCAATACCTGATCGCAGCATTCTTCGATGTCGCGCAACAGATGGGAAGAAATGAGCACGCTGACCTCGCCGGTGTCGCGAATCTCGCGCACCAGTTGCAGCATGCGAATGCGCGCCTCAGGATCGAGGCCGTTCGTAGGTTCGTCCAGCAGCACCAGCTTTGGCCCATGCGCAATAGCCTGTGCCAGCTTTGCCAGTTGCTTCATGCCCAGCGAGTACGTTCCAAGCTTGCGATACCGCGCTTCACCCAGACCAACATAGAAAAACGCTTCGTGGGCGCGCTCCATGGCTTCACCGCGTGGAAGGCCAGAGAGTTCCGCCATGTATCGAACGAAGCGGACGCCGGTCATGTCAGCGATGAACGCGTCACTTTCCGGCATGTAGCCAATCGCGGCGCGCAGCTCGCGCAGGTGGCTTTTAACTTCTTTGCCAAAAATGCGGGCCGCGCCGGCGACAGGCTCATAAAATCCCAGCAGCGTATTGATCAGGGTCGATTTGCCCGAGCCGTTCGGGCCCAGCAGTCCAATACAACGACCTGACAGCGCGCCGTTCAACTGGTTCAGGATGGTCCTGTTGCCCAGTTGCACCGTCAGGTTTTGCATTTCAATAGTTGCTGGCATTCGGCCTCATTCTTGGATGAGAGGATAAGTCTCATGCCCCTTGGCTCGCCCGGGTTGAGTCAGGTTCATCAACGTGGTTAAAGCCAGTGTGTTCAAGTCAAAGCCGAAAAGCCGGCTGCTGCTGGCCACGCGTATGGCATTGCTTTCACCATAAGCGCAGACTACGCTCGGTTTGGTCTCCGCTGCAATCTGCTTTAGTGATTGCAATTGCGAAGCGCTAAGCTGTTGCGCGATCGGCTGGATCACCGGCGCAAGGTTCTGATAGAGCACCGCGGAAACGTCAGCCTGTTCGTCCTGAGGCAATAGGGCGCGGAAATCTGCCGAGTGTGCCAGCGAGTTCCCGCTTTGGTGGATGGCAATCGCATTCATAACCAGTGCCCTGCTTGGACCAAGAATCATGTATCCGTCAGTAAATGTATACGTAACCTCGAATGGTTTTGTTTCATCGAGGTGGCGGATTGTATAGAACGTGAGTCCGTTGGCTGCAGTCTGTTCCAGTGCCAGGCCTGGATGCTCACCCTTAACATGGTCATTTACATCCGCAACCAGTTGTTGGATCGTGGATTGCAAGCGGCCCGGATCTTTTACCTCAGCCACAATTTTCCATGAGGGTGTCGGCAGGATGGGCCCATCCAGCGCGATGGTAACTTCACCGCCCAGCGTATCCGCCAGGTCGCGATGGAACTGTATCTTCAGTTCGGACTCGCCCTGTGCCATTTTTTGCGACCCGTTCTTTCCACTAGCATCGGGGAGATTCAAGATATCATCCAGCATGTCCGCCGGATTCTTGGAGATGAACGCTGCTACCGCGCCGGCATCTTTAGAGACAAAGTCCAGCCCGCCGATGGGCGCCGGAGCAGCCAGCCATGAAGCCAGTCCACGGCGCTGGTTTACAAACGTGAGTTGCGCGTGGTTCTGCACCTGCGCGCCACTTCCCTTTCGCTCAGCGATCAGGTATTCCACGTCGCCGAGGCCGGTCAGAGCAAACTGCGACTCTTGTCCGGCATTGCCAGGATGATGGGATGCAGTCATCCGCGCCAAGTTAGCGCCAAACAGGATATCGGCGCCATTTTTGTACTGCGCAGCCATACGCTGGCCAAACGGTGTTCCGGCAAAGCCGCCCCCACCGCCGTTCAGTCCCGCAACAAATTGTTTGAGGGTTGCAGCATCGCCGGCCGCGGCAACAAAGTCAGAGCGGACCAGAACCAGCAACTGCTTCCCTTTCTGCGCTGGAATCTGGTTCAGCTCCTGTTCATCCACGACCCGTATGTGCTCTTTCGTACCGGCATACTTTGCCGCTTCCTGCTCAATGAATTGCTTCAGGCCATCATGCTGCACCTGAGCGACCACCAGCGGCTCGCCGTCGTGCCCGTTCAGTGCAACGGAGAAAACAATTTCATCACCCAGATACTGTCCAAGATCGTGCACGTAGTTGATCAGTTCGTCAAACTCCGGGCCATTCTTCTTCCCTGACTGGACCTGTTGCCACCACTCGCGCAGTACGGCAGACTCCTGCAATTCCTGCTGGAAAAGTTTATTGGCTTGCTGGACCGCATCGCCCAGGTTGGGAATGCCGGCGAAGACAACGGTGTTCGCGGGCAGCGTGCCCAGCACATTGCTCTTAAAGCGCAAGCCCGGCATCTGTACGGTTTCCAGCTTGTTGCTCAAGTGAGCAAACTCCGCCAGCAGCGCCAGATGTTTGTCCAGATTCTGGCTCCACGCTATTTCCTGCTTTACCGGGACCGTTCCCAGGCTGGCGTTGGTTGTAAGCTGATCGCCGGGATGCAGGACTTTCTCTGCTCCGGCTTCCGCCACGCGCACTTCGCCTTCAATCACGGAGACGCGTGACCCTTTCATGCCGGCGTTTACGGAAAACACCGTGCCCGTAACCGAAACACGGCAGTCACGCGCAGCTACATAAAGATGGCCGCTGGTGCGTTTTGCCGCTTGAATGATGATGTTGCCGCGCTCAAGCTGGATGGTTGTGTCCTTGCGGCCCATGGAAACGCCAAATTCGGCGCGCTCATTCATCTCAACCACTGAACCATCGCGCAGGCGCAACATGGCATGCGATCCACCGCCGGTGCGGACCATCTGGCCTTCGGCTACTTCATCGCCGACCTTAAGCGCCTGGTCTCCGCTGTAGCCTACGCGGGTCAGTACACCGTTCAGTGATTCCACGCGGGCGCGCATGCCCTGCGGGCCGGAAAAGAACTTGTCCTGCACAAAGTAAGTTGCAAGGGCAAAAATGACGATTGCAGCCGCGGCTGCGACCCAGCGGAAGCCGGTATTCCCTACCTGTGGAAGCTCCTGCCTCCACGGCGCAAGGGTGCTGCGCTCGCGTTTGCCGGTCTCGGCTTCGCGGCGGCAGGCGACGCATTCATGCAGATGGGATTCAACCAGCAATGCGCGCGCTGGAGCGAGCGTCCCGTTGCGATACTGCGGCAGCAATGCACGGACGTCTTCACATCCGCGGATGGAGACAACCTGCGCGGTGGAAGGAAAAGCGGCTTCCTGGCTTACGCGCTGCCACACGCGCTCTCCAGCGGCGTTCATGGTTTCTTGAACAGGCTGCTCGGCGCGCATGGCGTTAAGCGCATGGTCGAGTCTTTTGCCCGGATTGATGGCGCGATTCTTTTCGTTCGGCTTCATCGGGTACCTCTCGTCAGTCCTTTAAAATCCTTCTTGAGTTGAGCACGCGTACGATGCAGCACCACAGCAACTACCGCAGCCGATGTATTCATAAGTCCGGCTATTTCACGATTGCTGTAATCCTCTATAAATCGAAGCACAAACATTTCCGCCCAGCGTGGATTTAGTTTCGCCAGAGCATGGCGCAACCAGTCCCGGAGTTCAGCCGAATGGGGTCCATGATCTGTGGACACCACTTCAGTCTGGTTCGGGTCTTCATCCAGGGAAAAAGTTTCCTTTTTCCCGCGCAGCAAGTCCAGAGACGCATTCACCGCGGAACGGTGCAGATAACCTGGAAGGTTGGAGATTTCCGGAAATTTTTCCTGGCGCACCAGCCGCAGAAAGACGGTTTGCAAGACGTCTTCCGCGTCACTCGGATTACCGGTAACGCGATAGGCCGCCCGGTAAACAAGCTCTTTGTGCTCCAGAAATATCTGCCCCAGCCCGGGGGAGTAACTGTCTCCGGCCATGACTGCCATATTCGCCTGCGCTATTTGCATTGTGGCCTGCAATTTAGTACGGTGCTCCTCTCAAGATGTCAGACGAGAGAAGAACCCTGTTATTAACCGGAATGGCAAAATTATCACCCTTTGCGCTTCACGGCTGGCAATGTTACGGCTGGGAAGGCGCATAAGTTCCGGTAATATTAGGGAAATCCTGAATCAGGAGCTTTCATACAAGCCGCTGATTCCGTGAGGTTTAAATCCTGGCGCCGCAGATTCCGCTCATGGGACAGATGAAATCAATCCAGCTGCCGACGGTTTTTAACGTCGCAACCTATTTTGTTGATCGCCATATCACTGAAGGCCGCGCTGAGCGAATTGCTTATGAATGCGGCGACGAGCGCGTCACCTTCCGCCAACTTTTCGAACGCGTCAACCGCGCCGGCAATGCGCTCAGGAATCTGGGCGTCCGGCAGGAAGAACGCGTGGGCCTGCTGCTGTTGGATACGCCCGAATTCCCTTATTGTTTTTTTGGCGCTATCAAGATCGGTGCTGTTCCCATCCCTATCAACACGCTCCTGAAGCCCAGCGAGTACGAATACATATTGAACGATTCGCGTGTGCGCGTGCTGTTTGTGAGCGAATCTCTGCTACCACAAATACAGGCCATCGGACAGGAAAAGCTCCGCTACCTCAAGACAATTGTAGTCTTTGGCAACGCCCCGGCGGGTACGGAGTCACTGCAACAACTTCTTGACGAAAGCTCACTTCAACTCGAGCCAGAACACACCTCAAAAGATGACGCTGCGTTCTGGCTGTACTCTTCCGGCAGCACCGGCTTCCCCAAAGGCTGCGTGCATCTGCACCATGACATGGTGGTATGCGCCGAATTTTATGCCAAAGACATTCTGCAGATCACCGAAAATGACCGGTTTTTCAGCGTGGCCAAAATGTTCTTTGCCTATGGCCTGGGCAACGGCCTGTATTTCTCGCTTTCTGTAGGAGCAACCAGCATTCTCTGGCCGGGATCGCCGTCACCTCCAAACATCTTTTCCGTGATTGAAAAGCACAAGCCTACTCTGTTCTTTTCCGTGCCTTCAAACTATTCAACCCTGCTTTCTTATAAGCGTGAAGGCGGCTCGGACTTTGATCTCTCCAGCGTGCGGTACGCAGTTTCCGCCGGTGAGCCCCTGGCCGCCACGCTTTACCATCGCTTCAGGGAACGCTTCAAGGTTGAGATTCTAGACGCCATTGGATCCACTGAAGCGCTGCATATGTTTATCGCCAATCGACCGGGAGCCGTGCGGCCAGGATCGAGTGGGCAGATCATGCCGGGATACGAAGCACGGATCGTGGATGAAAACGGCAATGACCTTCCTGACGGCGAAGTTGGCAGCCTCTTGATCAAAGGCGATTCCGTCTGCGCTTACTACTGGAACCAGCACGAGAAAACAAAAGAAACCATTGAAGGCCATTGGATCCGCACCGGCGACAAATATTATCGCGATCCTGACGGCTACTACTGGTACGTGGGCCGCAATGACGACATGATGAAGGTCAAGGGAATGTGGGTGAGCCCCATTGAAATTGAGAGCGTGTTGATGGAGCATCCCATGGTGCAGGAGGCCGCAGCCATCGGCAACGCAGACGGCAATAATCTGGTCAAGCCCGCCGCTTACGTAGTGTTAAAGAAGGATGCGAGCAATACGCCGCAATTGATTGAAGAGATTCGGCAACATGTTGTGGACAGACTCGCGGCGTACAAATGTCCACAAGTGCTTGAGGTGGTCGCGGAACTTCCCAAGACGGCCACGGGAAAGATCCAGCGTTACAAATTGCGGCAATCGGCATCGGACGCAACAAACATTCCCGCAAAATAAGTTTGCAACCTCCAGGAACCTTTTCCGTTCTTCCGGCGTATATACAACGCAAGGAGACGTGTAATGAAAAGACTCCTGCTTTTTTTGCTCGCGCTGTCCTCGTTGCTTACCTGGGGACAAACACAAGCCAGCCATGAACGACGCTATGAGCTTCGGCCCGATCCCAATTGGCCACTGGAGATAGACCTTGGTTCCGGAGATTACCGGATTGTGGCCAGCGCTTCGGACAGTATTGCCGTCATCTACGATGACAGCAATGCGGACGCCGTACGCAAAGTGATGGTGCAGATCGATTCCGGACATGGGCAGAACCACGTGAAGATTGCCGGAGCGAAAGCAAATTTTCATGCCGTGATTGAAGTGCCGCGCAAAACCGATCTGCGCGTACGCATGAGCTCCTGCGGACTCAGCATTGGCGATGTGAAAGGCAACAAAGATATAGAAATCCTCGCCGGCAATCTGGACCCAAATTCTCAGCACCCACAGGACTATGCCCAGGCGGATTTCTCCGTCCGCATCGGCGATGTGTATGCGACTTTATCCAAGACGGTAAAGAGCGGTTTATGGCGATCGTTCACGACAATCTGTTAAGGGTCGTATAAGCCCTACTGATAAAGTGTTTCCCTCTTCCCCCAGTTTGCCAATTATGTTATTTGGAATTCGCCGCACGTGTAGGAAGCGCCTGTTTGTGGGCAGCGTAAACGTAGGGCCACGGGTTTCGGCAGACGCATGACACATTCTCCCGAACTGAGCGACACAGATCAACCCTGAAGCACTACTTTAGGGTGGAACAATGTACCCGCGACCCGCCGGGCGATAGCCAGCAGCTCCCTTTGGCCTGCGAATACCCGGACGGTGGGGGCTTTACTGAATTCTGGCAGGTTGACTGCGCCGCCGTGTCGAATCCGTGCCGCACTTTCAGGCGAAGCAACCACGGCGGGAAATTCCGGCAGTACCAGCCGGGGATGGAGAAAGAGATCATCGAGCATATTTGTTGCCTGGGCTTGTTCCAACTGTTCCAGGCTGTGGGCTTTGTCAATTGTGAATTCGCGCACAGCCGTCCGTTTGAGCGAGGCAAGATGTCCTCCGCACCCCAGTTTTTTTCCCAGATCGTGCGCCAGGGAGCGCAAGTACGTTCCGGAACTGACCCAGGCGCGGAAGCAAACCGTCTGGCCGTTGCAATCATAGAACTCCAACGCTTTGATTTCGACCTGTTTGGGCTTAAGTTCTACAGGCTGCCCTTTTCGCGCCAGACGATGCGCAGGGATGCCGGCAATTTTCTTGGCCGAAAATGGCGGAGGGTACTGGGAAATTTTGCCGATAAACTCCACGGCAGCATCCTGCACTTGCTGCAATAAGAGATCGACAGCCTGTTTAGGACCGGCAGGCTGACCTTCAGCGTCGTAAGTATCCGTTGCCCAGCCAAACCGAATCGTGCCTTCATAACTCTTGTCGGCTTCGTTATAAAACTGCGCCAGGCGGGTAAACCGGCCAAGGACCAGCGGCAGGACGCCGGTCGCCATAGGATCAAGCGTGCCAAGATGGCCCACGGACTTCTCGCCGACAATGCGGCGCACGCGCGCCACAACATCATGCGAAGTCATTCCAGCCGGTTTGTCGACGATCAGGACTGCGTCCACTTGAGTAACTCCGCCGAATCAAGCATCATACTGAAGAAGCTGCCACCGCATGTTCCCCATCCGAGACGACGCTCCCCGATCGACAACACCGTTTATCAATTACTTTCTTATCGTACTGAACATTGCGATATTTCTCTTTGAATGGTCACTGCAGCTTTCTGGAGGGCCCCGCGCGAGGGCCGATTTTGAAATGCAGTTTGCGTTTGTTCCGGAGCACGTGGCCGCATGGATGAAAGGGTACCTTCCTGCCTCCGTCGCCTTTATTCCGTTTCTGAGCTCCATGTTTCTGCACGCTTCCCTGCCGCATGTGCTGCTGAATATGTGGGGGCTGGCGATCTTTGGAGATAACGTTGAAGACCGGCTTGGCCATTTCAGTTATCTCGCTTTTTATATTGTGTGCGGACTGGGCGCCGGAATCACGCACCTGATTTTCAATTTCACTTCCACAGTGCCAACAGTGGGCGCCAGCGGCGCGATTGCCGGCGTCATGGGAGCCTATCTGGTCCTTTATCCGCGGGCGCGTGTTCTTACCTGGTGGGGCTTTTTTGTCTTCTGGCTGCCCGCATGGCTGGTGTTGGGATATTGGTTGATCGTGAACCTCCTGAGCGGGGCCGCCTTGGCATTGGCCGAGTCCAAAGGACCTGTTGGAGGCGTGGCTTTTTGGGCGCATGTTGGCGGGTTTGTAACCGGAGCCTTGCTGATCCAGCTTCTGCCTACACGAAAGAACGTCTACGCCTTTGAAGATTACTGAGTAAATGGAATCGGAAGGCTCGTTCCGCGGTTAGAGCACGCCCGCCGCAGGCCCAATGCGGATCTCTTCAATCGTCGTGTTCGCAGGAGCTGAAACGGCATGCAACACCGCTTGCGCCACCGTTTCCGCCGAGATCATCTTTTCTTTGGGCGCATCGGGCCAGAACTGGCTCCATATTTCGGTGTCGGTGGCGCCCGGCAGCAACGCAAGAACGCGGATGCCACGCTTGCGCAGGTCTTCACGCAACGCGCGCGTGAACCCCAAGGCCCCGAACTTTGACGCGTTGTAAGCGGACATGCCGGCAAACGGCTGCAATGCCGCAACCGAAAGATTGTTCACGATTGTTCCGCCGGCGCGCATCAACGGCAGGGCCGCGCGCGTGATTAAGAATGTGCCGGTCAGGTTCGTATCGATTACCTCTTTCCAGGTTTCAATCGATAGCTGATCGACAGGAGCAAGTGAGTGAGCGACCCCAGCATTGTTGATGAGCACATCGATGGTGGAGTGGTGTTTGCCAACTTCGCGAAAAAGCTTCGCCACTGACACAGGGTCCCGAACGTCACAGGGAATGCCGGCAACCTTTTTTTTGTCGGCTGGGATATTCGCGGCGGCTTTCTGAAGTCGCTTCGCATCCCGGCTGGTGATCACCACTGAATAGCCGCTCGCAGCGAAAATGCGGGCCATCGCCAAGCCAATGCCGCTGCCGCCGCCGGTAATGACCGCGACTTTTTTCTGCCCGTTCTTCTTACCACGCATTAGAACGAGTTTCCGTTTTTGCCGTTGCGAATCAGGGAAAGAAACTCTTCGCGCGTATTCTGGGCGGTGCGGAAAGTGCCCAGCATATGTGAAGTCACGGCAGCGGAATGTTGCTTCTCCACGCCGCGCATCATTACGCACAGATGGCGCGCTTCAATCACCACGCCGACACCTTGAGGATTGATAGCGTTCTGAATCGTCTCAGCAATTTGCACGGTCAGCCGCTCCTGCACCTGCAGGCGGCGGGCAAAGATATCGACCAGCCGGGGAATCTTGCTCAATCCCAGGACCTTGCCGTTTGGGATATAGGCGACGTGGACTTTGCCAAAAAATGGCAGCAGATGGTGCTCGCAGAGACTGAACATCTCAACATCCTTGACGATCACCATCTCGTCATAAGGCACATCAAAGAGTGCGCCCCTCAGGACCTTGTCGGCGTCCTGGTCATAGCCCTTGGTCAAATATTCCAGAGACTTCTGCATGCGCTCTGGCGTCCGCAAGAGGCCGTCACGGCTGGGGTCCTCACCCAGGCGCACCAGCAGTTCACGCAGTAACTCCTGCGTGCTCACCGCGGATACCGGCGAGGCTTCGTCAAATTTCTTCACAACAGCTCCTGATTTCACCAAAATCTCCTAGTAGCGGATTTCCCTGCCCCCGGCGTATTCGAAGGAGTTGAGCATGGTTTCTTCGATACGAACTTTTTCGATCTCAGCGTGGTGAAAGTCTCTTTCCAGAATGTCGAAGACTTCAACGCACAGGTTTTCGGTGGTCGGCACGGTCGCTTGAAATTCCGCTAATGTATTGAGGTTCTGGTGATCAAAGCGTTCCAGGATTTTTTCTTGCACAAAAGAATCGAGATCCACCAAGTTGCAAACCATGCCCGTCCGCGGGTCGACGCGGCCGGCAACTGTGACCTCCACGGAATAATTGTGGCCGTGGCCGTGTGGATTGTTGCACTTACCGTAGACGGCCTTATTTTCCGCATCTGACATTTCCACGCAATGCAGCCGGTGCGACGCCGAGAATAGATATCGTCTGGTCAGGTAGGCTTTCATGCCTCTCCGTAGAAATCCACAAACAGATCCGGTGTCTCATACACGCGGACGCGATGCAGTTCGGCCAGATTCAGCTTGGGCTCCAGGCGTCGCCAGATGCTGATCGCCAGGTTTTCGGTCGTGGGGATCTGATCTTTGAACTCCGCAACTTCCTTGTTTAGGAAGCGATGGTCCATTGCCTCAATCACCTCGCGGTTCATGATCTCCTTTAACTCTTTCAGGTCCACCACAAATCCGGACCGCTGGTCCACATTGCCTTTCACCGTGACTTCCAGCGTGTAATTGTGACCATGGCCGTGCGGATTGTTGCACTTGCCAAAAATGCGCTGATTTTCCTCTGGGGTGAATTCCGGATTATGGTAATAATGCGAGGCCGAAAACTCTGCTTTCCTTGTCAGATAAACCATCAGAATCAGATCGTTAGCTCAGATCTCCCTTTCGAATAGATGACCCATCGGCCGCCTTGGGTGCGGATTGTGAGTACATGCGCCCCTTCCATCTTAACTCGCCCCGCCTATTGAAATGGAGATGTGAACGCAACAAAAGTGACACATAAATCGGTAACCCTATGAATGCCATGAGGTTAGCTTTCCGCGGGAAATGCGCCTGGCGAATCCGGAAAAGGAAAATCAGATAGAAAAGCACCCCTATTGAGAAGAACACTGCAGCACTCCCAAAATGGCTGCGAGCAATCATGACCAGCCCGCCCGTGAGCAGGAAGGCAACGGCAATGAACTCAAGCGCCCGCCTTGCTGCCAGTAGTACCGGTCGGCGAAAAAGAATAGCCAGACCCTTCGACCAGCCTTCCCACATCGCGCCAAAGGAGCGGTACATTCTGGTGCGCACCCGTCCAGCGCCATAGCCAAACCAGATGCTGTTACCTGATGCTTTAAAAATCTTTGCTAATTCTATGTCTTCAAGGACATTGAGTGGCAGCACGCTGTGGCCTCCAAGGGCTTCATACACTTCGCGCCGGACAAGAATGTATTGCCCGTTAGCCGCTACAGTGGGGTCGCCGGGGTCATTGATTCTTTCTGAAGAATAGGTTCGCACAAGGTCAGCAAAAACGAGCGGCATCACCGCCAGTTCCCACCACGAGGCTGTTTCCTGCTCCGGCGAGTAGGAGAGAAGATCGACTTTGCGGCTTTCAGCTTCACCCACAGATGCCGCTAACGATCCCGGGTAGTGGAAGGTGTCAGCGTCTGTGAACAGCAACCACTCGGCAGACCTCCCTGCGGCGCCAAGAACAAGCGCGTTGACCTTACCCGTCATTCCCTGCTTGAGCTCGCCCGCGCTCAGCACCCGTACCCCAGGAAAAGACTCTGCAATGGCCCGGGTCCGGTCGGTCGATCCGTCGTCTACCAGCGTGATTTGAAAGGAGATGCCCTGCTGGGCCACCAGAGATTGGAGGCATCGGCCAAGGCAATCCTCCTCATTCCGGGCGGGAATGATGACGTCAACAGTCCGTTTTGCGCGGTCAGTTTCCATCAGAATCGGGTTATTATAAGGGTGTGAAGCCCTTTCGAATTCTAATCCCGGTCCTTCTGGCGGCAGTCTTGGCAGGCTGCGTTGGCTGCAATGACCAGCCCAAGCTGCGCCTGATTGGCTCACAGGCGCCTGATTTCACCGTGCAGGACGCCGACCGCAAAGTCTCCCTCCATGACTACCGGGGCAAGATCGTGGTATTGAATTTCTGGTCGGCGCACTGCGCGCCTTGTATCGCGGAAATGCCTTCCCTCATGCAATTGCAGAAGCGCATGGGCGACAAGATCACCGTGGTGGGTGTAGCAGTAGATACCACGAATGACGAGTACCACGCCTTTCTTCAGAAGCACGGTATCGATTTCCTGACGGTGCTCGACACTGCCAAAGACAGCTACAACCTGTATGGGGCCACAGGTTATCCGGAAACGACCATCATCGATCGCGACGGCATGGTTCGCCGTAAGTTTGTCTTGGCGGAGAACTGGACCAGCCCGGAGATCGTCGAGTACCTGCAGAAGTTGTAGGTTTTCAGTGAAATCCCGAGCGCAGCGAGGGAACCCTATCATTTCCGTACCGCGCTGGCTTAGATGATAAGCCCTCGCGCTGCCGTGGGTTGATCGCAGCAGTAGTGATCCCTCACTTCGTTCGGGATTTTAGAAAGAACTACCTCCTACGGTAGCTTTCATCGGCTTCGGCAAAAAGCTCTTCTTCACCTTGGCAACAATCACATAATTGGGATCGACCATCTCGTTCAGGTGAATCTCTCCAACCTTCGATA
>DAHUXR010000092.1 GCA_027307045.1 Acidobacteriaceae bacterium
GTTGGCCAGCGTGGTGTAAAAAACCTGCTGCACCGGCGTGCCATGCCCAACTGAGTCGACATTATCAATGTAATAAATGGTGCCGCCATTGCCCGGATAATAAAGGCGCGTCCCCAGGGAACTCGTCGCCAGCACCGGCTGATAAGGCAGGATCCAATTATGCGATGGCTGAGTGTAATCAGTGGTCAGCGTGTAGAGCGCCGTGCCGTTGGCCGCGTTGAATACGTTGATCTTGAACCCGCCGCTGGCGCCGGTCTTTACCGGGACAAAAATGGTGTTGGCTGAGGTGATCAATGGCGCTCCATAGTGCGCAAAGGCTCCGGTGTTGTTCAGGTCGATTGAGGTCGTCCAGTGGACCGAATTCAGGCTCTGTGCGGTGGGACTGTAGTTTGCCGTGTGTTGGGCGTTGCCGGCAAAGCTGGGAACGCTCTGGGCATTGGCCCGGCCAACCAGCGCGAATGCGACAGTTAGAACAAGGATGGTTAGTGGAGTGAGCTTTCTCACAATAGAACATGGGTTCGATTGAGGCAGAACCATAATGATTTCCTTTCAAAGTTTTTTTGACGATTGGCGACTTAGGGAATTGTTTTAGGCAGCCTGTTGATCCGGGTGCCGGACTTTCAGGTGGCTGGGTTCGAGCGGAGAAAAGACGCCGGCATGGAAGCGGCGGCGCATCCACTGATAGAACGCCACACTACCAACTACACCTTACTAATCGTCCTTTCTGATTTCCCAAACACGAATCTTAATCGCGAGATTATCTCACCTTGTCTGAGTAGATGGCGTGTAAAGAGTCGGTAAAAAAGTTAAATTTCAGTTACAGGAATATTTGACCATCTAATTAGAGCTATCTAATGAGAACTGTCTAATCGGCAACTCTTAAGGGCCATCCACACGTAACAGGGCATGACTTTTCAGTCGTACCTTCGAAACAAGCACGCAAGGTGCATTTCTCCGTGGAGCCCGCCCGCCCATTTCGCACCATCGTTTTTCTTCGCGCTTCAGCGCGAAGAAGCGGTGGAAGAACGGCCCTTCAGGGTCGTGAAAAGATCGTCTAAAATAAATGCGCTTTAGCGCTGGTGACTAGAAGGCAGTTTTGTGATGGCTTTTGAAAGAAGAAGCTCCGCTGCCTGGGCGGTTCACCCGGGCGAGATCCTAAAGCATGAGTTCCTTAAGCCCATGAATATATCTGGCTATCGCCTCTCCAAAGCGATCAATGTGAATGCCCAGAGAATCAATGACATTCTTCTCAAGAAAACCGGCGTCAGTGCTGACATGGCGATAAGGCTAGCCAAGTTTTTTGGGACATCCCCGGAGTTCTGGATGAATTTGCAGGCTGCTTATGAACTTGTTACGGCCAAGAAGATGTTGGGCAGTAAGATCGGTAAGATCAAGACAATGACAGGCGCTGCATAAAGAATTCACTGTTTTCATAGTAAACTTCGTCGCTGGCGCCCGAATCTCCAGATCGAATCAAACTCCACGAACGGCTTGCCCTTTTCCTGCCGCCTGTGTAAGCATTCTCCCCTCACTTCATGGAGGCACATGCGCTCTCTCTTCTTCCTGATCCTTGCCATTCCGGCTCTGGCCGCCGCGCAGATGAAGCCCGGCCTGCCGCTGGGTTCACACGAACAACGCCCGCCGCAACACTTCAAGCTGCCCGCCACGCCCAAGACCGTTGCCTGGGGTTATTACGATGCCGCCGCGCCGCCCGTTCTGCGCATACACTCCGGTGACACCGTGGAGTTTGACACGCTGATCACCAACAGCCCCACCGGACTGGAGAAAGCCGGAGTCGCGCCAGACCAGGTTGAGCAGAGCCTGCGCGATATTTACAAGGAAGTAACCAATAAATGTCCCGGCGGACACGTCCTGAATGGGCCTGTCTATGTGGAAGAAGCCGAGCCCGGCGACACGCTGGAAGTCCGCATACAGAAAATCGATCTGGCCATTCCTTACGCTTACAACGCCTTTGGCCCCACGCGCGGCTTTCTGCCGGAAGACTTTCCTTATCGCAAGATGAAGATCATCCCGCTGGACAAAGACCGCATGGTCGCCAAATTCGCGCCGGGCATTGAGATTCCGCTGCATCCGTTCTTTGGCAGCATGGGCGTTGCGCCGCCGGAAGGCTTTGGCCGCATTGACAGCGCTCCTCCCAGCCTGCACGCCGGCAACATGGACAACAAAGAGCTTGTCGCCGGGACCACCCTGTTTCTGCCGGTGCATGCGCGCGGCGCGCTGTTTGAAATCGGCGATGGACACGCCGGCCAGGGCAATGGCGAAGTGGACATCACCGCGCTGGAAACTTCTCTGGTCGGGACGCTGGAGTTCATCGTGCACAAAGGCACGGGCCAGAAATATCCGCGCGCTGAGACGCCCACGCATTACATCAGCATGGGATTCCATCCTGAGCTGCATGAGGCCACGCGGATCGCCGTGCGTGAGATGATTGATTTTCTCGTAAGCGCCAAGCACATGACCCGCGATGATGCTTACATGCTCACCAGCGTCGCGGGAGACGTGGACATCACGGAGTTGGTTGACGGCAACAAAGGCGTGCACGTGATGATGCCGAAAGCTATTTTCCTCAAGTAAGCTTTAGCAAATGGTATCTACTCTTATAAGGGTGCGCACTATCGTAACTAGTGGTTTGTCTCTGAGATTGCTCCAGATAGAGGTATGATTTCCGCCTGTTGAGTAGTCTCATCTTTACTATAACTTTAAGGGAGCAAAACATGCCTGGCACACCCACAGGGACCGGAATGCAAAAGGAAACAGTGTACGGCGGTCCCGGTACTCAGCCGAACGGCGGAGGCACGGTTTACAACGGACCAGGGCTGGGCGGAGCAACAACCCGTCCGCCAGTTGCAACTCGTCCAGTTCAGCGGCAAGCCAACGCCGGCCGATTAACCAGCGGAAACATCTTCTTTGTAATAGCGGCGTTCTCCGCAATCAATGCCGTGCTGATCCTCAGCAAGGCGCCCATTGTCTTTGCCCTCGGCCTTGCCATCACCAGAGTTTCTCCCGATACCCCAATTGGCTTTGTCGTGGCGCTGAATGCCATCGCCATCGGAGCTTTTGTGGCTTTGGGATTCTTTGCCGCTCGCGGCGCAAAAGCTGCGTACATTATCGGCCTGCTGCTCTATGCCGGCGATCTGGCGGTCCTTTTGCTTTCCACCAATCCAGCCCTGCACGTTATTTCCATTGTGGTCCACGGGATATTCCTGTTCAGCATCTTCAAGGCGATGCGGCAGCTGAACTAAAAATCAGATAAGCCGGGTAAATTTCTCAGGCCGCGCTTCGGTGCGGCCTTCTTCTTTGCAATAATGCAGTAAGGTATTCTTGCCAGAGAGGGTGGAACAATATGCGGCTGCTGGTGCGTTGGCTCATCAATGCGGTGTCTTTGTTGATTGTCGCTTACATTGTTCCCGGCTTTGAGTTGCACGGCTTTGGCGCAGCGCTCATAGCGGCCGTCGTTTTCGGAATTGTAAACGCGACGCTTGGCCTTCTGTTGAAGGTCATCACCTTCCCCTTAACGATTCTCAGCTTCGGCCTCTTCCTCATCGTGATTAACGCCATAATGCTCAAGATGGCTGCTTCCGTCACGCCAGGATTTATTGTCCATACCTGGACCGCAGCGCTGCTCGGAGCAATTGTCCTGAGTCTTGTGTCGGCATTTTTGAACTGGCTGATCAAAGACAATCGCCGGATAGAAGCCCGGCGCTAATCAGATGAGCGCAAGGCAATTAGTTTTCAAGGTTGTTGCGTCCATTCTTAGGGAGCAAGGCCCCTTCAATCCCGCAACGCGCGTAGCTTCTTCACAATGGCATGCGCATCATTCTGCTGAAATAGTCGTATCGCAGCGATTCCCGCCGCTCCTGCCGACGCGCACTGCTGGGCATTTTCCAGCGTAATGCCGCCCAGCGCCCACACGGGCATAGGCGGCTGCGCTGCTTCCGTGCGATGGCAAATCCGCCGAAGCTGCTCCAGCCCTTCAGGCTTCGATGATCCGCTCTTCTCAAACACCGGCCCAAACACAGCAAAGCTTGCGCCATGCGCCTCGGCGCTCGCCACCTCGGCAGCGGAGTGCGTGGAAACACCAATCACCGGATTACTCTTCCCCGCGCGCGCAAAAATCGCACGCACCTCGCTCGCCGATAAATCATTCGCGGGAAGATGAACGCCATGCGCGCCGCAGGCCAGAGCCACGTCCGTTCGCCCATTGATCAACAACTGCGTTCGCAATCCCGAAAGCGTTGCCATGGCCTTCAACGCCAGTTGTTCAAACGCCCGGGTCTCCAGATCTTTTTCTCGCAGCTGTATGTACTCCACTCCAGCGGCGGCGCATTCGGCAATTTTCGCCAACAGCCGCCGTTCCTGCTCCTGGCCATCGCCCGGAAACTGTCGGCGGTCCGTGATGTAGTAAAGCTGCAAGGCCATTGGCCAGCATTGTAATTGCCAAGCAACCAGCGCACGCAAGGCAACTTGGCAGGCAGAAAACTACTCTCTTAAGAGTGCCTCTCACGCTGCAACTCGTATGGCTTTTTGCGCTCGCGCTTCCCATCGCCTGCATCGCCTGGACCGTCACGCATGAAGAGGTCTTCCGCGAGCCGCGCGAATATTGCGTTCGCCAGAGTGAGAGCCATCCCAGCCCCGCGTGCCGCAAGTTTTTTTTCCTCTTTACCTGCGAATTCTGCTTCAGCCATTACGTCACGGCGTTTTTCCTCGTGCTCACCCATTACAAGCTGCTGTTCGACGATTGGCGCGGCTACCTGATCGCTCTCTTCGCGCTCGTCTGGATCGCCAACCAGTACATGAGCGTTTACGCCCACCTGCGGCTCGATATCCGCAAGGATCGCGTCGAGATCAAGCACGTCGAGAAAAAAGTGGAAGAGATGGAAGAGCGGAAGGTGGCTTGATTCTTCTTTTCATCCCGACCCTGAACTTCTCGAAGGGGAGGGAACCCTCTCGCTTCAAGGGACCCAAGGACCCACCCGCGAATCGACGCGAATCTGCACTAATCAAAAAAACCAAATTCGTGTTCATTGATGTGATTCGCGGCTCAATATTTTCGCTGATGTAGCGTTCCCTTGCTGCGCACGCGACAAAGCAGAATCACGGCAGCGTCTTTGCAATCTCCGGGCCTTCTTCCACTGTGTGTTTCGTCGGTTGCAGATGGAACTTGGTCAAGCCTTCTTTGAGGACCTCAAATGCTTCTTCCGGAGTATCCACCACGGTAAAGCCGTTTACGTCTTCCGGTGAGATAGTCCCAGCATCGGCCAGCGCTTCAAGATTCAGCACTCGGTTCCAGTATTCTCGGCCATACACAATCACCAGGATTTTTTTGGCCAGCTTGTGTGTCTGGGCCAGCGTAAGGATTTCAAAAAATTCGTCCAGCGTGCCAAAGCCTCCGGGAAAAACCACCAGCGCTTTGGCCAGGTACGCAAACCAGTATTTGCGCATAAAGAAATAATGGAATTCAAAATTCAGTTCCGGAGTGATGTACCGGTTGGGATACTGCTCAAACGGCAGCCGGATGTTCAGGCCAATCGTTTTTCCACCGGCCTCGCGCGCGCCACGGTTCGCCGCTTCCATAATGCCGGGGCCACCGCCGGAAGTCACCACAAACCTGTGGCGTCTGCCGGGCAGTGTGAGCGTCCATTCCGTAAGCTTGGCGGCCAGTTGGCGCGCTTCTTCGTAATAGCGCGCCATCTCCACTCCGGCGTGGGCGCGCTTTAGCGCTGCTTGCAGGGCATCGCCATCTTTAGCGCCGGGCTGTTGCTGCGGTGATGCTGGCTTGGCTGAGCCGGGCTTTTCCAGGATCGTCAGGGCATTCTGCGCATCGGGCAGGCTGGCAAAGCGTGCCGAGCCAAAAAATACCACCGTGTCCTGGATCTTCTCGCGGCGGAAGCGTGACAGTGGTTCCTGGTATTCCGAGAGGATGCGCAGCAGCCGTCCGTCCGGGCTGTTCAGGAACTCAGGATTAAGGTAAGCCATGGGAGCGGGAAGCAGCTCCGGCAAGGACCCTTCATCGTCAGGATTTTTATTACTGTTTGCCATTCAATCTGTCTACAAATAAATATGCTAAAAATGCCGCGATCAAACCCGATCGCGGTATCGTACAGCCTCCACCACTCCCAGCCATATATCCAGCAGGCCGAGCCCGGAGACCGCTCCGCGTACAAAACCCGATTGCACCAAACTCTGAAAGCCGGTCCATTGTGATGTCCATCCGTCGCCGAACCAGAAGCGTGTCCAGGGAAGCACGATCAGCACCAAACCTAATTCGATGCAGAATAGAACATACACCACCACAAAGACCCGCTGCAGCCACACGGGCATTTCAGCGGTGTTCTCCGGAGTGGGCCCGGTAGGCTGCGCCGGAGTCGGGTCTTCGAGATTCGTGGAAGTAGTTTTCAAGCGATTAGGGATTTGTGTTTAGTTTTCTTTAGTTGGATGCAATAGAAGATTTTATGCTTTCAGCGCCTTTATCCGGCTGGCCACATCGCGAAAATCAATATTCGAGCCATAGACTTCCATAAAATTCGTCAGCGCGGCTTTGTTGTCTCCGGCGGCCTGGTACGCCGCTCCAAGATCATAATAAATGCTGCAGCGGCTTCCGCTGTCCAGTCCGGGCAGTTGCAGGGCTTTTTGGTACCACCGGACGGCTGCTTCCGGCGCGCCCTTATCCACAAGGCATTGCGCCAGCCACGTCAACGCCTGTATGGGTTGAGAGAACGGTGCGCCGCGGTCCACCGCGTGACAAACTTTTTGCAATTCGCCGATCGCCTCATCCAGCAGGCCCATTTCCTTGAACGCGATACCCAGGTTGTAATGCGTTTCCGGATCTTCCTCAGGCTCGGCCGCTTCAGAGGTCTCTTGCTGCAGTTCGGAAAGAATGTCGCTCAGCACATTGGCGGACTCCTTATCTTTCATGTCGCCGTTGGAGCGCTTGTCGACTGCTGGCACGGCAGCCGCTGCCATCGCGGGCGCGGGAGTCGGCGCAGCGGGAGCTCTGGGAGTCTCCTTCGGTGCAAAGTCCGCGAGATCTGATTTCTCCAGGTCCAGCAGAAAGTCGCCAAGAATATCTTCTGTCGACTGGGCAGTAGCCTGAGCGGCTGGCTGCGACGGAACCTTGGCCGGCTTTGCCTTGGGCGGCGGTTCAACGATATCGAGAACGTTTTCCAGATCCAACGCAGGCGCAGCCTGTGCAGCCGCCGGTCGATCTTCCATCAAAGGCATCGCAGGAGGCGGTTCGGCCGCAAAACGTTCCTCAACTTCTATTGGAGCAAACGCGGCAGGAGCTTCTTCAATCTCTATCGGCGTAGCTTCCGCGGCCGCAGGCGTCGCCTTGGCTTGTCCCTTTGAGACTCGTGCTATTAGCTCGGTTACCTCTGGAGCGTCGGGCGCAAGCTCGGTCAAATCCAGAATCGCTGCCTTGGCCTGGTCCCACATTTGTTGCGAAATGTAGAAGTGGATTTCCTGGATTTTGTCCGCAACCTGGGCGGAAAGTTCCGGCTGCTCGGGCTCGATTACTGGTTCCAGCGGGGTTTCCGCCGGCATTGCCGGCTCCGCCAGGATCTCCTGGTAGGACTGCACTTCAAGCGCGGGAGCCGGGGACTCTTCCGGCTCAACCTCAATCATCTCTTCCCACTCATTGGAGATATCAATCTCAGCAGCTTCAGGCGCAGCCGCGCGGTGTACGGGCGCATCAATGACCACCGGCTCAAAACTTACTTCTACAGGCGTGGGAACTGACTCAGCCGCTGGAGCAAACTGAATCGGCGCACTCACCGCCTGCTCAGGCGCTGCCTCAACCATATCAGCCGCGTCGAATGAAAATTCCTGCACTGATGGCGCAGCTTCTGCTTCCATCTCTACTGGCGCTTCAGCTACGGGTTCTGGTGGTGCAGCAGGCTTGGTCTCAACCGGCAAGGGCGGCCATGAGGATTTGGCTGCTGCGGGCGTTGGCGGCGGAGCGACGGGCGTGACGGGAGCGGCAGCCGCGGGCGCGCGCAAAGAAAATTTCTTTGCCGCTTCAAGATATTTTGCGGCCTCCGCGGGGTGGCCCAGCTCGTCATAGATTTTGCTCAGGTTCTGATACATCCGCGCGGCATCGGCAAAGCGTTCAGCGCGGACATACAAGCTGGCCAGTCGCTGGTTCAGGTTCACGTCCTTTGGAGCCAGTGGCAACGCGGCTTCCAGGGGCGGAATCGCCTTGGCAGGGACGTTGTAAGAAACGTACAGCTCGGCGTCCGTCAGAGCGGATTCAATCGCCTTTTCCGTCGGCGGATCGTAGCTCTGCTGTACTGCCGGGGCCGTCTCGTCCAGCTCCTCCACCATAAAGGCCTGCGCGGCCTCCTCCGGGCTCAGGATGCGCGTAGCGGAATCTTCTCCCAGCTTGGCCAGCATCTGTTTGTAATTCTGGGTATGGAGCGCGTTTTCGGGCTCCATCTCTGTGAGTTTCTTGTAGAGATCGCGCGCCTCAGTGAAATTACCTCTTTGCGCTGCCGCGTGCGCCTGTATCTCCATCACCTCGGCGGTCTGCGCGTGTCCGCCTGACTTGTTTGTAAGGCGGTTCAAAATGGCCAGCGCCGCCGGATTGTTCTGGACGCGGTTGGTCAGCGGAGCAAGCGTTTCCTGCAACGCCGCCGGATTGCCGCCGAACAGGCGCTCCGCATGTTTTTCATACAGGCGCAGCGCGCTCTCCTCGCGATTGTTAGTCACGTACCACTGCGCCACCGTGCTTACGCCGGTTGTGTCATTGTGCTTCGCCAGCAGCTTCTCGGCCACTTCTTCCACGCCATCCGCGTTGCCGGTATGAAGTTTGGCGCGCAAAAGGGCGCGCAGGCCGTCGGGCCTTGAATCAATGTCGGTGACCTGTTCCAGGTAGATGACCGCGGCCTGGCTGTCCCCGGCTTCCACGGAAATCATTCCGCGCAGCATCAGCGCGCCGGTATTCAGGGGATCGAGCGCAAGCACTTTGCCCAGCGCCTCTTCCGCCGCGGTGTAAGAACCACGCGCGTAAAGCGACTCAGCCGCGCTGTAATAAATGTTGCGGGCTTCATCTTTCTTGCCCAGTTTTGTATAGAGATCGGCCAGCTTGGCCTGTGTGTGGGCATTTTCCGGATCAAGTTCCAGGATCTTCTGGAACACCCTGGCCGCCTGCGCGTTATCGCCCGACTTTAAAAGATGGTCGGCCACCTGCATGTAGTGGACGCGGGCATCGTTATAGAGTCCCTGCTGGCCATAGAGTTCCGCCAGTTTGGTGATGTTCTCGGCGTTATAAGGCCCAATTTTGGTCAGTTTCTTGTAAATGGCAATGGCTTTAACGGCAAAGCCGTTTTGCGCGTACTGGTCGCCAACTTTTTTGAAGTAATATGTGGCCTGATCGTTGTTGCCCACGCGCGCGTAGAGGTCCCCAATCGTGTTCAGGACCGTCAGGTCCTTGGGGTCTTCCTTGATGACCTTTTCGTATTCAGAAATCGCGTTGGGCAGCTTACCTTGCTGGACGAACTTCTCCGCCTGCGCGAGTACCTTTACTTTGTTGAAACCAAACCCGAGTGCCATAAAAAATCAATAAATCCTGAAGGGGCAGCCTTTCCAAATGCCGTGGGAAATCGCGCACAAGTGTAATTGGGGCTAAAGTACCATAGAAAAACGGCGAAACCCAAGCCACACGGGGTAATCGTTAGTGCATGTCGGTTATTTACCTTAAAGGTTCAGGCAAGCCCCTGCAATTCCAGCAGAAGCCCTGAAGATTGAGTTTAAACCATGCGAGGGAGCACTTTCGTAGGATCAGGGCCTTCTCCGCCTTCAACCAGGATGTCTTGATGACGCCATAAAAAAAGGCCCCGATTTCTCGAGGCCTTGGATTCCGGCTGGTGCTGATTGCTATCTTCTACTGCGGGAACGGCACTCCCTTGGTTCCTGAAGCCAGATTCGGATTGCAAGGCAAATTGATTGGCTGGCTCGCCGGTGAAGGTGGATTCAAGTTGGGGGAGGAGAAATCAAAAAACTCTGTCATGTCTGCCTGGGCCGCGTCGCGCGCGTTAAGACTGGGCAAGTTGAAGCGCTTTTCCACGAACTTCAAAACCGCCGTGTAATCCATGGGAGTGTGGGAAACATAGTGCGGCTTGGCAAAGGGTGACACGATAATCAGCGGCGTGCGGAAGCCTGTGCGGACGAAATCGTCCGGCGGATCAGAAGGCAGCAGGTCGCGCGGCTTGATGCCGTCCGGACTCGGCACATGCATGATGGCTGCATCCGTGGGATATTTGCCCGCGCCCACCGCCTGCCCTGTTGTTCCAATGCCGAGTTCCAGAATTGGCCGTCCGTCGATCATCGGACTCACATGGTCAAACAACCCGCCATTTTCGTCGAAGGTCTCAATGAAAATCGAGTCTTTCCATGAAGGGCTGTTGATTAGCGCTACAAATAGAGAATTCACAAAGGCTGCGCCGGGCTGTATGTTATTCGTCTTCCCCGGATGCTCGTCGCGCCCCGAGGCGAATCCCGGCTCAATGTACGAAAATGCCGGCAGAGTATTGTTCTGCACGTCCGTCAGGAACTGAGAGATGGGAACGATGTGGTCTTCCTTAGTAGCGCCGTAAGGCTGGAAGTTCCTCAGCGTCGTAATCAGTTTTCCATCGGGCTGGCGGTCAACGGAATAAATCTTCCATGAAATGCCCGCGGCATCCAGCAGCTGAAAAATCGTCTTTGCCGTTAACTGAGTGTTGGTGTCTTGCGGGGGATGCACTAAGCCTTGCGATGTGGCCGCCATGGCGTACAGCCGCGTATCTTCTGTCTGTACAGGCGCAGGATTGTAGAAGCGGTCTGACGTGGCAAATTGAGTGGCAAACCAGTAAGGCGACGGCATATCTGCCTGTGTGTAATAGCCCATGGAGCGTACGCCCTTGGTATCGGGGTCTCCATCGAAAGTTGCGAGCCCGGCTGCTGTATGAACAAATCCGTCCAGAAGCAGCGGAGCACTGTCAGTGGTATCAAAACGGTTGGCGTTGCCGTGGCTCTCCAGCCATGCTGCGGTCGTGTTGTAAATGCAACTGGTTCCCAGATGAAAAGTCCTTATCTGCTGAGTATCCGGAGAATCAGTGGGATTGGTGAAATCGGTTTCCAGGTCGTCAGCGTCTCTTCCCAGGCCTAAGCTGGCGCGATAGTCATTAATCTTCCCGAAGTAAGCGTCGAAAGACCGGTTCTCCTGCATCATGAAAATGATGTGGTTCACGCTCTGGAGCGAACCGGCGGGAGTGGGAGACGCGGCCGGTGTTGGCGTTGGAGTGGGGCTGGTGCTGGCGCCCAGTCCCTGGCAGCCCGTAAGAAGAGTGAGAGACAGCACAGCAAAAACAAAGGCAAGGACGAGTTTTTTGAGCTGGGTCATAAGCCTGAAAGGGGACACGTAGTCCGCAACTGCTGAGCTCAGAGCGGTGCGAGCAGCAACTCTGGCCACTGTGAGATGTCATCTCTCAGGGCAAAGTTGGATGTTGCTGGATTTACTTAGTTTTGACATCCCAAGCAGGTGTTCTGACATCTGAGGTTTTTAGCTGCTCTCAACCAGATTTTGTTGAGGACAAACTTCTGTTAGGACCCTGGGGACCCGTAAATGAGAATTGCAGTTGTAGGATCAGGATATGTTGGGCTGGTAGCAGGCGCCTGCTTCGCTGAATTAGGCCACCAAGTTGTTTTAGTCGATAACGACGAACGCAAACTTGCCGAACTCCAACGCGGCGAGTGCCCTATCCATGAAAAATTCCTTCCTGAGCTGCTTGAGCGCCATCGTGGCAAGAGCCTGGATTTTACTGGCGACCTGGCCGATGCCGTGCGCCGCAGCCAGCTTATTTTTATTGCCGTAGGCACGCCGCCCAAGGATGACGGTGATGCCGACCTTTCTTATGTCGAGTCAGTCGCCCAGGGCATTGCCTGTGCCATTGACGACTATAAAGTCATTGTCGAAAAGAGCACGGTTCCGGTTTACACCAACAGCTGGGTAAGAAAGATCATGCTGCTGAATGGCGCGCCCGCTGAGCTGTTTGACGTCGCTTCCAACCCGGAGTTCCTGCGTGAGGGAACGGCCGTGGCAGACTTCCTCTATCCTGACCGCATTGTCGTGGGTGCGGATAGCGACCGTTGCGCCGACCTGCTGGCCGAGGCATATCAGCCTCTGGTGGATGGCAGCTATTTCAAGAAACCTGGCGCTATTCCCGGCCCCGTGACCAGCCCGTTTAAGGCAACCCTGCTCCGCACCAGCGCCAAGAGCGCGGAGCTGATCAAGCACGCCTCGAACGCGTTTTTGGCGATGAAAATCTCCTTTATTAATGCCGTAGCCAGTGTGTGTGAAGCCGTGGGCGCGGACGTTGAGCAGGTGCGTGAGGGCATCGGAACAGATTCACGCATCGGTCGCCGCTTCCTCTCGCCGGGTGTGGGTTACGGCGGCTCGTGCTTCCCCAAGGACCTTCTGGCGTTCCGGTCCGTGGCCCGTGAAAATGGTTGCCACTTTGGACTGCTCGATGAAACAGTAAGAGTGAATGAAGAGCAGCGCAACCGCTTCCTGCGCAAAGTTCGTAAGGCCCTTTGGACCTTAAAAGGCAAAAAGCTGGGTGTGCTTGGCCTGGCATTCAAGAATGGCACTGACGATCTGCGTGAGTCGCCGGCCGTATCCATCATCAAGTCGCTTGTTAAGGAAGGCTGTTCTGTCACCGCTTATGATCCGGCCGCCATGGACAGGGCCGCCGAGGAATTTGGACCAAACACCGCGGTAAAGTTCGCCAGCGGCCCTTACGAAGCTCTGGAAGGCGCCGATGCCTGTCTGGTGCTCACAGAGTGGGAAGACTTTGCTGCTCTTGACCTTGCCCGAGTCAAGCAGCTGCTGCATTACCCCATTGTGGTGGACGGCAGAAATCTCTTTAAGCCGGCTTTGATGGAAGCCGCAGGCCTTAATTACTACAGCGTGGGACGCCCTGACGTTGTGGGCGAGCGCGCGGTCACGATCAAGGCTTCTTTAAAAGCAGAAGCGGCAAGACAGAACGAAGCAGCCTAGATTTATGCGGAGGGCCGTGGAAGCGCGGTTTCACGGTCCTTCGCGAAGACTGAGGCAAATTGCAAGCAGCCAGAAAAAATTCTTTGGAGTGGGCCATGCTTTCCGTTGTAGTTCCAATTTATAACGAAGAAGAAAACATCAGTGCTTTTCACACCGCGATACGCTCCGTGATGGAGAGTATGGAAGAGCATTGGGAAGTCATTTACGTTAACGATGGCAGCCGGGACAAATCACTCTCATTGCTGGTAGAGATTCAACAGCGCGATCCACGGGTGAGCGTTGTGGAGTTTTCGCGCAACTTCGGCCATCAGGCGGCCCTCACCGCAGGGCTTCAAATCGCCAAGGGCGACGCCATCATGCTGATGGATGGCGACTTCCAGGACCCGCCGGAAGTCCTGCCCCGCATGGTAAAAGCCTGGCAAGATGGCGCGAAAGTAGTCATTGCCGAGCGTTCCAGCCGCGCGGATACCGGGCTTCGTGGCAAGCTCTTTCCTTTGTTCTATAAAGTGATGGGCTTGATCTCGGATTTTCCCATTCCTCTGAATGCGGGAATTTTCGGCTTGCTGGACCGTCAGGCAGCGGACGCGATCATCAATCTCTCGGAAGGTAATCGCTATCTTCCAGGACTGCGCGCCTGGGTCGGCTTCCCGACGGCAATCGTCTATTACGAGCGCGCTGGACGAGCCGCGGGCGAAGCCAAACAAACGCTTCCCAAGCTCTTCAAGTACGCCATGGACGCGATTTTCAGCTTCAGCTATAAGCCCTTGCGGCTGGGAATGGTCCTGGGCGGAATAGTGCTCGCGTTCACGCTGTTTCTCTCGCTGGTAAATTTGGGCAATACCATGTTCCATCTGAAATATTTCGGGATAATCCCCGGCGCAGGACACATTGGTACGCTTCTGGCCATTTTGTTTCTGGGCAGTGTGCAGCTCATTTGCACGGGATTGCTCGGTGAGTACATCGGCAGGATTTACGATGAAGTCCGCCGCCGGCCGCTTTATCTGGTCCACAAGCTTCATCAGTCAGAAGCGGAAGGCGTGCTTGTTTACAAGACGGAGAAAGTGCTCGCTGCAGTCCAGGATTCCGCGGCGTAACGTAATCCTTGCCAAACCTGTTTTGCACAAGCCGCCCCATCCCACGTGGGGCGGTTTTTACGGGTAAGTTACTTAGTTCCCCTCTTCGATATTCACTTCCAGCCCCAATTTCAGAGGCTTTCTCCTCCTTTCTTATCGTAGTACCAGCCTAAGAGTCAAAACTTACCTAATTAAGTAGTCTCCTGATACATCCAGAGTAGATGCAGCCGTAACCTCTGCTCCTCAAGCCAAGCACCCTAGCTCTGAAGGAGTACGATAGTGAAAAACGCTATTCGGTTAATAATTGCGACCCTGACTCTGGCCACCGCATCCTTTGCGGGAGTCACGGTGAGTTCCCCCGCAGCCGGATCCACAGCCGGATCCCCAGTCCACTTCGTCGCCTCTGCAACATCCGCCAATCCGATTACTGCAATGAGAGTTTATGTGGACAACCTCAGCGTTTATCTGGTTTCTGCAAGCAGCCTGGACACCTCGGTGACTATGTCGGCCGGCACTCACAGTGTGGTTGTTCAAGCCTGGGACTCGACGGGAACGGTCTTCAAGGCGCCCCTGAGTCTGACCGTAAGCGGTAGCTCCCCCACGCCAACTCCAACGCCGGCACCCGGATTTCCCGCCCCTCCTTCAACTGCAGTGATTAAAAGCAACATCGACCAGATGACGGGCTGGGATAGTTGCACGGTATGCGCGGGAGCAAACGCCGCAGGTCCGGTGGCTACCTATTCCATGGTGGAAAATCAGGCTTCGCCTTCGCTTGACGGCGCATCAGCCAAATTCAGCATCAGTGGTACCACCCCTTACTCTGACGCTCTGTGGTGGAAGCAGCTTGGCGCCGCAGATAGCGCCACTCACCTCAAGTACGACGTGGCTTTCTACATTACCAATCCCGGCGTGTCGCAGGCATTGGAATTTGATAATAACCAGTCCAACGGCGCGCATAAATTCATCTACGGCACGCAATGCAACATCAAGGGCAACCACTGGGATGTGTGGGGAAACGCTTCCGGCAACTGGCTTTCGACCGGCATTGCCTGCTCAGTTCCAACAGCTTTTGTGTGGCACCATCTGACCTGGGAATTCCAGCGCACTTCCACAAACGTGATCTTCGTCGGCTTCACTTATGACGGCGTCACGCACTACGTAAACCGCAGTTATCCGGCGCGTTCCTCAACCGTGCACGAAATGAATGTGGCCTTCCAGATGGATGGTGATTCCGCCATGCACGCCTATTCCACCTGGCTGGACAAGGTCACTCTCACATATTGGTAGTGCTCTGGTAGTACTAAGGGTTCTCAATTCAGAGGGAACTCACCTCAAAAACCGTCGCGAATGTGAAGAACGATTAACATTCATGAACACGAAAAGGAGCGGATTTGATTCCGCTCCTTTTGCTTTTTAGAACTAAGTAGCTGTCGTAATCACCTAGTAGTTCGCGATTTTTGGTTTCTCGCGCGGCAGCCGGAAAAGGGTTGAAGCAGAGTAGATCGGTCGTTACTCTCAGCTTCGCCGTTGGAAATGGCGCGGCAAAAAAATCCCCTGGAGTAAAAGTAGTGACAGTAAATAAAAAAACCAAAAGCATTTCCATTCTCGCAGTTGCACTGTTCCTTTTGGCGGCCACTTCGCTTCGTTCATCCGCCCAGACAGTCAAGAGCCAGATCCAGAGAATGAGTGGATGGCAAAGTTGCGTGGCCTGCGCCGGTATCAACGCGGCTGGCCCGGGCGCATCCATTTATACAGCGACTACCTCCTCGCCCTCAACGACCGGCATGTCCAGAGTGTTCTCCATAGCCAGCGGTTCGCCATACGCCGACGCCCTCTGGTGGAAGCAGCTCGGTGCGGCGAATGGCGCCACCAACCTGCGTTATGACCTCGATTTCTATATCCAGCTACCCCAGAACTCTCAGGCCCTGGAATTCGATAACAACCAGGCCAACGGCCACAAGCGGTGGATTTTTGGCACACAGTGCAACATTGCCGCTGGGCACTTCGATGTGTGGGGCAACGCCAATGGCAATTGGATCAGTACCGGAATCCCCTGTCACGCTCCCGCAGCATACAAGTGGCACCACCTGACCTGGGAATTCAAGCGGACCTCCACGACCCTGACTTACGTTGCGGTAACGCTCGATGGCGTAAAGCACTATGTCAATCGCACATACACGGCCCGTAATTCCAGCATCAACGAGCTGAACGTGGCTTTTCAGGAAGACCTGAGAGGCAATCACGCGGCTTACAAAACCTGGCTCGACAACGTTAAGCTCACCTATTGGTAAACCGAGTTTGTTCCTGTCGGCTCCGCTCCCGGGTTTCAGGCCCGGGAGCTTTTTTGCGCTTCGCTAAAAATCCGATTCCCTTTTTATTCGCTATATGATAGAAATATAAAAGTCAGCCCCGCAGCAAGGGAAAATCCACAGCGCCACTAAAGGCATGGCTCCTCCTTTTTTAAGGGAGATGCCGCATGGAGAAAATGAATGGCCGATGAAAGACAGGAAAAAACCAGGGCGATTGATCTTGCGCTCTCACAAATAGAAAAGCAGTTTGGCAAAGGTTCCATCATGCGTCTGGGGAGCAAAGAAGCCATTGTTCCCATCGCCGTGATTTCTACCGGTTCCATCTCCTTTGACGCCGCTCTGGGCGTGGGCGG
Source organism: Acidobacteriaceae bacterium (assembly GCA_027307045.1). GTDB lineage: Bacteria > Acidobacteriota > Terriglobia > Terriglobales > Acidobacteriaceae > Angelobacter. Next base: position 16,790 of record DAHUXR010000092.1, read on the forward strand.
CTTTCCCCGCGGGCGCGTGGTTGAGATTTTTGGCCCGGAATCCAGCGGCAAGACCACTGTCGCGTTGCAGGTAATCGCTGAAGCGCAGAAGACGGGCGGCATGGCGGCCTTTGTGGACGCCGAACACGCTCTTGATCCTATTTATGCCCGCAAGCTTGGCGTGGACGTCGACAATCTGCTGGTGGCCCAACCGGACTATGGCGAGCAGGCGCTGGAAATCGCCGAAGCTCTGGTCCGCTCCAATGCCATTGACGTCCTGGTGGTCGATTCCGTTGCGGCTCTGGTGCCCAAAGCCGAACTGGAAGGCGAAATGGGTGACAGCCACATGGGTCTGCAGGCCCGTTTGATGTCACAAGCCCTGCGTAAGCTGACTGGAATCGTTTCCAAATCACGCACCTGCCTGATCTTCATTAACCAGATCCGCGAGAAGATCGGCGTGATGTTTGGCAATCCTGAGACCACCACTGGCGGACGGGCACTCAAGTTTTATTCGTCCGTGCGTGTCGATATCCGCCGCATCGGAGCCATCAAGGATGGTGATGTGGTGGTTGGCAACCGAACCAAAATCAAGGTTGTGAAAAACAAGACCGCCGCTCCCTTCCGCGAAGCCGAATTCGACATTATGTATGGCGAAGGCATCTCCCGCGAAGGCGACCTGCTTGATCTGGGCGTGGCCAAGGAAATCGTGGAGAAGTCCGGTGCCTGGTTCAGCTATAAAGGCGAGCGCATTGGCCAGGGACGCGAGAACGTGAAGCAGTTCCTGAAAGACAATAAAGACATGATGGCAAAGCTGGAAGCTGAGCTGAGGAAAGAGCTGGGCCTGCATATCGTGGCACAGGAGCCACCTGCGCCCTCGGTTGAGCAGAAACAGGCTGCCGCAGCCCACGCCAAGATGCCGGCAAGACGGTAGTGCGGTTTCACGGTGTTATCCTGTGCTTTAGGAGCTCCTGATGGGACCAGTGGTTCGTAGTCTGACCTTGAAAGGATTTCGAAGTGTTCGGGCTAGTCAAATTGTTTTTGACAACCCGACATTCCTCGTCGGACGAAATGGCTCGGGCAAGAGCAATATTGCTGACGCGTTCGCTTTTTTGGCGGAAGCGATGACTCTATCTGTGAACGAAGCTCTTGATCGAAGGGGCGGACTCACTAATCTGCTTCACAAGGCAGTCGACAAAGAGTCTGCTGGGACTCTAGGTATCGCCGTTGAATTGGATCACGATGAGCTCACCAGGAGTATTTTTGACAACGTCGATAACTGGCCGCCCGAAGCTAGAGCCAGTCAAATTGTAAATGCACGATATGCGTTCGAATTACGAGCACTGCCAAATTATCGTTTCGAAATAGATCGAGAACAATGCGTGTTGACTCGTACTGATGGAAGCAAAGTTTGGTTTGACCGAAAAAAGCAAAATGTGGAAACGAATGTTGGCATGAGTGCGGGAAAAACCACTCATCTCATGGTCGAGGGCCTGTTGGTTCTTTCGCTAATTGGAAGCTTCACAGATGCCTTTTTCAACGTCGCGAAAATTTTGCGCACGATGCGTACCTACTCAGTAGAACCTTCCCGACTTAGAGAAATGCAAGACCCCGATAGCGGAGCCAGTCTCAAGAGAGATGGAGCCAATGCAGCCAGCG
>DAHUXR010000093.1 GCA_027307045.1 Acidobacteriaceae bacterium
TCAATAACTTCCATGGAATCAATAAGCCCCGGTAATTCGAATCCCCCCTCTCCGCCAGATGTTGCTTCTTCTTTTAATTCAGTAACTTGCCAATCTACCCGTCCTTACATTTTTGAGAAATTCGAGGCCTAAGTTGTTTATCTTCTGACTGCTAGGCTAGAGGCAGTTCGAAATCTAAAATATTCTTCGATGACCCCGCCAGCAGATCCTTCGCGTAAAAGTGGTTCAGGAATTTCGCCTGCATCGCTTATGTGGTCAGACGCAGCGCTGGTAAAACCCGCCGATAGTCTCCAGCCCGCGAAGGAGACCTGGATCTTCAGATCGGGATAGAGATGCTTCAGCTCTTTGAATCTGATGAACGTGCCGCGCAGCTGGTTTGGCCCAGGCGGGTCAGCGTTGCCGTCCACGCTGGTGGACGCATCGTACCTTCCTGGCCCAGCGCCACGTGACGATTCGCGATCTGGCACTGATCATCAGCTACATGGCCAAAGGCGTAATCCAGTTGCGTAAGCAGACTCGCCGCCCCACTCGTCACAACGCCTTTTACCGGATACTTGCCGGATGCGGCACCCGATTCAGTGAAGTAACAATTACCTGGGCTTCATGGCGTTTGTTTTTCGCGTGGAGCTCGGGACAAAGGACAAAGAACGAATCGCAAAACTGCAACGGCCATGGTGCAACAAAGGCACTGCCTGTGGGACTAAGTTAAAAATTATCTAATCTTTATTTGACAGCCGTGAACAGCGGGAAGTACTATCCCCAACTACGTTCGGAGCTGTTGCTCTTCCGGATCCCCTTGGCCTGTGCACCCGGCAAGACGCACCGGCGCTTAAGTAAACGCTCACCGCACGTTGGCAGTCTCTCGGGAGCACGATCATGGCAAGTTCGCGGACCCGCCGCGCGAGTTGTTACTGCACGAACTGGTCTTCGCCCTCCGTCCGTCCTTCCAATGTCTCAAATCCAGATCGCCACAACCGTCAGCGGTCACGCTGGCTTTCAAAACTCAACATTTATTCCAGAAGTCCCGGAGAAGGAATTCAGGAGGAAAAGTATGGGTCGTAACGACAATAACGATTGGCTTTGGTTAACCGATAAATCCGATAAACGGCGCCTCAAGGATGCTGAGAATGCCCGCAAGAACCGCGAAGAAATCACTAGAGGCATTTCCCACGGCAAGGTGTCGCGACGTGATCTGGTCAAATGGGGCCTGCTCACCAGCGCGGGACTGTTGGCGCCTATCGGCGGACTGAATCCGTTTGTACGATCGATGAACGCACAAACAAGCAGTTTCAGCGGCGGCAGCTGCAGCCATATTCCAACCGGACTGAATCCCAGCCCGCTTTTCGGCCAGTCGCCCTTTACCCAGCCAATGCCGCGGTTCGACGTGCTCGCACGTAATGCGGTTTCCACTTTGAGTCCCGCGCCGACTGCGCAGGCCAACACAACTCAGCAGCCCGTTGATCCCCGGCTGGTGGGCGGACAAACCGGCCTGACCGGACCGATTGAAGGCCGCCCTCCGGGAGCGAATTGGGCGCACCAGAAATTCGCCCAGTTCCCGCCTGCGGTGGCGACGGAGATCACCACGAAAGAGGTAACTACCAATTCCACCTACAATCCTGGTGTCACCTCGGACCTCAACTCCGGCATCAATCCGGCCACGCCCATCCCGCCCAAGTTCCACCCGAACTTTCCCGCACAAAACGCGAACCGGGTATGGACCTTCAACGGCACTTTTCCTCCCAAGCTGCTGCAGGTGCGCTACGGTGAGCCGGTCCTCATGCGCCACCACAACGCTTTGACGACGGACATAACCAACAACGGCGGCTTTGGACGATTTACTCTGACAACCCACGAGCATAACGCCCATCATGGCGCCGAGAACGACGGCTTTACGGGCGCATACTTCTGGCCTAACCAGTTCTACGACTATCACTATCCGTGGGTGCTGGCTGGATTCACCAGCATCAATACTACCGCCACCGACGCGCGGGCCGGCGCTCCCAACGACGCAGGCGGGATCACCAAAGTTCCCGGCGACTGGCATGAGACTATGAGCACGCACTGGTTCCACGATCACATGTTCACGTTCACTGACCAGAACGTGTACAAGTGCAACGCCGGAATGAACAACATCTACAGCTCGCTCGACCGCGGAGACGAGTCAGTGAATGACGGGGTAAACCTGCGGATGCCCAGCGGTTACTCGGAAACTCTTCATCCTGGCTGGGGCAACCTGGATTATGACGTCAACCTTATGCTGGCCGATAAAGCCTGGGACGCCAATGGCCAGCTCACCATGGACAACATAGCTTTCGATGGCTTCCTGGGCGATCAGATGACTGTGAACTTCGCCTGGAAACCCTTCTTCAATGTGTACGCGCGCCGGTACCGCTTCCGCATCCTGAACGCCAGCGTTTCGCGCTTTTTCGCTCTTGCCTTGAGCGACAGCTCGAACATGGTCCAGATCGCGAACGATGGTAACCTGCTGCCGCTTACCGTCAACCTTACCCAGACCGACCAGCTTGGCATCGCCGAGCGCTATGACCTCGTTATTGATTTCTCGCGCTACAAGGCCGGCCAAACGGTGGATCTGGTGAACCTGCAACAGATGTCGAGCGGTAAATTGCCTGGGCCGGTCCTGACAGTATCCCAGGCCACCGGCGGCACCTCTTGCGATCCCTGCGTTGGGTCGTTCCTGCGCTTCAAGGTACTGGGTCCGCCACCGAAACCAGACCTAAGCGTTGATCCTTCGGGCGCTGGGAAGGGCATCGTGTTGATTCCCAATCCGACCCTGCCCACGGTTGCCCGGCAGCGCACGTTTACCTTTGACGACCGCGCCAGCCAGGACCAGAACGATCCCGTCACCACTTACTTGGGAAATGGCCAGGGGCGAGGCTCCTGGGGTATTGCCACCAACAACAACAGCGGTAGCTTCTCCTTCAGTCGCGGAAGCACGCTGCAGGCGGACTTCGGCCGCATTTCCTCTCAGCCGGGATTCGCCACCTGCGAAGAATGGACCTTGCAAGGCGGGTTTGGCTGGGACCATCCCATCCACATCCATTTTGAAGAGGGGCAGATCATCTCCCGGAATGGCAGCAAGCCTTCGCCGGCGGAAAGCGGACGCAAAGACGTATATCGGCTGCGTCCGAGCGGAACCGTGGTGATCAGGATGCAGTTCCGCGATTGGGGCGGGATGTTCATGGAGCACTGCCACAACACCATGCATGAAGACAATGCCATGCTGTTGCGGTGGGACTTGGACACCGGTTCCACTCCATTCTTGAGCCCATTGCCGACTCCGATTTCGAAGCCGACGGGCGTGACCTTCCAAAACCCGGATGAGATTTTGACGGGCGCATAATCCAACTCCGGGCGTTCTCCCGTGGGGAGCGGCCGGACCGATCCCAAAGCACTTGCAGCAAAAATCGGCGGGTCGTTTGACCCAAAAAGGTTCGGCCCGCCGCATTGTGATTTCACTTTTGTTGAGGACCGTTTGTTCAAGACCCCAGGGAGTACATTATGTTGTCAAAGAATTATTCAAGGTTGGCAAAGACTTCTACGCTTTTCATTTTAGCGATGGCGGTTTCATTCCACGCCAAGATTGCGGGCGCGGATGATGCGAACAGCCATTTTCCCAATATCGAACTCATTACCCAGGACGGGAAGACAGTCCACTTCTACGATGATCTGATCAAGGGCAAGATCGTCGCCATCGACTTCATTTATACCAGCTGCCAGTATGCCTGCCCGCTTGAAACCGCGCGCATGGCCCAGGTGCAAAAGAAACTGGGTGATCGCGTGGGTGGCGACATTTTCTTTTACTCCATAAGCATCGATCCCGAGCACGACACGCCCCAGGTACTGAAGGCCTATAAGGAAAAATTCCACATCGGGCCGGGATGGACTTTTCTCACCGGAAAAAAAAAGGACATTGATCTTCTCAGCAAGAGGCTGAATGTGTACTCTGATCCATCTATCAACGCGGATGGACACCTGCCTCATCTGCTCATCGGCAACGAAGCCACGGGGACCTGGATACGGGCTAATGCCTTGGATAACCCCAGCTTCCAGGCAAGAATGATCGGCGATTTCCTGGACAACTTCAAGCACACCGATTTCAAAGCGGAGCAGCAGAGGCAGACCGGCGACGGCAGCGCAATTTCGAACTTCGATCGCGGAAAGTATTTGTTTGCCCGGGATTGCGTAGCCTGCCACACCATGGGACAGGGCGACAAAGTCGGTCCCGACCTTTTGGGAGTAACCACGGTGCGGAACCACGATTGGCTGGTGAAGATGATTCAGCACCCCGAGCAGCTTCTGAAGGAGAACGATCCGATCGCAACGGCGATGCTAAAAAAGTACAACAATGTACGCATGCCCAACGTCTCGGTTAACAATGACGAATTGGATCTCCTGCTTCGTTATTTAGAGACCGCAACGGCGCACAATAATAAAGAAGCCACCGCGGGCGCGAACGCCGTTGCGGCCAAACCAGCGGATGCGTCAACAGCAACAACACATCCGAACCGTTGAGCGACTTGGCTATGTGCCAATTGCTAACTGCTGATTGCTGACATATGGCGCTATATTGGCCGGCATTTGAATTTACTTACACCTTGGATATGGCGCACTTGCTGCCCTACCTCGCTGCGGTTGAGGGCAACAAAGCGGCCTCATCCTCGTTCGTTCTTCCTCCGCCCTGGCGGGAGCGCGCATGTTCGGGCGAGAGCATGGTTCCACTATGCGATGCGTCTGCTCAAGAGGTGCGCAACCGGCAGATCCAACTGCGCAAGCTGGAGCTGCTGAACAACAACGCCAACCGCGCGCAGGCCTGGGTCCGGCAACGCTTTATTCCCGGCAGCGCGCCGATATCGCTGGATGACGTTCTCGCCATGCACCGCATAGTGGCCGAAGAAGCCGGGATTCGCTACGACAATGTCGGCGTCCTGCGGAAAGACGGTAAGAAAGTGGTGGTGGGAGACGCGGGAATCGGCTACCACGTTGGCGCTCCCGCAGTTAACCTCCCGCGTCTGATGGACGACTACATTCAGTTCATCAGCAGTGCCAGCCTGACCAGCATGCCCGCACCGATCCATGCCCTGGTGGCGCACTTTTTCTTGGCCACCATCCATCCCTTTGAGGACGGCAGCGGGAGAGTGTCGCGCCTGGTGTCGGCGGGAATTCTCTTCCGGCGCGGTTACAACGGCCACGGTTTCTATGCCCTCTCGAGCCATTTCTATGAAAACCAAGAGCGATACTACAGGATCGTCTTCAAACAACAGCAGGAGCCGTGCCCCGATCTCACGGAATTCATTGCCTTCGGCCTGGAGGGGCTGGCGCTCGAGCTTCGCGGCATCAGCAGCTTCATCAAGGTGAAACTGAATCGCGTTGTGTACCGCGAATCGCTCGTAGCATCACGGAAGCAACGAAGGGCACGACGACGCCAGGCGCCGCTTTGATAATTGCCAGGTGCTGATTGCGACGCAGCTACTTTTGCAGATAAAACAGCCCGCGCTCCATCTGAAGGTCGCATTCATGAAATGCTTCAGAGAGATTGTCCATCACATCTCGGGCGATCACAGTGTTCTCGTGAAGTTCGTCTCGCGCCATGTCGCCGGCCATCCCGTGCAGGTAAACCGCGCCGGCCACGCTTACATCCTTGAGGAAAGCAGCACCCTTGGCGGCATTGCTCTGGAGCTGCTGGGCGCGGTGCTTTCTAACCTTCTCCATGGAGTCTGTTCCGTAGATCTCATGCATCCAGCTTCGCGGCGCCGGCAACTCGGGTGCCATAGCTTCTTGCGACGAGGACGAATGCGCAGGCTGTCTGGCCAGGGCCGCTCCAATCATGCCGGAAAGCACATCGCCCGAGCCCCCTTTGGCCAGCGCAGGATTGCCGCTCATATTGATCCAGGTTTCGCCCGACGCGCCGGCGACCAACGTCCTCCTACCCTTCAACACCACGCAAGAACCGGTCACACTGGCGATGCGCCGGGCGATTCCGGTCCTGTCCGACTGGATTTCTTTCGTCGAAATCCCCAGAAGGCGCGCGGCTTCGCCAGGATGCGGTGTGAGAACACGAAAGCCCTCCGTGCCTCCTGCCGGCTTGATCTCCCCGGCAAATCCTGCAAACGCGTTGATCCCGTCGGCATCGAGGACCAGCGGCAGCGCGCAGCGCCGGGCCAGGCTTCGCACCAGTTGTGCTGTCTGATCGTGCTGGGAGAGTCCCGGCCCAAGCACCACAACGTCCTTCCCTGGCATGAGCTTGTCAATCACATCACCAGCCGAGGAGCCGATAGAACCTGTTTCAGTTTCCGGCAGCCCTTCCGTCGTGAGCTCCGGAGCAAAGCCTGCAACTGTCGCCTGAATTGATTTAGGGCAGGCGATGGTGACCAGCCCGGCACCGGTGCGCAGAGCTGCCATTCCAGCAAGCGCCGCAGCTCCGGCCTTACCCGCAGACCCGGCGATCACCAGCACATGCCCGAAGGTCCTTTTGTGGGCGTCAGGCGATCGAGACGGGAATGCCATGCCCACCTCCTGCCCGGTAATCACCTGCAATTCGGATTTGTTAGAGACCAACACAGGCTGGACACCAATTTCGCTCAGTGCAATCGGCCCTGAAGTAAGCTCCCCAAAAATGTGAGCGGGCTTGGGAGCCACGAACGTAATGATTCCATGGGCGAAAACCGCGTCGTGTTCTGTTTGATGAAAAGGTAGTGCTGCGTCTGGATCGACTCCCGATGGCACATCGATCGAAACGATGGTCCCAAATGCGTCATTGACCGCTTCCACCGCCGTCTTTTGCAACGCGCCCAGGGAAAGCTGCCCGTTGTCGGCAATGGCATCAATGATAAGGTCGGCCCGAAGGGCTTGCTGAACGTGGGCGGCTTGGAAATCGCTTTCCGCGGAGATCCATATCGGCTCCCAATTTAAGTGCGCGCAAAACGCGGACGTATCCGCCTCCAGTTCCCCAACTTCTTTAGCCAGAACAATCACGGAGACGTTCTCGGCAATCTGACCAAGGGAATAAGCCGCCACCAATCCACGCGCGCCGTTTCTGCCGGTACCGCAGATTACGCATACTGATCTGAACTTAAAACGAGAGAGGCAGAATTGCGTCACTGCATGCCCCGCACGCTGGATCAGGGCCGGCTGTGACATCCCGGGACGGAGCAGCGCCTGTTGCTCAGCCTCTTGCACCTCATCCGTTGTCAAAACTCTCATGAAGTGAAATTTTGAACGTCAAAATCTATCACAGCTGGAACCCTGGCCTCCGCGAAAGAGGAGCGGCGCAGTCGGCAAATCGATGCGTGAAAATCGTCGGCGTCCCAAGCTTTACGACGGTTGTCGGAGTCATTGTAGCATTTTACTTTTGTTCATCGGCGTACGTTGAGGCCCGGAAATTACGCTCCGGAAAAGATTAAGGACGGATGCAGAAACGCGACGACGCTCGTCCGTTTCTCTTTGCGGATTTCACTCTCTCAGATAGGAATAGACAGAATTTGATCCCACGCCGCAGCGATTGCTTCTGCGATGGCGTTACCGGAGTTTTCGCAAGCGCGGCAACACTAGAGGCGAGGCTCAGAAGATCTCTTCTTCTGTGTACCTCGTATGTGCCGGATCAATAAACATATCTGTTTTGGGCGCCTCATGCCGTTCGGTTTCCGTCCTTGGCCCACTATTAGCGGCACGGGGACTCGGCATCTCGAAAGGCAGAGGCGAAGCCCCGAAAGCTGGGAAAGAAGTAGCCGTTTCTGCGGGCTAACCAATTGAGGTATTGAGGTTTGCGGTACCTCCAAGCGTAACCAAATCGGCTGTCAGGATCGAAAAAGTTCGGAAATCGTCCGCCACTCCCCGCCAGATGTTTTTCTCTTTGATTCATAGACATCCATTCCAGCCATTGTCCTTGTTTTTGAAGAAATCCAGGCTTAAGCGGTTTTGCTTCTTCACAAAACACTCCCGAAACTCCCAAGTTAGACGAGCGAAGAGGTCAAAGCTGTTCGGCGATTTTTGCCCGGTAAGCTGCCTGGTCGAATTGCAGCACCCTTCCGGCAGCGGCCCTGATCGAAATAAAGAGTTTGACGCTTCCAAATCTTCCACTAATCCTTTCATCTACTCTCCTTGAGCACTTTGGTGCTCATCTTTGTCCTTTTTGGGCAGCTACTCTGCTTGCTTAAGAGAATTTCAGAGAGCAGCAACTTGGCTTTTGAATTGCTTTCATCCATGTATCACGATCTTTCAAATTTCCGGTTTTAAAGGGCCCCATCAGTCATGAAGTTCCCATCCCTGCCTAGTCTAAAGATCAGCTTCGCGGTAGTCGCGCTCGCATTTTGCGTTTCTTTGCAAGCATCGGCTGCCTGCCCTGAGCCGGCCAGCGGCACTCTGGCCATTTGCCAGCCCAGCGCCAACTCCATCATCAACCAGGTACCGCACATTGAAGCTGTTGCCAATCCCACGTCAGGCAGCATCACCACGTTGAAGGTTTATATCGATAGCAAGCTGGTCTACCAGAACGGCGGCCCGGAAGTCAGCCTGTTTGAGGGCGGCGTGGCCAATGGCGCCCATCACCTGGTTGTGAACGCCTGGGATGACTTTGGCCGGCTCTATCAGGCATCGGAAAACTTCAGCGTTACCGGCAATCTTCCCTTTAGCTGCCCGGTCACCGGCGTGGGCGTCCGCATCTGCGCTCCAACCACCGGTTCGGTGATCTCACAGAATATTGCCTTCACCGCCGGCTTCAAGGGCAACACCGCCATCAAATTTGTTCGGGCCTACGTGGACAGCACAGACGTGTTCGATTTCGCGCCCGCAGCCGGCCAGGACCACGTGATCGCCGGCGGCATCAGCAGCTCTCCCGGGAACCATACCCTGACGGTTGTGGCCTGGGACACCAACAACACCGTTTACAAGAGCAGCGTAGGCATCAAGACATATTACGAGGCTGACTGCCCGCCCAAAGGGAGCACTTGCAACCCCGGCATCTATCAGACCACTCCTAATGATGGGGACGATGTGCAGTCTCCGTTCCGGGTGGATGCCAGCGTCCAGAACAATACGGCGTCGATTACAGCGATGAAGGTTTATATCAATGGCGTACAGGTAGGCGCGTCTTCCGGGCCGACTTTTGACCAGCAGATTTCCGCTGGCAAAGGCACTCACATTCTGGTGATCCAGGCGTGGGACACGGCAGGCAAGCTTTATCGCCTGACGGAAAACGTGAACGTGCAGTAAACGACTTTCTCCAAGGCGCTCTGAGGGCGCTCCTTCGTCGGAAGAACGGCAGCTCGAACCTGGGCTGCCGTTTTTGTTAGTGCATTGGTTCGGGCTCGGCCGAGCCGTCGGCGCGCGGATCAGAAGCCGCCCAATTCATCCCTGTTTTCGAGTTGTGCAGCACCGCCTGACCACGCCCCATCAGCGCGGTGTATTCGGCGCGGACAATCAGATTATGGCCCTTCTGTCGCAAAGCCTGGATTACGTCCGGCGCAACCCGCGACTCAATCAAAATATCGCAACTAACCTCGCCGCTGGTGACGGTAAAGCGCGGCGCTTCCAGTGCTCCCTGAATATTCATTCCGTAGTCGACAAGGTTGGAAACAAATTGTGCATGCGCCAACGGCTGATTGGCCCCGCCCATGATGCCGAATCCGAGGTGCACATCACCGCGCTCCATGAAGGCCGGAATGATCGTGTGGAAAGGACGCTTGCGCGGCTGCAATGCGTTGGGGTGGGAAGGGTCCAGCGAAAACAAGGCGCCGCGATTCTGCAACGCAAAGCCCATACCATTTACCACCACGCCGGAGCCGAACGCCGAGTAATTGCTTTGAATCAGCGAGGCGATGTTCCCGTCTTTATCCACGGCGGCCAGGTACGTTGTATCACTTGTTGCGGGATGCCCGGCGGCTGGATTGCAATTGGCTTTTTCCGGATTGATTTTTGCGGCTCGCTCTTTCGCATATCCCTTATCCAGCAGACCGGTCACCGGAACCGCGGCGAAGCGCTGATCGGCGTTATAGCGATAGAGATCGGCATAGGCAAGCTTCATGGCCTCAATTTTCTTGTGCAGCTCTACCACGCCCTTTGGGCCGTCTTTGTCTGGCTGAAAGGTTTCCATGATATTGAGCATTTCCAGAGCTGCCATGCCCTGGACGTTCGGCGGAAGTTCGTAGATTTTCCAGCCACGATAGGTGGTTGAAATCGGCTCAACCCATTCAGCGGAAAAATCCGCGAGGTCCTGCAACTCCATGGTGCCGCCCATGGCAGCGGAAGTATTCACGATTGCCTGGGCAATCTCGCCTTTGTAGAAAGCATCACGCCCTTTTCCGAGATTAGCCGCAGCGCTTTTGCGATGTCAGGATTGTTGAACGTTGCACCCAACTCCGGCACTTTGCCGCCGGGAAGAAATACTCTTCGTGCTTCCGCGGTTTTGCCAAGCTTGGCTTCTTCAGCGGCCCAGTAATCCTGGATGATCTCCGGCACGGCATAACCGTGTTCGGCGTAATAAATGGCCGGGGTGAATAAATCTTTCCAGGGCAGCCGCCCAAAACGCTTATGCGCCTGGCTCCAGCCATCCACAGCCCCCGGAACGGTAACGCTGTGAATGCCGTCATGCGGCATGGCCGTGATTCCATGTTTGGCCAGAAATTCGATGGTGAGCTTTCGCGGCGCCCAGCCGCTGGCGTTCAGTCCATAGAGTTTTCCCGCTTTTGCGTCCCAATAAATCAGGAAGAGATCGCCGCCGATCCCATTCATCATGGGCTCAGTCACGCCCAGAACAGCATTGGCGGCAATGGCCGCGTCCATGGCTGAGCCTCCATGGGCAAGGGTCTGCGCGCCTGCCTGTGAAGCCAGATAATGGCTCGTAGCCACAATGCCACGGTCCGTCATCACGATAGAACGGCCATAGGAACGGTCTTGACTGGAAGCGTTATAGGTCATCAGAAAAACCAAAAGTGAGGGAACAATCACGCGCAACTGGCACCTCTCATTTGCAGCCGAGCATTATAGCCAGGCGGCGGCCTCCATCAAGTCTTCTTCCAGTTGAATCTCCTGCCAATGATGGCTTTGATGATCAAGTGATCGGTAGAGCGGGTCACACCCCATCCAGCACCAAAATTGATCTCCCAGTCTGGCGATACATTCAGATCAATGGAGGGAACAAACTGCTGTTGCTGCTCTGCCACGGGATCAAAGCTGCCGATTGGCCCCAGAGACCCGTAATATTCCAGGCCGCCGGCCACGACCTTGGAGAAATCATAAGACACTTTTGCGTTGGGGGAGAACTCAAAGCCCTGGCTGGCGTTATCACCGTGCAGGGATTTATCGATAGTGGGATTGAAGGAGAGATACCAGGGGCCAATCTTCTTATCAATGATCGGGCGCATCTCCCACGTCCACGTGTCGGCTGAAAAGCTATGGCGTTGATAGCCAACCTCATTCGAAAGGCTCAAACCCACGGGCCAATGCCACTTCTCCGGAATGCGGAAGCGCGGACGTATATGGTCTCCAACCCAGTCCCAGCCATCACCCGAGCGGGCACTGGTAAAGATATAAAAGCCGGTCTCAAACCAGTCATTCCATCCCTGAGTGATCTCAATGGTTTCATGCACGGCATGGTTCGAGGGACGGACGCCGTTTACCACACTTTTTTCGCCCTCAGCGGTCCAGTTGGTATGGAATTCCACCATGGTGCTATGGGGTTCGACCGTGTCGGCGCCATAGACCTGGATCTCATAGTTATCCTGCGCCATCAAGTGAACCGGACAGAGATATGCCAGCGCAAGAATGAAAAAAGCTGCCTTCGCGATCATTGCACCACCTGGGAAAAATAATGCACAGAAGATCGGTTATAGACGTTTGTGGCGGTAAACTCAAACCCAGCCGCCAGCCGTGCATCATGGGCATAAAGGCTTGAGAGGAATTAGCCCGTAAATAAAGAGGGCCGCTTCATAGCGGCCCCCTTTATACCTTTTCTCTACCTGCCTCTTTATGTTCAGGCTGCTTTGGCAGCTCTTTTTCTTTCAGCCCAGCGCTTTTTCATCATTTCTGAAATGCGCTTTTTGGCAGCCGCGCTCAAATGCCGGCGTCCGCGCCTGCCACCACCTACAGCGGCAATGCCACGACGGCCATTCATCGAACCGCGAAGAGCGGAAATAGCCTGCTCCAGGCGGTCTCTTTCTGATTCTAGCTCCGAGATAATCTGTTGCGTATCCATATAGCTCCTTCCGAGAGCATGCTACCAGCGCAGAATCTATCCTGCAAGGCGAATTAGGCTAGAGCTCCCCTAAAGCGAGCAATAGCTCCGCCATTTCCTGGGCCTATTTGCTCAATAGCTTTCGGTCGATTACGACGAAAGTGGAGGAGCATTAAGTTTCCATGGCATATTTCCTAATTTAGTTTTGCAATTCACGGTTTAAAGAAAATGTATAGTTGTTGCTCTTATCGCATTCTGCTGCTGGTCATTCACGTAGAACTGGCTTTCTTGATTCTTAAATTAAAATTTTTCATACACAGTTGCTGCAATATAAAACAGATCGAAAAGCTGCTGTTCGACACGTATCCGACGCGGCGTATCCGGGCTTTTGGTCCGCGAAACGGCGGCGTTAAAGCTATTCCGATTCCATCTCCCGAAAGGTATTTTCGTTAGAACAAAAGAGGGCTTTCTGCAGCAGCACGGCTATGCCAAATCGAGGGACCTGGTTAACTTGCTGGGGATTTCAGCTTATTTTGAGTAGACTTATCTCCTATGGATGCCAGCGCCATGGCCTATTCATTTAGATCTAACAGATATTGAGCAATCATGAACATGCTGTTTGTTTTGCACGGCAATATATAGGGCAATGTTTATTCTAGATAAGCATCGGCATATGATCTTTAAACGAGCTCGCAACCATTCCGGATACCAGTAAAGAAACTAACTGGGGAAATGGAAATGCACGTCGTGCTTGGATGGAATCGCCACGCCATTCCTTGTTGCCGGGTGAAAGCGCCAGTCCCGCAAAACCGCGATCACGCGGTCGTCAACGCCATGTCCAAGCCCTTGAAGAAGCCGTTCCTCTACCACAGCACCCTGTGCATCAATCGTGATTTCCACGATTACATCGCCCTGGATACCGCTGGGCAGCTCTGATCGGTAAATCTTGAGATCTTGGAAGGCCACAGGCAGAGCGGGCTTAACCTCGTCACCGCTTGCGAGCCCATCATAGGCCGAGCCATTTTCAGAACCGACCTCAGCCAGATTCGGGGTTTTGTCCGCCTCTTCAACTACATTATTGCGTTTGCGAAGCTTGGTTTTTTGAGGCTTCTTGCGCGCTGCAACCGGCAGCGAGAGAAGAGGAGGACTGCTTGACGCGGCTATCTGAAGATCATTCGGAACGTATAGTACGACCGATGACGGAGTCGCACTGCCGCCTTCTCCGCGCGCAATGAGGGCAGGTCTAACAAAAACAGGAAGGGTAGGCCAGCACAGCACCACAACAACCAGTAGGTGGATTGCGGACGAAGTCCAGAGCGAGAAACTCCAGCGGCGACGCCTAACTGGATGGCTCTGCGTCAGCGTATTCCATTCCTGCCGGTCCTGTTCGAAAGAAAGATCCATCTGACCTATTGTTAGACGCTAACCCCTATTTTAGTGTTATCAAATGGACGTTTAAACCACAAAAGTATGGCCGTCCTGGCAGTCAAAGGCGAAGAATTGGAGTATAAAAAGCTTATATCGGAAGGGTCTGCAAACTTCAGAGGCTATCGATAGCGGCCCTGAGTTCACGCACGCTGCTTTCTTTAACCACCTCGTGCTGATATTCGCGGTTGGGGAGCGTGCCCATCTCAATCTTCTGATTGCGAAACTTCATCGTGCTGGTCACGGTGGTACCGAGGCCGGCATGGACCTCAGTGGCATTGGAATAGCCGAGCACTGCTTTCACATTCGCGATGGAGAGTTCGCCGCAAACCATGACGGAAATCCGTCCGTACGATTGCTCTACCAGATGCTTGAGGGTAGGCATTGCGTCCACGGCGCTTCTTTTGCTGCCGGAGGTCAAAATGCGGTCCGCGCCAACGGCGACCAGGTCCTCCAACGCCTGCTCCAGATCGCATGACATATCGAAGGCCCGATGACAGGTAACCTTAAGCGGACGCGCCATATCAATCAACTGGCGCATGCGGTCCTTATCCACCATGCCATGGGTATTCAGGATGCCGAATACAACGCCATTTGCGCCAAGCTGTTTTGCGATCAGGATGTCACGCTGCATGATGCCGACCTCGTCTTCGCTATAACAAAAATCGCCGCCCCGCGGGCGGACCATTACGTGCAAGCCAATGGCAATTTTCTTGCGCACAGCAGCAATCGTGCCTGCGCTGGGCGTGATACCGCCTTCATAAAGGCCTGCACACAGTTCAACCCGGTCAGCGCCGCCACGCTCTGAATTAACGGCAGACTCCACTGAATCAATGCAGACTTCCAGCAAAGTCTTGCCGGGACAAATTTGCGGGTGAGCTACCACACGCGGCAACGATTCTCGCGGACCATGGGCTGGCCGGCTTTGCAGCTGAATGCCTGCTGGAATTCAGGTATGTTCACCACCAGGCCATTCACGCGATATTTGCCCGGAGAGTGTTCATTGGTGATGGCGTTGGCGCGCAGGTTTTCCGGACGCTGGTTTTCACAAGCCCATTGCGCATAGCCGATAAAGAAACGCTGATCCGGCGTAAAGCCATCACGGTTTTCCAGTTGCTTTCCTTTCGTATCGGCCTGCCACGCCATATAGGCCAGAATCAGCCCACCGAGATCGGCAACGTCTTCGCCTTCTGTGAGTTTGCTGTTGATTTTAATATCGTCCACGATCGTGTATCCCGCGTACTGGTCCACGATGCATTGCGCGCGCTTTTCAAATTGCGCGCCATCTTCCTTGGTCCACCAGTCGCGCAGATTGCCTTTAGCGTCAAACTGGCGTCCCTGATCGTCAAAGCCATGCGTCAATTCATGGCCAATTGTTCCGCCAGTATTGCCATAATTAGGAGCATCGTCCATCTTGGGATCATAGAGCGGCGGCTGTAGAACGCCCGCCGGAAAATTAATGTCATTCATCTGGGGGTTGTAGTAAGCATTCACCGTGGGCGGCGTCATGCCCCACTCGCCCCGATCCAGTGGTTTACCGATCTTTGCCAACTGGCGACGCGACTCAAACATGGTGGCGCGATGCACGTTCCCCACAAAATCATCTGGCTTGACGTCAACAGAGCTGTAGTCGCGCCATTTGTCCGGGTAGCCGATTTTGTTCACCACGGAATGCAGCTTTTCCAATGCCTGCTTCTTGGTTTCCGGGCCCATCCATGTGAGCTGCTTGATATCGTCTTCCATAGCCTGCTCTATCAGCTTTGTCATCTTCAGGGTACTCTGCTTGGTTTCCCGGCTGAAAGCGCGGTTCACGAATTCCTGGCCCAGAGCTTCTCCCAATTGTTGGTCCGTCAGCCGGACACAGCGCTTCCATCGCGGAGCAATCTGCTCCACGCCGAGCAGCGTATGGGAGTAAAAATCAAAATTCTGCTGCACAAACTTTGAAGAGAGATAAGGCGCATTGGCATTGGCAACATGCCAGCGCAGATACGTCTTCAGATCGTCAAGGCTGTTGCTCTGGATTTGGCGGTCCAACTCCTGATAGAACTTTGGCTCGGTCACGTTGAATGTGCTTACCTGGTCAATCCCGGTGGTCTTGAGATAAGTATTCCAATCGAAATCCGGGGTGAGCGCCTGAAGCTGCTTGCGGTCCATTTTATGGAACAGATTGTGCGGATCACGCTGCTCTACCCTCGTAAGCGAAGCCTTGGCCAGCGCGGTTTCAATCTTCATAATGCTGGCAGCCTCGCGTTTGGCCGCTTCCGGTGAATCGCCCAGCAACTCCAGCATCTTCTGCAAATGAACAAGATATTTCTGCCGGATTTCTTCTGACTTCGCCTCGGGCTTGGTGTAATAGTCGCGATCCGGCAGGCCCAGGCCGCCGGCGGTGGCGAAAGCGATGACTTGATTGGAATCAGAAAAGTCCTGGTCAGAGCCGAAGCCGAATAACAGTCCATCAGTAGAATTGGCCAGATGCTCACGCCCCAGCAGCGCGGCCAGATCTTTCTTGGTTTTGAGGGCGGCAATTTCATCCAGAGCCGGTTTCAAGGGGGCCGCGCCCAGCTTCTCCACAGCGGCCTCATCCATGCATGCGCCAAAATAATCGCCGATTTTCTGTTGCGTCGCTGTGCGGCCGGCAGTCTTCTTCGCCAGTTCGTCAAGAATGCCCCAAAGAAAGCGTTGGTTATCGACAGTGAGCTTGCCGTAAACGCTCCAGGCGGCCTGGTCGGCCGGGATGGGGTTGTTCTTCATCCAGCCGCCGCATGTGTACTGATAAAAATCAACACACGGATCGGCAGACTTATCCATCGACGGCAAATCCAGGCTTGGGGTATAAGGCAACGCAGTAACCGGCTTATCGTCGATCACCGCCACCGGGTTGGCGATACCGGGCTTTTCCGGTTTTTGTCCAGGTTGGTCTTGCGCGGAGCTTTGGATGAATATGGCGGAAGAGAGCAAAAGTATAGCTGACAGAAATCCGTTAAGACGCATTCGATAGTTCCTCAAGGAATCGCGCTTAGTGTACAGGAATTGAACGCGTCTTGGATGGCCGACAACACCGTTTCGCCGCCGTAATGGTTAAAACTTCGCCTCTACCGGCATCTCGACCGGCAGTCCGGCCTGCTTCCATGCTTCAAAGCCGCCCATGACATTCATCACGTTTTCAATTCCCGCACGTTGCAGCAGGCTACAGGCGATCATGCTGCGATATCCGCCCTGGCAATGGACCGCAACCGGCGCTGAGGGATCAAGCTCTGGCGCAGAAATCTTGAAATTATCCAATGGGAACCATTCCGCACCTTCGATATGTCCTGCATGCCACTCCGGTTCCCGACGCACGTCAAGCACCTGCAAATGCCCGCTTCGTTGATGCGATAACTCCTGCACGGTGATCTGCGGCACTGCGGCCACTGGGAACCCAGCCTGCATCCACGCGGCAATGCCGCCTTGCAAAAATCCGCGCGGATCTTCAATGCCTACGCGCGCCAGACGAAGCCGCGCTTCCTCATATTGCTCCGCGGTATCGGCGACCAACACTGGAAGCGCGCTCAGGCCCATGATGGCTCCAGCCCATGAGGCAAACTGACCAGACAGCGCAATGTTGACGGAGCCGGGCACGTGGGCCGCGGCAAAATCCGCGTTGGGACGGACATCGAGCACAAAGACGCCTTGTTGCAACAGGCCGTTGAGTTCTGCCGCTGTAATCGGCGGAAGATCATCTAATTCCGAAAGCGCAGGAGCACCGGCGCGGTTGATCTGTGCGTCCTCAAGAAAGTATTCGGGACGCGACGGGAGGTTCTCGGTTAGCTGGTGGACGAATTCTTCCCGTGACTTGATTTGAAGCGCGTAATTGGTCAGCCTTTCCGTTCCAATGGTGGATGACCGCTCCGCCCGCATGCTGCGTCCGCACAGTGAACCAGCGCCGTGCGCCGGATAGACCAGCACCTGATCGCCAAGTCTCATTAGCTTTTCATGCAGGCTGTCATACAAACTGGCGGCCAATTGCTGTGGTGTGTGGGTTTTGGAAAGGTCGGGTCGGCCTACGTCGCCGATGAACAAGGTGTCGCCCGTGAGAACCGCCCACGGCTCCCGCGACTTTTCTTCATCGGTAACAACCAGGCAAACGCCTTCAGGAGTATGGCCGGGTGTTTCCAGGGCGGTAATGCGCAGCTTGCCAAACCGCACTTCTGATCCACCATGCAAAGCCACATGCGGAAATGTTGCGCCGGCATGTGCGCCAATATAAATTTTTGCGCCGGTACGCTTCGCCAGTTCAAGATGGCCGGAGACGAAGTCTGCATGCAGGTGGGTTTCAAAAATGTGGCGGATTTTAAGGCCTTGCTGGTCCGCGGCCTTCAGGTAAATTTCCACGTCGCGCTGCGGATCCACAACC
>DAHUXR010000094.1 GCA_027307045.1 Acidobacteriaceae bacterium
CAAGATGCTCCACATCACATCGATCCATTGCACTGCAAGAAACAGCAGCCACAGCGGAATGCGCTTTTCTGCAGATTTCCCAGCGAAGCTAAAGCTGTAG
The DNA here is from genome assembly GCA_027307045.1 of Acidobacteriaceae bacterium. GTDB lineage: Bacteria > Acidobacteriota > Terriglobia > Terriglobales > Acidobacteriaceae > Angelobacter. The sequence continues at coordinate 101 of DAHUXR010000094.1, forward strand.
TGTCCTGTAAACAAGCTGTCTCCCCAGATTCTCTTTCTGGAATCTCAAGCGCAGCAAGAGGTCCCTATAGTCACCAAGGCCCTTGAAATGCTCGCCTAATCTCCTTTGTGATCATATGGATCCCTCGCTTTGCTCGGGATTTCAGAAGAAAAGCCGTGTTCGCGATGTCAACGTTTGGCGTGCCGCTCCGCTACCTTCGCCGGATTCACAATGGCCCGCGTCACCGTCCCTCGGCCGATCTCGGCCTTGCCGTTGTGCGCCGTGACGCGAAAAATATAGAACCGCTCATTGTGCGACTCCAGCACCGCCTCGGTCTTTACCAGGTCGCCAATCGTGGTGGGTGCGCGATGTTCAATGTTGATGGCCGTGCCAACGCTGATCTCGCCTTCGTCCAGAAAAGGCAGCATGGCGTTTGCCGCCGCCCACTCCATCAGCCCGATCATGTTAGGCGTGGAATAAATTGGTGGCAGCTTGTCGTGGTGATAGGCGAGAGTGTGCTTGTGCTCCACGGTTTCTTGCGCCTGCCCGCGAATACCCAGAGGGACCTTTTTTGCCATGCAGAGAATTTATCAAATCGCCGTTCGCAGGAAAAACGTCGCGGGAAAAAGAAAAGGCCAGACGGCAGGAGCCTGGCCCAATGTAAAGATCGCACAGCATCAATCACTTCTTCACTTAGCCGAATTTAGCGGTGATCGTGGTCATGATCGTGATCACGGTCCCCGCGATGGCACCTTTCCCGCACGTTTTCCAGGTCACGACGGCGGCTTTGCGCCTGGCGGCTGTGTTCACCGTGCTTCCGTTCCGCATCGTGCAGCTTGCGCTCGGCATTGCGGACCTGCTGCTCGCACTTTCTGTCGTCATCATGATCGCGATCCAGCGCCCGCGCCGGAACCGCTCCGCTCAGAAACGACAAAATCACAAACGCCGCAATGAGCGTCTTGGCTTTCTTGAACATGCTTCCTCCTCGGCTTGCTTGTACATCGTACTCTCTTCGATGCGCCGCCCAGCCACGCCGCCCCACCTGAAAGAGGCGTGAGTCCATGATGCGGGCGATGCAATCTATATAGCGGTATAATTAAGAATTGTCCTCATGTCATTGAAACGATCAGTAAATTCCGCAACAACACAGCTTGCCGCAAACAAGGCAAAAATTCGCTCTACCACCGTCGTATGTGTGCGCCGTGGCGACAGTGTCGTCATGGCCGCTGACGGCCAGGTTACCCTGGGCGAAGGCGTTATCAAACATACGGCGCGCAAGATCCGCCGTCTTTATAGCGACAAGATTCTGGCCGGCTTTGCCGGCTCCACGGCAGATGCCTTCTCACTATTTGCTCGATTTGAAGCCAAACTGGAGCAATACCATGGCAACCTGGGGCGTGCCGCGGTGGAGCTGGCCAAAGAGTGGCGGACGGACAAAATGCTCCGTCACCTGGAAGCGCTGCTACTCGTCGCCGATAACACTCTGACTTTCCTTGTCAGCGGCGCCGGAGACGTGATTGAACCGGACGGCGGCGTGGCCGCTATCGGCAGCGGCGGATCTTACGCACTGGCTGCGGCCCGGGCCCTGATTGAGAACACTGAGCTTCCGGCGCGCAAGATTGCCGAGGAAGCCATGAAAATTGCGGGGAAGATTTGCATCTTCACCAATGACAATGTCACGGTTGAGGAGCTTTCGTCGGTCCCGGAAAAGGCGGGCACATCAGCTCCCGCGCGTTGATGCCTATGGCAGGCTATTCAGGAACGCCGCTCATCCAGAAGATCGGGATCAAGCCCGGTCACCGGATTATCCTGCGCAACCACCCTGCCAGTTTTGTTAAGGACCTGGGCAAGCTTCCTGAAGAAGCGCAAAACGCGGACAGGCTTTCCGGCAAGGCCAACGTTGTTGTTTATTTCACTGACCGGTTGGCGGAGTTGCAGAAGGATTTCGCGCGGCTCTCCGCGGCTTTGGTTCCCGATGGCATGCTTTGGATCGGCTGGCCCAAAAAAGCCAGCGGCCGGCCCACCGATCTGACTGAAGATATCGTGCGCCGCGTCGGACTTGAATGCGGGCTGGTGGACGTAAAAGTCTGCGCTATCGACGAGACGTGGTCAGGATTGAAGTTTGTGATTCGAGTGAAGGACAGGGAATAAGCAGTTAGCAACTGGCAATTAGCCAAAGCGGAGAGAATAGACACGAACGAAGCCGCGAGGCCCTTGGCTGCCGAGCGGCTTGACTCAAGGCAGGTAGCACTTGTTTCGTGAGAGAACGTCAAAGCGGTTTGGAGTGAAGCGACAGGAGTAATAGTCCCATGGCAATCTACTTACCCAGCGTGGCGGAAGAAAGTGACGTCCTGCTGGACGATCTCACCCCTAAAGAAATTGTTTCTGAATTGGATAAATACGTCGTCGGCCAGCATGACGCCAAGCGGGCTGTGGCCATTGCGCTGCGCAACCGCATGCGCCGGCAGAAACTTCCGCCTGACATCGCGGAAGAGATCATGCCAAAAAATATCATCATGATCGGGCCCACCGGTGTGGGCAAGACAGAAATCGCGCGCCGTCTGGCGCGGCTGGCCAATTCTCCGTTTCTTAAGGTCGAAGCTTCCAAGTTTACTGAAGTCGGCTATGTGGGCCGAGACGTGGAATCGATGATCCGCGACCTGGTAGAGATTGCCATTGATATGGTGCGCGACGAGAAGCTGGAAGAAGTCACGGAAAAAGCCGAGGCGCAGGCGGAAGAGCGCTTGCTCGATCTGCTGCTGCCGTCAACGCCTGCGGCAACAAATTCCACCGCAGGCTTTGCCTTGGTGACCGAAGAAGGCAGCTCAACTTCCCGCACGCGGGAAAAGCTGCGCAACCAGTTGCGTGAAGGCAAGCTCGACGAAAATATGGTGGAACTGGAAGTGCGTGAGCGGTCCACTCCTGCTTTTGAAATCATCTCCAACCAGGGCGTTGAGGAGATGGACATCAACATCAAGGACATGCTGCCGAATATTTTTGGCCAGCGCACCAAGAAACGCAAAATGAAAGTCAGCGAGGCATTCGAATATTTGGTGCAGGAAGAAGAGTCGCGCCTCATCGACATGGACCAGGTCACGCGCACGGCTGTTGAGCGCGTGGAGCAATCCGGGATTATTTTCCTCGACGAGATCGACAAGATTGCCGGACGCGAAAGCGGCCACGGGCCAGACGTTTCGCGTGAAGGCGTGCAGCGTGACATTCTCCCAATCGTGGAAGGCACTACCGTCAATACGCGCTATGGCATGGTGCGCACTGACCATATTCTTTTCGTCGCCGCAGGCGCATTCCACGTATCCAAACCTAGCGATCTCATCCCTGAATTGCAGGGACGATTTCCGATCCGCGTGGAGCTGAAATCGCTGACCATGTCTGACTTCATTCTCATTCTCACCGAGCCGAAGTCATCTCTGGTAAAGCAATACACCGCGCTGCTGGAAACCGAAGGTCTGAAGCTGACATTTACCCGCGAAGCGCTCGATGAAGTTGCCCGCTTCGCCTTCCAGGTGAATGAAGCCACGGAAAATATCGGCGCGCGCCGGTTGCATACCATCATGGAGCGCGTTCTCGACGAAATCAGCTTCAACGCTCCAGACATGGATGAAAAGGCCGTCAATGTTGATGCAGATTATGTGCGAAAAATGCTTGCGGATATCGTGAAGGACCAGGATTTGTCGCGGTATATTTTATAAACATCCCGAGCGGAGCGAGGGATCGCTATGGTAACCAAAATATATGAGGTTCTGAACAGTGCAGGCTGGTTCCATCAAACTTCGCCAACGAATAGCGATCCCTCACCGGCTCCGTTGCAATCCCGCAAGAATCGCACAGCTCGTAGTCGCGGGATTCGGGATTTAGAACGAGGCAGTTGAAGGGGCTTCGCTGCTTCGCGTATTCTGCTGTACCACGATTAAAGTGAAAAGGACATGATGATGAATACTCAGGAATTCCGCAAAGAGCTGAATGCCCGGATTGTCCGGCACGACTTGTTGACGCATCCGTTTTACCAGGCGTGGGCCAAAGGTGAACTCACGCGTGAAGACCTTCGCTTCTATGCGATGCAGTACTTTCATCATGTCGCGGCATTTCCGGATTACCTTGAGATGTTTGAGTCACGTCCGCAGCTCGATGGCGGACTCATGCAAGCGGTAGCCGAAAACCGGGCCGGGGAAGACGGCCACGCAGAGCTGTGGCTGGATTTTGCGGAAGGCATGGGAGCGGACCGCGCCAGGGTGTCCAGTGAGCAGCCGCTTGCGGAGATCCAAAATTTGGTTGATACCTTTCAGAACGTCGCCCGTGAAGGCTCAGCCGCAGAGGCGCTGGCTGCTTTTTACGCGTACGAATCGCAGGTGCCACGGATCGCCCAGGAGAAAGCCCGGGGCCTGCTGGAGATGTACGGCGCTGATGCCAGGACCTGCGCTTACTTCACTGTCCATCAAACGGCGGACGTACACCACGCGCGCGTGTGGGACGAGCAGTTGGAAAAACAGGTGCACAGCGACGCTGATTCCCAGATGAAGGCGCTGCAAGCCGCGGAAAGAATTGCCGTGGCGCTCTGGCGTGCCCTGGATGGCATTGAACGGCAGAGATTGGCTAGAAGTAATTAATTGGCGTTGCGCACACTCGCGAGAGCTGCGCAGGCTCGCTAGTGTAGGGTTCGGGGATCTCAGGAACCGGCCAGCCTGATAAGATTTCAATTCGAATCTTCATGGCCATAGCGATCCCTCACCCGCTCCTTTGCAAGAATGCGAACACCGCACAAGGTTTCCAGTCGCGGGGTTCGGGATTTCATGCAGCCGTCCTCATCCTCGCCCTCTCAGCGCTTCTCGGCTGTGGCGTCCCAGGCGCGCCTCTGCCGCCTTCAGCGGACATTCCTCGCTTTGTGGGCGATCTCAAGGCCGTCCGCAAAGGAGATACAGTCACACTGAGATGGACCACGCCCACTGAAACCAGCGATGGCGAACTGATTCGTAAGCCGGGCAAGATGCTGGTGCAACGCGCACTGCGCTCGGGACCAAATTCAGACCTCGTGTTCCAGACAATTTCTGAACTGCCTCTGCAGCCTACCTTGAAGGAAGGTCGCGGCGAGCAGGCTACTGCAAAAGATACCTTGACGAACCTGTTACGTCCCGGCAGCTCTGGCTTCGCCGTATACACGGTCCTGGCGCAAGGGCGCAATGGGAAGTCCTTTGGCCTGCCCAACCGGGTTTCCGTTCCACTGGTACCCAATCTGCCGTCCCCGCTCAAGCTTTCTGCAAATCCGGTGCCTACCGGGATCATGATCACCTGGGAGCCATCCGGTCCTGTTCCAAATGCAAACACGCAAACGCAGTATGCGTATAAGATCATGCGTCGGCTGCAGGGCGCGAAAGATCCTGTTCCGGTAACGCAGGTCAAGGCTGACGACCCAGCGAACAGCTTTACTGACACGGGAATTGAGTGGGAAAAGAGCTACCAGTATTGGATCGTTCCCGTTACGCTCTGGCAGGATGGAAATCGCAAGGGCGAAATCGAAGGTGACGACTCACCGGTTGTTGACGTGTTGGCGCACGACTCATTCCCGCCAGCGAATCCTTCAGGAATTGAGGCCGTCTACAGCCCTGCCACTACGAATTCCTTCATCGACATTACATGGACCGCCAACACTGAACCTGACCTGGCCGGTTACAACGTCTACCGGCGCCGTGAAAATGAATTGCCGGTAAAGATCAATTCAGATCTGATCAAAACACCGCGCTTTCCCGATCCCGGAGTCCAGCCGGGAATGAAGTATTTTTACTCTGTCACGGCGGTTGACCTGCGCGGCAACGAAAGCGGCAAGTCAGAAGAAACATCGGAGACTGTACCGAAAGATTGAAAGATCAGCTGGCGCTCATCCTGAGGAGCATTACGCAGCGACGCTATAAAAGGCGGAGGCACGCTAATTACAGGTAGAAACCCCTACTGCCATTGGCCTCATATCCATGGAGGTCCGTTGTTCCAAATAAACACGCGCGCTACGCTGTTTTGAAGGTCATCTTACCCTCGACCTTATCCAGATAAGCCCAGGGTACATGGGGATCATGGGTGAACATGGTGAGCCACTTTTCTGGAATGGCGCGGGAGTAATATCGCTTGCGATTATCCAGCACCTCCATTGGAAACAGATCATAAGCCATGGCCCATGTGGGCTCCAGATGCCAGGTAGTGGGAATCAGGTCAGAAACGTAGCAGGCAGTCTTGCCGGCGCTGCGGACGAACACGGCCCACATATTGCGAGTGTGTCCGGGCCACACTTCAATGGAAATGCCGGGAACAATTTCCTGCTCCCGGTTGCCGCTGAGCAGGGTCATCTGACCGTTCCGAATCAGCGGATCATAGTTGTCACTGATGTAGCTGATGCGGTCGCGCTCCGTTTGCAGCGCGCCATGTTCCCACTCGCCCTTTGGCGCGAAGTATCTGGCATTGGGAAACGTGGCCACCGCCACGCCGTCTTTGTACACGGTATTCCAGCCACAATGGTCAAAATGCAGATGCGAGTTAATGACCACGTCAATTTCTTCCGGCTTAATGCCCGCTCCGCGCAAGCTGTCTATAAGTTTTTCTTCAGGAAGAAAGAAGCTTTTCAATCGATCAGACAACTTATTTCCAATGCCCGTTTCGATCAGCACAGTCTGCTTACCGGTGCGGACAAGCACGGAATTACAGCTGACGCGGATACGGTTCAGATCGTCCGCCGGGACTTTGCGCTGCCACACCATTTTGGGGACGATGCCGAAAAAAGCGCCGCCATCGCCCACATACGTTCCGTCCGACAGAGAAGTAAGCTCAAAATCGCCCAGCGTGATGGTCTGGCTCTTCAAAGTTATTTACTCCGTTCCCAGAAGTTCGCGGTGGAAATGCGACCGTATGCGGGTAAAGAGATGGACGCGCGTCTCCGGCCCGGAGATGCTATGCGTCTTGCGTGGATAAAGCTGCAAATCAAACTGCTTGCCCGCGTTGATGAAGGCATTGATCATCTGCATGGTGTTTTGCATGTGTACATTGTCGTCACTGGTGCCGTGGACTTCCAGCAGATGGCCTTTCAGGTTGGCTGCGTATGTAATGGGCGATCCTTTCTTGTATCCTTCTTCATACTGCGGCACCAGGCCCGCGTAACGCTCCGTATAGATGGAATCGTAATTCTTCCAGTCTGTCGGGGGCGCTACGGCAACCCCGGCCTTAAAGCGGTCAGAGTGCGTCATGGCCTCAAGCGTCATGTAACCGCCATAACTCCATCCCCACCAGCCCATGCGTGAGCCATCCAGCTGCGGGAATTTTTGCAGCGCCTGGTCAATGGAAGCGAGCTGGTCTTTCAATTCAACTTCGCCAAAGTTATGGATCAGGGCTGCGGCAAACTTCTTGCCTCGCGCGCCCATGCCGCGGTTATCGACCACCAGAACGGCAATTCCATCGCGCATCAGGATCTGGTTAAAGAGAAAATTCGCGCCGCCCCATTGGTCGCGCACGCTCTGCCCGTGTGGCCCGCCGTAAGGATTATTCAGTAGAGGAATTTTTTTGCCTGCGCTGTCCGGCGGCAGATAAATAAGACCCCGAAGTACGGTGCCATCTTCAGCCTTGAAGTCAACAAACTGTGGCGCAATCAGATTGAGCGAGTCGACGCTCTTTGATCGCCAGAACACGTCGCAGCTTCCCCCGACGTGGCAGAAGGAAAGTTGCGGCGGAGTCATGAGCGAGGAAAAGTGATCGACAAAGTACTGGCCATTGGGAGCTAACTTGGCTTCGTGCGTCCCACCTTTCGTCAGGCATTGGAAAGCTGAGCCATCGAGCTTCACGCTGCAGAGATGCCGCTGGCGGTCGTCACCGGCGTTGGTGGTAACGAACAAGGTATTTTCCACCGCGCTTTCAACGTCGAAAACTTCGAAATCGCCTTTGGTAATCTGGTTAACCAGCTTGGCGTCTGCAGCCAGAGGATTCGCTTTGTCGAATGAATAAAGATAAAGATGCGTGTGGCCGTCCCGCCAGCTTGGCCAGGTAAACTTGTCGCCGGATTTCAGGAATTGCAGATTGTTGTCGGTTTCAATCCAGGTGTCGCTCTTTTCGGTAAGCACCCGGCGCGACTTGCCGCTGGCTGCGTCAACAAAATAGAGATCAAGCTGGTTCTGCGCGCGGTTCAGGATCGTGGCCCAGATCACGTTATCGTTGACCCACCCGAAACGCGGCATGTACATGTCTTTTTCATCGGTCAGGTGAAACCACTTCACGGCCCCGGCGCCGGCGCTTACCACGCCAAGCTGGACCTGCGGATTGGGGTCGCCCACCTTGGGATATTTTTCGTTGTAAACAGTCGGGTGCTGCGGAATGTAATCCGTAATGGGATAGGTTGGGACCTTGGTCTGGTCCATTTGCAGCAGCACAATTCTTCTCGAATCCGGCGACCAGAAATAGTTGCTGCGGACTTCCAGTTCTTCGCTATAGACCCAGTCCACCTCACCATTGAGCAGGTTGTCGTCGCCATTTGTGGTGAGCGCTTTTTCCGCGCCGCCATCAATATGCTTCACCACCAGGTTGTGCTTGCGAATATAAGAGACGCTCTTGCCGTCGGTTGAGAACTTTGGATCGGTGGCTGACTCGCCTTGCGCGCTCAACGCCACGTATTTTCCTGAGGCCAGCGTGTAATACCAGAGCTGTCCATTGGTATCGAAGAGGATATGCTCGGAGTCTGGCGCCCAGTGGTAGCCCGCAACGTGATAGCGCTCGCGATTGTCCTTCTCGCGATCGTCCTTGGAGCCCGTAACTGGCGGCTTCATGGCGGCAATTTTCTCTGAAGCCACCAGAACCGCCGGCTTGCCTGAGGTTACGTCAATGTAATAAAGGTCGGCCTTGTCGCCTTGCTCCTGATGCATAAAATAGGAGACCTTCTTGCCATCAGGACTCCACTCAATTGTGTCCGGCACGCGTCCGGTCAGCCCGGCAGGGGCATAGATGGATTCGATGGTCAGCTCTTGCGCAGTGGCGACGGCACAGATAGCCGCTATCAGGAAAACAGAAAGAAAAAGCCTCTTCACGGGTGGTCTCCAGGAGGTGCGGTGAAACTGAGAAGTGTAACATTTGGCAATCAATCAAAACATTTCCACCGCAAAGGTCGCAAAGATCGCGAAGAGAAGCCGCTCAGGAAAAGCCTATAAAGTTGGTTCTTTGCGTTCTTCGTGTCTTTTGCGGTAAAACCGATTCGCCGATTGCCGACTACGACTGCTCTTCCATCCGTCTTCTCAGCCTGCGTGACTCATTCAGCAATCCCATGCTGTGCATCAGGTGCTGGAGCGTGACGATTCCCACCAGGCGCTCCTGATCGACCACTGGGATCAAGCTCAGGCCGCGAGAGGTGAGCTTGCGGAACGCCGAGCCGAGCGATTCCGTTCGAGAAGCGATTTCAAACGCCTTGCTCATGGCGCCCTGGACGTAGCCGTTTCCTTCCGCGCGGAGACGGTCCACAATCGTCTGGCGCGTGATCACGCCCACAAGATCGCCGCCGCTGACTACGGGAAAATCATCCTGCAGGCAGTGGACAGCTTTATTCAGAGCGTCTTCCAGCGTGTCCGCCGGTGAGAGGATGGAAAACTCCGTAAGCATGATGTCTTCCATCTGTACGGCTTCCACTACGGTCTGAAACATTACGGTGCGCTCTTCCATTTGGGCCGCAATAAAAATGAAGAAGCCAATCAGCATCAACCCCTGGATATTGAGCGCGGCCCCGGCTAGCATGAAAAGCCCGGCAAAGATCTGGCCCAGGCTGACTGCCCGACGAGTAGCCAGACGAAAATCCATGCGCTGAGCGAGAACCGCACGCAGGATTCGTCCGCCATCGACTGGGTAGGCCGGCAGCAGGTTCACGGCGACGAGGCAAGCATTGATCCAGAAGAAGCTGGTGACCAGGTTCAATGGCGTCACCAGAGGCGTGAGGCGAAGCATCTGCGCTTTGCCCATTGCCAGCATGGCCAGGGCCGTTACGCCCGCCAGACAGGCATTCACAAGCAGCCCCGCGAGCGCGATGGATATCTCCTTGCGCAAATTGCGGGCGCTTTCTTCCTGAGCGCTGGGATCGCCCATGGTGAGCCCGCCAATGGGCAGCAGCACAAAACCTTTAATGGGAGATCCCTGGCGGGTGGAAACCCATACATGGCCGAATTCATGCAGGAAGGCCGAGAGCAAAACCAACCCGGTAACGATGAAGACGCGCGTAATCACCCGAGGGCCGCTGCGGTTCACCTCCACCAGCAGCAGAAAGAGCAGCAAGACCATAAAGGTGAGGTGAATGCGGACTTCTCTTCCGCCGAATCGCACCGTGAATATTGACCAGTTCCTCATTAGTTTTTGTCGCTGCACTCCACACCGCTACGACGCATTGCCGATTCCCAAATACATCTGCTCCTCAGGCGGACAGCTCGCCGCGCTAGCCGGGCTCGCTGCTCCAAACCGCTAAACCGCAACTGTGACCCAGCAACCCTTTAAGCTGGTGGCGGGAAGCTCGCCGCACAAGCCGGGCTCGCTCATCCAAAGCAAATCGGAACAGCCCAGCCAACCTGTGATTCTATACGGTAGATTAGATGTCAGGTAGCGGAGTACTGGCCATGCGCGTGATCGCAGGGAAATTTAAAAGCCGGAAGCTGGAAGCGCCTGCCGGCATGCAGACTCGCCCGACATCTGACCGGCTGCGGGAAACGCTGTTCAACGTAGTAGCGCCGCTGGTTGCGGATTCCGTCTGGCTCGATCTTTTTGCCGGGAGCGGAGCCATCGGCATTGAAGCGCTCAGCCGTGGCGCGCGTAGCGTCTACTTTGTCGAGTCAGCCAGCGCCGCCGCTCGGACAATCCGCAAGAATTTGCATACTCTTGGGATCAATGAAGGCGCAGAGGTGATCGAACGTGACGCTGGCGTTGCGCTGCGCATGCTGGATTCACAGGCCGTGGCGTGTGACTTTGTTTTCCTTGATCCACCGTACCGCAAGATGGGCGACTATGAGCAGGTGCTCGGATTTCTTTCGCAGTCGCAGCTGCTGGCCCCAGAAAGCCAGGTGATTGCCGAGCACGACAAGCACTTTGATCCGGGGGATGAATTTAATTCACTGCGGCGGCATCGAACGTTGCGACAGGGTGACGCCGTCCTGAGTTTCTATAGGCGCTAGACCTGTGCAATCGATTATCACCGCTGTTCATGCCTGTTTTCCACAGAGGCCCTAGAAAAAGCCGCATAAAATCAGGTGAAAATGCTTGCATCGACCCTTTGCTGATGTAATATACCCAATGAGTGCAACAAAACGTGCTCATATTCCGACGCAAGTGTTCAATTTTCAAGGAGGAAAGATGGCAGCAGGCATGACCAAGACCCAACTCGTCCGCCACATGGCGGAGAAACTGGAAACGAACAACAAGACCGCAGCAACGTTCCTGGAAACGCTGGCGGAGACCGCGATCAAGGAAACCAAAAAGAACGGCGTGTTCGTGATTCCTGGCCTGGGACGCCTGGTAAAGTCCAACCGGAAAGCGCGCATGGGACGCAATCCGCAAACCGGAGAACCCATTAAAATCGCGGCCAAGACCGTGGTAAAGTTCCGCGTTGCCAAGGCCGTGAAAGACGTAATCGCCCCCAAGAAGTAACCTTCTCACACAGAGCAACCTCCAAAGGTCAGCCGATATGAGCTGGCCTTTATTTATGTCGCTTCGCTCCAAACCGCTTGGGAGCAACCCTCGATCAGAGGATATTCTGCGCCTGATGCAGGCAGCTCGCCGCGCAAGCCGGGCTCGCTGCTGGTTCGATCTAACAAAGCTTATGGCTGCGTTCCAAACGCTGAGTTTTTCCGATCAGAAATCCCTCCACGCTTACGTGCACGCAGCTCGGCAGGCAAGTCGCGTTCGCTGCTGGCTCATTCATTCCACCACAATCGCTTCCGCTTCAATCTCCACCAGCATCTCCGGCGAAATCAACTTTGACACCTCAACCATGCTTGTTGCGGGACGAATCTCGCTGAAGAATTCTCCATGCGCGCGCCCTACATTCCCCCAGTCAGCGGCAATGTTCGTGACGTACATGCGGGTGCGCACCACGTCTTTCATGCTGGCACCGGCGCGCTCCAATGCCGATTGAATATTCTTGAGCGTCTGCACCGCCTGCGCGTAGGCATCGCCCACGCCCACGATGTTTCCTGTGGCATCCGTGGCTGTGGTGCCGGAAACATGAATCGTGTTTCCCACGCGCACGGCGCGCGAATAGCCAACCACTGGCTCCCATTTTGTTCCGCTCGCAAAGTTCTGTCGCGTGATCGCCATCAGCGCGCTCCTCTTCCCCGGCTGTCCAGCACCTGGTTGACCAATGCGTCGGCTTCTTTGTTGTAATGCCGCAAAACATGATCAATGGAAAAATGCTCAAGCTTGCGCACCAACGCACGCGCACGATCACAAAGATCAATCAGCCCTGGACTCTTCACCTTGTAGCGGCCTTGCATCTGCCGCACCAGCAGCTCAGAGTCGCTCAACACCTTTAATGACAAATGTTTTTCCCGCACAGCAAAATCAAGCGCGGCCAGCAACCCGGAATATTCCGCGTAATTGTTCGTCTGTATACCAAGATAATCGGAGAGCTCGGCAAGAATCTCGCCTTTTGCATCGCGGATCACAACACCATAAGCCGCAGGCCCGGGATTACCGCGGGCTCCGCCATCGATATTTGCTTTGATTGCGTGCGAGGCACTGCGGGGCTTCAGTTCCGGCCGGGGCTTTTCAAACTCCGGTTTGTCAAATAACGACTTCTGGGTCAATGGCCTTCCTCCAGCCGAATGGCAAGCCGTTCCGGCAAACCGGCGGCAAAGATTTTTTCCTGTGCGCATTGAATGTTATAAGGCACGCGGTAAAACGTAATCAAAGCAGCGTCCGTGTCATAAACCAGAAACGCTGCGCGCGGATCGCCATCGCGCGGCTGGCCCACCGATCCGGGATTCACCATGTACGTTGTCTTCGGTTTTATCTCCAGCCTGGCAGTCTGTTTGCCTTTGGGAGACTTGTAATCCGGGGGAAAGGACTTGCCTTGTCCGTTGTCCTCTAACAAAAGGCAGCGCTGGACATGCGTATGGCCAAAAAACGTCAGCGGCACCGCTGCTTCCTGCAAAATCGCGTAAGCGTCGCTGGCCATAAGGACATACTCATCTTCATCGCGCGGTGAGCCATGAACCAGCTGCACATTCTCTATCGGCGAAATTGGACCATGCGGCAGCTCGCGCAGAAACTGTAGATGGTCCTGCGTTAACTTCTCTCGTGTCCACAACGCCGCCAAGCCCGCAATGGGATTGAAGTCGCCCAAGTCGCTCACGCCGGAGCAGGCTTTGTCATGGTTCCCGCGGACGAAAATCGATCCCAGCTCACGCGAGCGCGTGGTCACCTCATTGGGATTTGCGCCATAGCCAACAATATCGCCCAGGTTATAGACCTGGTCGTATTCGGGAGCGGCATCCAGGCAAGCTTCCAGCGCTTCAAGGTTGGCATGGATGTCAGACAGAATCAGTACGCGCAAGATGCTTTGCAGTCCTCAATGAGATGAAAACAGATAAATGAGTGTATCAATTTCTAAGGCGACACTCGGGCCCAGTGCCCCGGCGCAATTTCCAGCAACGGCGCAGCGCCCACCGGACGCGCGTCTTTTTCCACCATGGCCAGCGGCCGCGAGCGGTCGGTCTTCAACGTGGGAATGGCGCTGATCAGTCCGCGTGTGTAAGAGTGCCGAGCAGAAGAAAAAATCTCGCCGACTGGCCCCATCTCCACGATCTCGCCGGCATACATTACGGCCACTTGTCCCGCCACCCGCGAAACCACGCCCAGGTCATGGGAGATAAACAGTACAGCCAGCCGGTGCTTCTCTCGCAAAGCCGCCAGTAATTCCAGTATCTGCGCCTGGATGGTCACGTCGAGCGCCGTCGTCGGCTCGTCTGCGATCAGCAGTTGCGGATTGTTCACCAGCGCCATGGCGATCATTACTCGCTGGCGCTGCCCGCCGGAAAGCTGGTGCGGATAATCGCGCGCCCGCTTGTCAGGGTCAGGAATCGCGACCTCGCGCAATGCTTCTACTGTGCGAGCCCATGCTTCAGCTTTGCTCACGCGATGGTGCGCCAGGACCGCTTCAGCTACCTGATCGCCCACGCGCATCACCGGATTCAGAGCGGTCATGGGCTCCTGGAAAATCATGCTGATGCGCGCGCCACGAACGCGCCGCATTTCGTCATCGGGCAGGGCCAGCAGGTCTGCGCCCGCAAAGGTGATCTTGCCGGTAGTACGCGCCTGCGGCGGAAGAAGCCGCATGATGGCCAGCGATGTCGCTGATTTTCCCGAACCCGATTCGCCCACCAGCCCCAGCGTGCCTGATTCACGGATGGAAAAACTCACGTCGCGCACCGCCGCCACTTCACCTGTCTGCGTGGCAAAGCTTACGTTCAGGTGCTCGACTTGGAGAAGAGGGGAGATACGAGATGTCCTTACCTATGGATTGAGCCGATATCGAAAGCTATTCTAGAATTCAAGAATGACTGACGAAGCCAATGACCTGTTCACCTGGAATGAAGAAATGGCCCGCCGCATCGATGAACTTGATTTCGGCAAAGCGAAAACAATTCCCTGGGACGAAGTCCAGCGCAGGATCGCTACCAAGCTGAAAAATGGCCAGTAAGCCAATTGCGTTGCGAGATGTATTGACCAAGTGCAAGATTTTCTTGGCTACGCGCTGACCTTGTTCGCCGCGATCCCCGCTTCAACGCCCTTGTGCATCGCCGCAACAAACGCCGGCTCTTCTTTCAGCAGCGTGGGAGTTGCGGTGGCAAACTCACCCTCCAAGTTCAGCCAGCCTTCGTCGGCAAGTTGCTTGGCCAGCTCCAGCATTTTCTCCCGTGAGAAATTTACGTACTGGCAATCATAGGGATGAGCAACGCTCGCCGGCGCGCCCTTGCCTGTCCTGGCGCTGAGCCAGAAGATGCGGCGTTTCAGCATCTCTTTCACGTCCTGTTCTTGCTGTATGGGGAACTCGATCCTCTTCTCTCTGAAGCTGTAGAACCGACTGGTCACGTGCACCGGTTGCAGTTTGCCGGACTTCACAAACGCAAGCTGCCCGTTATCGATTGTCTTGCGGATCGAGTTCACCACCAGGCTTTCCGCGTGTTCCGGCGCCAGCGAACCCAGCGCATCTTTCATCGTTTGCGTCATTCCCACGGCCACTTCCACGTGCAAGCCATCGTCATTGCCCAGCAGCTCCGCGCGGCCATGCAGCACATGCCAGTCAGCGCCGGAGGTGGACGGATGAAAAGGCCACTTCAGTTCAGAGACGTGGATCGGTACGCCGGATAAAGTAACAAAATGTAAAGGACGGTTTCCCATGAATGAACTCGCATCAAGAACTTACTGAATAAATAAATTCTAAACGAATTGCTGAACTACTCGAAACCGCAGAAATGCTTTCCGCCCGCGCGGGATTGCAAGTTTTTTTCCCAGGCCCCCATTGCACGATCCTTAAAATGCAAAAGCGAGGAGTCTCTAAATTTCTCCTCGCTTTGCACAAACACTTTCGCCTGAAGCCGAAGCAGCTTATGCCGACTTCATCATAAAGAACGTCTCAACATCTGCGTCCACGGTCGGCAGGCTCGCGGCTTCGTCTTTCAGGTTCTGGAACAGGATCGTGCTCAGGTAGCGTTCGCCAAAGTCCGGGACCACCACCACAATCAGCTTACCGGCATTTTCCTCGCGTTGTGCCAGCTTTACTGCCTGTGAAACCGCGGCTCCGCCGGAAATGCCGATAAAAATGCCTTCTTCCTTCGCCATCCGGCGCGCGGTGTCCAGTGACTCATCGAGCGTGACCGTCATTACTTCATCGATCAGGTTGGTCTTCAGCACGTCCGGCACAAATCCGCCGCCAATCCCCTGAATTTTATGCGGCCCCGGCTTGCCGCCGGAAAGCACCGCCGATTCAACCGGTTCCACGGCAACAATCTTAAAGCCCGGCTTCTTGGGCTTGATGTATTCGCCCACGCCGGTCAGCGTGCCGCCCGTGCCAACGCCGGAAACAAAGATATCGACTTTGCCGTCCGTATCATTCCAAATCTCCGGCCCGGTCGTCTCGCGATGGATCTTCGGGTTCGCCGGGTTGGCAAACTGCTGCAGGATCACCCCATTCGGCGTCTGCTTCAGCAGTTCATTGGCTTTGGCAATCGCGCCTTTCATGCCCTTCGCGCCCGGCGTCAGGATAATCTCCGCGCCCAACGCCAGCAGCACCACGCGGCGCTCCTGGCTCATCGTATCCGGCATGATCAGGATCAGCCGGTAGCCTTTGGCCGCGGCGGCAAACGCCAGCCCAATGCCGGTGTTTCCGCTGGTCGGTTCAACCAGCACGGTCTTGCCCGGCTGTATGCGCCCGGCCTTTTCCGCTTCATCAATCATGCTCACGCCAATGCGGTCTTTCACGCTGTGGCATGGATTAAAGCCTTCCAGTTTCACGGCCACTGTTGCCTTGGCGCCCTGGGTAAGCTTGTTGAGTTGGACCAGCGGTGTCCGCCCGATGGTCTGCGTAATATTCTTATAAATGTTCATCTCTCCACCTTTCATCGCTGTACTGAGCTACGAAATCAGGCGTCCCGCGAGAGGTGATTAGATTAAATAAAACGGCCCAAAGTAGCAAAGTTATTGGAGTTTTGTACTGAAGATAAAAAATGAGAGGGCGGTCGGCGGCAGGTTCTCCGCCGCACGGCCCTCAGATTTTTAAGCGCCGACGAATGCCGGCTTAAGCGGCCCTACAAGATGTCAATCGAGACGCGAATCCCCGGATGTGCCGGGCTGCACATGTAGTAGCCGTCGTTGACGTAATCAACGTAAACCGTGTCACTGTAGCGCCAGCCTGGAGGCAACGGCCGGCCGACAACAAACCAATATCCGTCATACTCAAAGCGCGGATGTCCGGCGACAATTACCGGATGGCCAATTCGGAACCAGTGCTCCCGTCCAAAATGCGCGCGGAAGTGGTCTTCTGGAATGCGTCTGTGATGATGCCCTTCGTGTTCTTCATAGCGGACAAAACGTGCGTCATGTTCGCGATGGTGGTCACGGTGCTCCCAGCCTTCATGGCGGCCGTTATCATGCCTTGAATCGTCGTCCCTGTCGCGATCATGTTTCTCCAGCCCCGTGGCGCTCACCGCAAAAACCAGGAATCCCGCCAGAACCAATCGAATCAGCTTCATGAACTTATTTCCCCGTTACAAATTGAATCAGACCAGCCAGGATTATGCTTCGATCTTGCGCCGCATCCAAGACACGTTGGGACATGTACGGGGCTGAAGATGCTCTGCCAGGGTATTCAGGATTGATGGTTTATTTCAACCGTGCGATCCGATGCCACTTCCATTCACTTGAGCAGTTTTAGTTCGCTTCCTGATTCGTTGTATCCACTACACACGTCGCAGTAGCGATCCATCTCACCCTCTCGACGTGCTGAGGCGAGCCGCGCGAACTGCAAAGTGTTTCGACACGGTTTCCGCGAAGCCGAAGGATCGGCTCCGCTGCACCGTAGGGCTATCCAATGACTGCCTGGAGGATCGGCTGCCCTGAAGAGCAGCGGGGCAGATCCTTCGCCTCCCATGGGAGCATGATAAAGGATCAGAGCATCGCGCTCGGCTCAGAGGTTGTGACTTTTTTGAAAGTTCCTTGATATTGCACCA
>DAHUXR010000095.1 GCA_027307045.1 Acidobacteriaceae bacterium
CGAGGGAACCCTTTCGCAACCACGAACTCTAAGGACAAATAAACCTCACATATGATTCGCGATCGTTCGCGTGAATTCGCGCCAACCTGGGTTTGTGCCCCGTCAAAAGCAAAAAGCGGCAACCCTGAAGGTCGCCGCCTTTATGATCACTGGTAAGTAGCTATTCCGCTTTCGTGTCCTGCTGTGGCTTCGTGATAGCGATCGTCTCTCCCACGTCACCCACTTTGAAGCGGGCAAATCGCCGGACAGAAATGTTCTCGCCCAGCTTGCCAATCTTGCTGGCGATCAACTGATGGATGGTAATGCCGGGTTCTTTGACAAAAGGCTGGTCAAGCAGACAAACCTCTTCGTAGAACTTTGACATCTTGCCTTCCACGATCTTCTCCACCACGTTGGCCGGCTTGCCGGTTGCGGCAGCCTGTGCGCGATAAATTTCTTTTTCCTTCTCATAGGCATCGGGCGTGACATCTTCCTTGCGGACAAACTTCGGGTCTGTCGCCGCAATGTGCATCGCAATGTCCTTGATCAGGTCTTTAAAATCGTCGGTGCGCGCCACAAAATCGCTCTCGCAATTGATCTCCACCAGCACGCCGATCTTGCCTCCGGCGTGGATGTAGCTCGCCACTGATCCTTCACTCGTCATGCGTGCCGCTTTCTTGGCCGCCGTGGCAATGCCCTTCTTGCGCAGCCATACCAGCGCGCCTTCAATATCGCCCTTGGCTTCAGACAGGGCATTTTTGCAGTCCATCATGGGCGCGCCGCTGCGCTCGCGCAATTCTTTTACCTGTGCCGCTGAAACGCTTGTGGTCTCTGTACTCATCTTCTGTTTCCTTCACTCAAAACTTCGTTTTTACAACATTTGACCCGCGTGGCTCTTCGCCGGTCGCGGGCCATGAATCCTTCAATTCTGCCGGTTCTAGCCAAGCCTTTTGTCGCTCTCTCGCGGCGAGGCCGACTTGCGCGCCGAGCCGCCTGTTTCAGGTGCTCGCGAATCGCTCGGTTAAGAACACCTTCAAGCGGTTTGGAGCGAAGCGACAGATTAAACGGTCTTGGCCACGTCCGCTTCCGGGACTTCGGCAGGTGTCGCCGTCTCAGACTCCGGTGCTTTCCGCACCTTGCCGCCCAGGACCTCTTCCATGTTCAGCTGTTCTTCTTCCGCCAGATCGGCGGAAGTGGGAGCAGCCTGTCCCTGATTGGCAGCAGCAGCGCGTGCTTCACCGGCGGCGGCGGCATCGGCAATTTCCGCGCCTTGCTTGTCAGTGGCCGCCTGAACGCCTTCAGCAATGGAATCGGCGACCTTCGAAGCAAACAGGCGGATCGCTCGCAACGCGTCGTCGTTGCCCGGAATGACCCAGTCAACCTCCGTGGGATCGCAATTTGTGTCAACCACGGCAACCACCGGAATTCCCAGCTTGCGCGCTTCCTTCACCGCAATGGCTTCCTTGTTTGAGTCGATCACAAAAACCACGTCGGGCAGGCGCGTCATGCTCTTGATGCCGGCCAGGTTGGCCTGCAGGTGCTTGCGTTCGCGCTCCAGCTTGATGACTTCTTTTTTCGGCAGCAGCTCGTAGCGGCCATCCGTGGCCATCTCGTCGAGCTCTTTCAGCCGTTTCACTGATTTCTGTACGGTGACCCAGTTGGTCAGCAATCCGCCCAGCCAGCGGTTGTTCACGTAGAACATTCCGCAGCGTCCGGCTTCTTCGGCGATTGCGTCCTGGGCTTGCCGTTTGGTGCCTACGAACAGCACAGTTCGGCCGTCCGCGGCGGCGTCCTGCACGAACTTGCTCGCGTCCTTGAACATCTTGAGCGTCTTCTGCAGGTCGATGATGTATATGCCGTTGCGTTCCCCAAAGATGTACTCTTTCATCTTGGGGTTCCAGCGCTTGGTCTGGTGGCCAAAGTGGACACCCGCCTCAAGCAGCTCTTTCATGGTGATGTTAGCCAAAATACCTCCTTATTGAATTGCATCCTTTGCGATGGATCTTGCTCGCTCGGGATTTATTCCCTGCTCCGCTCCCGTTGGTGCGGGAGGGAAGATTTGATCGTGAGTCTGTTTGCAGATTCACGATCGGTGTCAGCGTCTAGCGATTCGCTTGCGAATCGCGGGCCTTCAGGCAGACGTTCATCGCGGTAGCGATGAAACCGCGCGTCCAAAAGCTTTCCAGCCGAAATCGAGTAAAACAACAAAGCAGAGCACGGCCCACGCCGTCCTGCTCAAAAACTTATCGCTTGGAGAATTGGAACCTCTTGCGGGCTCCCTTTTGTCCATACTTTTTGCGTTCTTTGCCGCGGGCATCGCGGGAAAGGAAGCCTTCGGCCTTCAGCTTCTTACGCAATTCAATGTTGAACTCCAGCAGCGCGCGGGCAATGCCCATCTTTAAAGCGCCGGCCTGGCCGTTGATTCCGCCGCCTGAAACGGTGGCAGTGATGTTGAAGGTGGAGCTGGTCTCGCTGGTGACGAGTGGCTGTTTCACCTCAACGCGCTGCGCGCCGGTCAGGAAATATTTATCAAATTCGCGCCCGTTCACCACAAACTTGCCGTCGCCGGGACGCAGGAAAACCCGGGCCACGCTCGACTTGCGGCGTCCGGTACCGTAATACTGAACTTGTTCAGCCATCTTTTTCTCAATCGCTCCAAAAACTTTCTGTAAACCTAAACTTTTTGTGGACAGCAGCCGCCCCGGCTGCGATCGTTCTGCTGATACTTGGTATTTGGTATTTGGCCTCAAGCCGCGGACGGCGTTGCCCGATTCCAAATTGTTTGCATCTTCTATGCCTTGCCAAATACCAACTACCAATTACTAAATGCCGGTTTCCTTACGCCTGCTTGCGACCCGCCAGCGCCAGAGCCTCTGGCTTCTGTGCCTGATGGTCGTGCTTGTCGCCTGCATAAACTTTCAGCTTCTTGCCCATGGCCTTGCCCAGCTTGTTCTTGGGCAGCATGCCCAGGATCGCCTCTTGCACCACGCGGTCCGGCCTGCGGTCAAAAAGCTTGCGGAACTGCTCTTCGCGCAATCCGCCGGGGAAGCCCGTGTAATGGCGATACATCTTCTGTTCGGTCTTCATGCCGGTCACGCGAATCTTGTTCGCGTTGATCACGATTACATGATCGCCAACGTCAATAAACGGTGTGTAAAGAGGCGACTCTTTACCGGCCAGAATGCTGGCCACACGCGAGGCCAGCCGCCCCAGCGTCTGCCCTGAGGCATCCACCACAAACCATTTGCGCGCAATGTCCTGCCCGCCTGGAAAACGGGTTACCATTTCCAAACTCCTGAGAATAAAAGCACTAAGAAAGACCGCTCGATGACGCCAACTTACTTCCTGACGGGGAAGACACAAGGCGGGCCAACTGCAGAGCAGTGAAGGTTTAAGAATACCCAACTTGGCCCAAATATGTCAACGCCGGCACCCAGGAAAGCAACCCGGGCATTCGGCCAGCAGCCTTTATTGTAACCCATCACGATATTCTTGGGGTGTTGCGATCTTTGCGTGGCACAGGCACTCCTGCCTGTGGCCGACCTTCTGATTCTCCAACCTTGCTTTCCTCTGCGTCTCCGCACATCCGTTTAAATTTGTCTTTCCGATTCCAGGCGATCGCGGCGATTCTCCCACGGCCCTCTGCCTAATTCTCGGATTGGCTCCTGATTGGCTCCTCCGATTCATACATATTCGGGGTCTTTTCGAGTATCTTTTGTACTCACTTTTGCGGGCAGTTGCCGTTTAAGTTCTTGTCAATCTCGCGATCATTAGCAATACCGGCGACCACTCAATTTCGCCCTACCCCGTCCCCTACCCCTATGTTCATCCCGGTTGGTCCCATCGCGTCCCACCCGATCCCTAAGCTGAAGGACATCGGCAGAGGGTCGCAACCCCAAAATGACAAAACGCAACGGCCTTGACCGTTGCGTTTTGGTTTGAGGTTCGCGGTAAAACCGCTAGAGCACTTCCGATAATAGCAAATTAAATACGAAAGGTGAGAAAATTTATTTCAGGATAGTTATTACGGAGCAGCCGCATGGCAGTCCAAGCCTGTCCTGAATCGCCCAGCGCTCAGAGTCCCAGCGTCACGTACTGTGCGCGCTGCCATAACCGATGACCGGCATGGTGCCATTTCGTCTGAAAGAGCGCGCTAACTTCCTGATAAAAATGATGGATCGCTACCTGCGCCTTCCTGAACGCCAATCTGGGTGATCTTGCGTCGGCGCACATCCATGGATCATGCGTTGCCGGATCAAGTCCCAGTTTCTCGATCGTTTTGCAGATTTCGCATTTCATGGCTTTTGCTCTCCTAGGTAAGAACCCCTAAGGCCCAGAAGAGTTGTGCAGCTCTGGATTTTTTCTTTCTCTGGCCTAACAAAACAAAATTGTTCCTTTGTTTTCTTCAGGAATTGTGATTTGAGCTGTTGAAGGGCTCCACACCAACAAAGACAAATCAGGACCCGGCACGCGAAAAAAAACCGCGCGCATTTAGCCCGCTCGCTTTTTGCCTCTAGGTTGTTTCTTGCGCTGTTTGGCGAGTTCCTTTCTGCGTTCTTCGGCGTGAATAAAAACATCGTCAGGGTCGCGCAGTTCCTTGTCCCGCGCGTCCCTGACTTTGCCAAAACGGTACAAATCGTCCGTTTCGATGCCGTGCAGGATGCCGAGCACTTCTTCGTTGATTTCCGCCTGCAGCTCTTGCGCAAACGCCTGGTGCAGCCGGGTAAATTCAGCCCTGAAGACCCGGGTTCCCTGCAGTTCGCGGCAGGAGTCCACAATCCGCGCAAACGAAAAGTTCAGACGATACAGGATGCGATAAACCTGGGCCTTCTGGGCAGCATCAAGGGCAGCCATTGAGTCTCCATGTACAATCCCACGAATATGATCTATCAATTATATGTTCGGAAGATCATAAGACCGACACTGGAGGCATGTCCAGAGATATTGTTGTGAGATTTGGCAGGCGGGTCCGGCAAATACGAAACTCGAAGGGCATCAGCCAAACTATATACGCTGAGCGGGTCGGAACCGACCAGGCAACGGTTTCACGGATTGAGAATGGCAAACAGGAGTCTTGCCTGAAGTTTATCGAACTCCTGGCAATGGGCCTGAAGACCCCACTGGCAGAACTGTTCAAGGATTTATAACACGGTGAAACGAGGGAGGTGTGACAGACGATGCAGCGGTCGACCCTCTATCTCTCGCGCATGGCGCCCTTGAGTCAGGTACACTGAATCACCCAAAATACATCCAGCAGAATTGGAGCGCCCAATGACCGCTACGTTGCTCTATCGCATCTCCGCATTTGTTCTGATCTTGTTTGCCGCCGGGCACACGCTCGGATTTATGAAATTCAAAGCGCCCACGCCGGAGGGCGTCGCGGTGCAGCAAGCCATGGACAACGTGCGGTTCAACATTGGCGGTAAAAACCTTACCTACGGTGATTTCTATCGCGGCTTCGGGTTGTTCTGCACGGCGTATCTCCTGTTCGGCGCGTTTCTGGCCTGGCGCCTGGGCACAATGGCCGGAAGCGCTCCGCAGGCAATCGGCGCGCTGGGCTGGGTGTTCTTCGGACTGCAGGTTGTTGGTATCGGACTTAGCTGGAGATATTTCGTGCTGCCGCCAACAATATTTTCCGCTGTGCTGGCGATCATGACTGGATGGGCCGCGTGGCTGGTTTCAGCCTGAGGCACGGCACGTGGCTGCTGTCCTGCGTTCGCTGGCGGCGCGCAGATAAGAGCCGCGATTTTTGCGTTTCTGGTTCACGCAAATTCTTTACGTTGATAACATATTTAACAACCGTCAACAATCGGCAAAAGATGTGAGAGCTAATATGTTCCACCATGCTCGATGACAATCTAACCATTGACGAACTGCCGCCGTCGGCAAACGGCGACGCCGTGTGGCGGCTGACCGGACCGCTTGTGATTACCTCGTTTTTTGAATTCCAGGAGCGAGTGCGCGCTGACAAATCAAAAACGCTGGCGCTGGATTTTTCGCGCGTTCCTTATATCGACTCCACCGGTATCGGCGCGCTGGTGAGCATTTACGTGAACCGGCAAAAGGATGGACGCCGCCTGCTGCTGGTGGCGGTGCAGCCGCGGGTCCGCGCCGCTTTGCGGATAACGAAAGTTGAACAGTTCTTCAGCTTCGTGGATGCGCTGCCCGTGGGTAACCCCTGAACCACGTTCCTGTTGGCTCCGGAGCGCCAGGAGCCGGTCTACTCTCGTCCGTTGCCAAGCGTGCTGGGGCGCGGCGGCGTGAGCAGAATCATTATGCCGGAGATGTCAGAGAGCGAAAGGGAGCTGCTCGACAAGAGCGCAAAAACTATCCGTGAAGCTGCCGCATAAAGCAAAAGAGCCGCCCAGAATCGAGCGGCTCGCCGGAAAACAACAAATCTATTTGAAAAAGCTGTCGGCCTGCGCCAACCGCTTGTTGACCTCGTCCCAGTTCACCACGTTCCACCAGGCTTTCAGGTAGTCGGGCCGCTTGTTCTGGTATTTCAGGTAGTAGGCGTGCTCCCAAACGTCATTTCCCAAAACGGGAAATTCGCCATTGGAAATTGGATTGTCCTGGTTGGGAGTGGAGGTGATTTTGAATTCGCCGGACTTGGTCTTCACCAGCCACGCCCAGCCGCTGCCGAACTGATTGACGCCGGCGGCTTCAAACTTTTCCTTGAAAGCGTCAAAGCTGCCGAAAGTTTTATTGATGGCATCGGCAACCGCGCCGGTAGGATTGCCGCCTTTTTTCGGGCCCATGATCTGCCAGAACATGGTGTGGTTCACGTGCCCGCCGCCGTTGTTGCGGACCACTCCGCGAACGTCTTCGGGCAGCGCGCCCAGGTTGCGCAGCAGTTCTTCTGGGCCCTTGCTTCCCAGTTCAGGATGTTTCTCAATT
This sequence comes from Acidobacteriaceae bacterium, assembly GCA_027307045.1. Taxonomy (GTDB): domain Bacteria; phylum Acidobacteriota; class Terriglobia; order Terriglobales; family Acidobacteriaceae; genus Angelobacter. The sequence goes on from DAHUXR010000095.1 coordinate 6,877, forward strand.
GCACCGTTCAGCTTGGTAACGTAAGCCGCATGGTGCTTGTCATGGTGCAGGTGCATGGTTTGCTCGTCAATGTGCGGCTCCAGCGCGTTATACGCATAGGGCAGCGCCGGGACCTCATGTGCCGTTATTGTTCCTTGTGCCATTTCAACCACCTTTCATTTATGAATACCGGGGTCAATTATGTTGGATGACCTTGTGCCTGGCTGCGATGCTGCATTGTTACGGCGCTAAAACGCCTTGAATGCCAGCTCCAGCAAAGTTTTTTGCTCCATCTCATGCGCCGTGTGTGAACCCGTGGACGGACTCGACGATGGCGAACGTTTTACCGAGCGGAACGGCGCTCCGCGCGCCAGACGCTCCAGTTGCGGCGCCAGGAAATTCAATGCGCCCATGTTGGCCGGCTCTTCCTGCACCCATAGAAATTCTCGCGCATTTTTGTGCTGCGCGAAAGCCGCTTCCAATTCAGCTTCCGGCAGCGGGAAAAGCTGCTCCAGAAAAATGATGGCCGTTTTTGTATCGTTGCGGCGTTTGCGTTCACGCCGCAGTTCATGCCCGACCTTGCCGCTGCATGCAATGATCCGCTCGGCATTGGTGATTTCGCCGTCCTGGATCACGGTTTGGAATTTTCCGGCGGTAAATTCGCTCAACGGACTGGCTGCGTCCGGATGGCGCAGCATGCCTTTCGGCGTAAAAACGATCAACGGCTTGCGCCAGCTGCGCAACGCCTGACGTCGCAACAAATGGAAATATTGCGCGGCGGTGGAAGGCTGCGCCACCTGGATATTGTCTTTCGCCGCGAGTTGCAGGTAGCGCTCAATGCGTCCGCTGGAGTGTTCCGGCCCCTGGCCTTCATAGCCGTGCGGCAGCAACATCACCAAGCCGGAGAGCAATCCCCATTTGTCTTCACCGGCCACTATGAACTGGTCAATGATGACCTGCGCGCCGTTGGCAAAATCGCCAAACTGCGCTTCCCACAACGTAAGGCCGTCAGGATAGTCGCGGCTAAAGCCATATTCAAAGCCCAGCACTGCGGCCTCGGAAAGGATCGAGTTGTACGCCTCAAACCATGCCTGGTTGGGACGGATATGGCAGAGCGGGACATACTCTTTTTCGTTTTCCGTATCGATCAGGCAGGAGTGGCGATGATTGAAGGTTCCACGCCGCGCGTCCTGCCCGGAAAGCCGCACGGGAATGCCCTCAACAAGAAGCGACCCAAAAGCCAGGGCCTCGGCCATGCCATAGTCCACAGGCAGTTTGCCGGTGCCCATTTTCTCGCGCTGCTCCAGCAGCTTTTTGACTTTGGGATGAATGGCGAAACCGTCAGGATATGTTGTTAGTTTCTCGGTGATCTCTTGCAGTTTTCCGGCGTCGACTTCCGTCGCTACTTCATACTCCGGCTTGTAGCGGCCGCCGCGATATTTGTCCCAGTAGTGCGGCAGCTTGCGCAGCACCGGAGATTTTTCCATCTGGGCCGCGTGGTCGTAAGCAGCATCTACTTTGGCGCGAAACTTTTGCGCCATCTCCGTGGTGTCAATCTTGTTTTGCTCGGCGTAAATCTCAAACAGCGGACGATGCGCGTTAATCTTCTTGTAAAGCAGCGGCTGTGTAATGGTTGGATCGTCAACCTCGCTGTGGCCATGGCGGCGATAGCCGATCAGGTCGATCACCACGTCGCTGCCGAATTGATAGCGATACTCCGTGGCCATGCGCGCCACGCGCAGCACGGCTTCAGGATCTTCTGCGTTGACGTGAAATATGGGAATCGGCTGGCGCTTGGCCAGATCAGACGAAAATCGCGACGTATGCAATTCGCGCGGATTCGTGGTAAAGCCGATCAGGTTATTGACGATCACCTGAATCGCGCCGCCTACCGAGTAGCCTTTCAGTCCGGCAAAATTCAGCGTCTCCGCCCATATGCCCTGGCCGGCAAAAGCAGCGTCTCCATGCATGATGATGGGAAGAATTTCTTTCACGCCGTTTTTACCGATATGTTTTTGCTTGGCCATCGTGCGTCCCAGGGCCACCGGATCGACGGCCTCTAGGTGGCTGGGATTGGAAACCAGGTGCGTGCGAATGACTTTGCCTTTGCGCGTGTGGAATTCACCGGTTGCGCCCTGGTGATATTTCACGTCGCCGCCGCCGAGAACGCTGCGCGGATCGACATCTTCAAACCCCGCAAAAATATTGTCCGCCGGAATGCCCACCGTCAGCGTCATCACTGTAAGGCGTCCGCGATGGCTCATGGCCATCACGGTGGTCGTGGCGCCCAATTCCGCGGCCGTTTCCAGGACCATGTCCAGGAGCGGGATTTGCGCTGTGGCGCCTTCACCGGAATAGCGTTTTGTGCCCAGGTAACGGGTCTGCAGGATCTGCTCAAAAAGATCAGCCTGGAGAAGACGCTCGGCCAGCCAGCGGCGGTCCACCTGTTGCGGACCGGGATTTTCCATGCGCTCCTGGATCCACTCTCGGCGGTCCCGCTGTGGCAGATGCATGAATTCAGCGCCGATGGTGCCGCAATAAATCCGCCGGGCTTCTTCCGCGCCCTCGCCGTCAGCAGGCAGGTCGGAATAGCCGCCGCCAATCGGCCCGCCAAAGGGGTTCAGGTTTGCATCCAGATAGCCCCAGCGGCGATAGGCGTCAAAGACCTGCTCGCGAACTTGCTCGCGCCCAAGGGAGATTTCACTTGTCGATAACTGTGCGCTTTTGCTGCTCATCTCTTGTGTGTTCCAGACTGATAAAAGGGAACTGCTCCAGCAGGTTGTGCCTGAGGATTCTTAACCTTTGAGGATAACACTTTGCGCGGAAGAAATTTAAGGGCAGGCGCAGGCGTCGAGTTTCCACGTCGGCAAAAATTGTCGATCAAAGTATCGAAGGCAGCAACTCTGCGCAAGTTGCCTGATTTCTCACGGTTAATTTTTGTTTAGCCTCTCTGAAGAGGGTTTGGTCGCGACTGGTTCAACTTACATCTAATCCTCTAAACAGCACATGCACGGGGACAAGGAGGAAACAGGTTTCATGCGCCTATTTTCAGGACTTTTAATTTCAACTCTGGCTCTGGGGACAATCGTGACCACCGGATGCGCGGAACACCGGTATCGAAACGATCCCTATGGCTACGGCGGATATGGCGGATACGGCGGCTATTACGGAGCGAACGACCCGTATTACCGGCAATGGCTGGCAGAGCGCCAGTATAACTATGTGGAATACAACCGGCTAAACCGCGAGCGCCAGCAGGAATATTGGAATTGGAGACGCCAGAACGAAGCGCGCTTCCATAATGACCCGCGCTTCCGCGACAATCAGCGCTACGCACCCAACGGCCGTTACGCAAACGATCATGATCGCGATGACCGCCGCACCACCAATTACGCCCGGACCCGCAATGGGGACAGAGATCGCCATCGGGACGACCGGAATCGCCACGACGCGCGGAAAGATCGCGACAAGGACCGCGATCACGACAAAGATCATGACCGGCGCTAGCTAAGCTAGGTACTGAGACGAGAAAGGGCGGGCGTTCCTTTGTTGGATATAAGGGCGGCCGCCCTCTTCGTTTTTTGCCCAAAAAAACAAGCGTCCCGCGACGAATCGCAGGACGCCCGGCAGCCCTCCCCCAGAACTGCCTTACCACCGAGGGAGAGTCTAGAACCACCCTGTCCCTTCGTCCACGTCACTTTGGTAACTTTTGGGAGCGCTGACTATATCTCTTTCTTCCACAGTTATTTAGCTCATTTTCGCAACCATAATGGAGCAGCTTCATCTAATACATTTGCTAGGATAGAAGGTCGCAAAGCCGGTTCTGGGCGTGACAATTTTTAATCGAAGGTAGGCACTTCATGGAGAGCGTGGGAATTCTTGAAATAACTGACGGCAATTTTGACCAGGAAGTTTTAAAGAGCGATCAGCCGGTAATGATCGACTTCTGGGCAGCCTGGTGCGGACCTTGCAAGATGCTGGCGCCCGTGGTGGACGAAGTAGCAGCCGCATATCAGGGCAAAATAAAGGTCGGCAAAATGGACGTGGACAGCAGTCCGGCAACTCCGCAGCGTTACGGCGTGCGCGGCATCCCCACGCTTCTGATCTTCAAGGGTGGACAGGTGCAGGAGCAGATTGTGGGCTATGTGAACCGCGACGTGATTGAAAAGGCCCTGAAAAAGCACGTCAGCTAATTTCATTTCCAAGCCATTCAGCCAGGCCCGGTTCACGCCGGGTTTTTGGTTTTTCTGGGCCAGTTTTTTCTGGCTGGGTTTTCTGCATAAAGATCGCAAAAACCAAGTAGAATTCCGCCCAAGCTACTACCTAATTAGAGCGCTCCTTGTAACTCGTATTTCCTATGGCGAACCTCTTTGCGATCACTGATTTTTACCGTCTCGCTTTTCCCGGTCTGTTGCTGCTTTTTTACGTGGCCTGCTGGCTGGCGGTTGGCCGCGATCCCAGGATCGGCAATGTGGCTCCCCGCTATGAGCCCCCGGCGGGAATTTCTCCCGGCGTGGCGCGCTATGTCCTTACCGGCGGCAGTGACGGCACAACGCTCGCAGCCGTGCTGGCAGGACTGGCGGCCAAGGGCGTGGTGGCAATCCAGCCGCAGGCCGGATCCTATGCTGTCTCTCTGCTCAATTCTTCGCCCATCTTGCTGCCGGATGAAGCTTCCATAATAGAAACGCTCTTCAACGCCGTATCCACAGTGCAGCCGTACGCTGATTCCAAGACCGCGATCGTTGGCGCAGCATCATTGCCTGCTTCGAGCCCGCAAGCATCAGACAGTCAGGCAAGCAATATTTCGCGCAGTTCTGTAGCCGCATCTATTCGCGGCAACGGCGGTTTGAGCGAGATGGTTGGGGCAGGTTCGGGCGCGGCTGTTGGGCGGTCGCCTTTACCGGAGAGCCGGGTCGTTATCGATCCATTGTCTGGGCCGACCATCAAAGGCCATATTGATGCCCTGCAGGAAACCTACAGCAAAAATCTTCAGGGCGTTTACTTCCGCCAGAACTTTCGTTATGCCGGCATTGGCATGGCTGCCACGCTGGCGTGGGCCCTGTTCACCGCTGCAACGCTGGATGCTTCGTCTTCAATGTTCATTACCTTCTGGCTGTTCATGTTCACCTCGATTGCCAGCATGGTGATTGGCGGCATATGGACTTCAAAGCCGACCCATCCTTCAGCCAAACAGCGTGTGGCGCGCGTGCTGGTTCCGGTGCTTTTCTTTGGCCTGCCCGGAGCGGTGATTTATTTTGCCGCCTTGCCGCGGTCACACGGCTTTGTGCTGGCGCTGTTGCTCTCCGTGGTCCTCAACAGCATCTTTTTTGTAATCATGCGCGCTCCTACTCCGCGAGGTCTTCTGATATTGCAGCAGCTCGCCGGCTTCCGCGAATTTCTTTTGCGCGTGGAGCAGGACCCGCTCGACCGGGTAAATACTCCCGAGCAGCGTGCGGAACTGATGAACCGCTTTCTGCCCTATGCCATTGCGCTCAATGTGCGTGAAGGCTGGGGAGACAAGATGGCATCGGCGTTTTCTGATGCGATTGTGGAGCGATAGAGCGGTTTTACATTTAGAACAGTTTAGGCTGCTGGAGACCGTGTGGCATAGTCGCCCTCGGCTGTGAAACCTAAATCCTTGATGATCATGGACCGCAGGCGCCCTCGCCAGCGAAATTTTTGGTTTCCATTAATCCCAAGACCGCTTTTAGCGAGTTCGGGCAACGAGGATTCACTCATCGCCTGCGTGAAGCCAAGGCAGTCGTTTTACGCGAGATCAGACGCCTTAGGCTTGCGCCTTGCGCCGTGGCGGATGTGTAGTACTTCGACACGCTTCTGTTTTTCCATGACGCGGTATATCACACGATAAATATGAGGCTTGTGGCCATAGAGTAAGTGCCTCAGCTTGTCCTTCGTGCGTAATGCGGGGCAACGGTTCGGGTACTTCTCCAGGCTGAGAATGGCCTCCTTGAGGCCCAGGTACCATTTCAGGGCAGCGCTGGAATTCTCGGCATTGATTTGACGATACAACTGCGCCAGATCGCGCTCAGCGCGGAAAGTGACGTTAACGAGATATGCCATGAGCAGCTTCGAACTCGCCAAAAAACTCTCTTGCTGGCCGGAGTTTTCCTTCTTTCGCGTTTTCAAGGCCCTGGCGGATTCCTTCCTCTGCATCGGCGCTGGCGGCAATGTCGAGCAACCGCTGATAGGCTTCAGCGTCCTGAACCACGGCCGCAGCCTTCCCTTTCACCGTAAGCACCACGGGGCGCTTGCTTTTTTTTAACTGTTTCATAAAGGCACCAGACCGGCGACGGAAGGTCGTCAGCGACTGGATGTCTTTGGTGATGTCAAGCATCAGGATTCCCCTTTTAGGAAGCACCTTATTAGGTGCTTCCAGAATACTACATCCGCAAAAAGGGGAAAGATCCAGTAAAACTTTCCCCAAACAAAAACGCCCGCATTTACGCGGGCGCATCTTTGATCGATGATCGACTTCAAAAGCCAGTTGGTGGTTGCCCGTTCAGTATTTCCGCAGGACTCCAATCACTCTTCCCTGCAACTGCACTGATTTTGCGGGAACAACGATCGGCTTCATGGCGGTGTTTGAAGGTTGCAGGCGGATGTTCGAGCCTTCGCGATACAACCGCTTCAGCGTCGCATCTGTGCCTTCCACCAGCGCCACCACGATTTCGCCGTCGTGGGTGTTGTTGGTTTTCTCCACCAGAACGTAATCGCCGTCCACAATATGCTCGTCCTTCATGCTTTCGCCTTTTACCTGAAGCACAAAGACGTCTTTGGAACGGGTGATGTCGCCCAGGGAGATGGTTTCTGGAGTTTCCACGGCCTCAATCGGTTGTCCGGCGGCGATGCGACCCATGAGTGGTAATGCAAGGTCTTTGGGTGGTGTCCGCTTGAACATCCCGCGCACCGGCAGCACGTCAATGGACCGGCTGCGGTTATAGTCGCGCTTAAGGAGGCCCTTTTTCTCCAGGTTGGAGATGTGCTTATGCACGGTTGCCAGAGAACTCAAGCCCAGCCCATCGCCGATTTCTTCAAAAGAAGGCGAGTAGCCATTGCGCTGGATGAATTCCTGAAGGAAGTCGTAAACCTGCCGTTGTCGCTTTGTAATTGCCATACAAGCGAAATATTACCGAATCAAAGGCGAATTATCAACAGAAATTGTGCAAATGGGAACCAAAAAACTCAACTTTTTACTTCGCCGCCAGCCCCGCCGGCATCCGGCTCAGCACCTCATCCACCGTCCCAATCGCGCGGTCAATCTCTTCCATTGTGTTGTAAAAATGCGGGGAAAACCGCACTCCCGCTCGCGGACGGTAGTCCACCAGCACGTCGCGCAGCAGCAATTCCTGGCACACTTCTTTCGCGTTCGGCATGTCGATGGCTACGGTCCCGCCGCGCTGCTCGGGATTGCGCGGAGCATTCACGCGCCAGCCGCGCTGGTCCGCCAGTTCGATCAGCCGCGACGTCATCTTCTTCGATTTCTCCCGGATGCGCGCGACTCCGGCTTCGCGAATAATTTTCAATCCCGGCATCGCGGTATAAAATCCCGGGACGTTGGTCGTACCCTGCATGAAACGAAACGGCGCTTCACCGTACTTGCTTTTTCCAATCTCAAATTCAAACGGATGCTCATGGGCAAACCAGCCGGTAAATCCCGGCTGAAGCTTCTGGCCCAGATCAGGACGCACATATAAATACGACGTTCCCGCGCCTCCGCACAGCCACTTGAGCACGCCGCCCACGGCAAAATCCATGTTGAGCGCCTGCACGTCCACCGGTACATTGCCCAGCGATTGAAAACAATCCATCACCACCAGCGCTCCAACACGATGCGCTTTTTCCACGATGGCCTTCACGTCCTTGATGTAAGAGCTGCGAAAGACCACATGGGAAATGGGAACCAGAAGCGTCTCTTCATCAATCGCTTCGATCAAACGTTCGGTGGGCACGTGGACGCCGTCATCGGTGCGGACCATATGGACGCGCGCGCCGCGGCTGCGCTGGCCTTCCCAGAAGTACATCACGGAAGGAAAATTCATGTCGCTGTAAACGATCTTGTTGCGCTTGCCGCTGAAATCAAAACAGCTGGCGATTACGGCCTGGCAACTCGTGACGTTCAGGTGCGGGCTCACCGTGCCCGGCTCGGCGTTCATGAGCACGCCAATTGCGTCGCCGACTTCCTGCGCCATCATCCACCACTTTTCTTCCCATGCGCGGACGCCGCGCGTGGCCCATATGTCGCAATATTCGCGCGTTGAGTCATACACGCCGCGAGGCATTGCGCCCAGCGAATTGCTGATCATGTAAGTGGTGCGTTCCAGGATGGGAAATTCCGAGCGAAAGCGAAGTAAGTCGTCAGTCATGAGTTTGTCCCTTGGCAGCGTAAAGTTTACCTGAAATCACTTCTGATCGCCGGATTTGGTGCTTGGTATTTGGTACTCGGTACTTGGCTTACGTGGAAGCAGAGGCGTTGCGGAAGAGTTATGCAATTGCGGTCTTGTAGCCAAGTACCCAATACCAGGTACGGCTCCGCAAATCTTCCCTCACGACTCTCTCTCAGATGCTATATTGCATTTCACGAAGATGCCAAAAACTCAGAACGGTTCGCGCCGCAAGCTGACAGTTTTATCGCTGGCGGCGGCCACATATTTCATGGTCTCCGGCGGCCCTTACGGCATGGAGGAACTGGTGCAGGACGCCGGCTACAAGCTGGCTATCCTCATTCTGTTTATTACTCCGTTGATCTGGAGCCTGCCCACGGGACTGATGGTTGGCGAACTAGCTGCCGCGCTACCCGCGGAAGGCGGCTTTTACGTCTGGGTGCGCCGCGCCATGGGCCCGTTCTGGGGCTTTCAGGAAGCATGGCTTTCTCTGGTCTCCAGCATCTTTGATATGGCCATCTATCCCACGGTGTTCGTCCTTTATCTGGGACGGCTCTTTCCCGCGGCAACGGCCGGTCATCGAGGCGTGGCGATCGCGGCAACCATGGTGCTGCTCTGCCTGCTGTGGAACCTTCTGGGCGCGAAAGCCGTGGGTACCGGCTCCATCCTGCTCGGCCTGCTGATGTTGAGCCCGTTCGCGTTGATCACCATCTTCGCTCTTTTCCGCCACCTTACCATCGGCGCTGCGCCTCCCGCCCAGGGAAATTTTCTTACCGGGATTCTTGTCGCCATGTGGAACTACATGGGATGGGACAACGCTTCTACCGTTGCCAACGAAGTTGAAAATCCGCAGAAGACCTATCCGCGCGTGATGCTGCTGACGCTGGCGGCAATCTTTCTCTCCTACGTGATTCCGGTGCTCGCCGTCTGGCACCTGCACGTGCAGGCTGAAATCTGGTCCACTGGAAGCTGGGCCAGCATCGCATCGTTGGTCGTAAGCCCGTGGCTGGGCGCCGCGCTGGTGGCCGCGGCCATGATCAGCGAGTTCGGCACTTTCAATTCGCTGGTAATGTCTTATTCCCGCCTGCCGGTGGCGATGGCGGAAGACGGGCACCTGCCGAAGATCTTCACCTTTAAGCTGAAAAACGGCGCGCCGTGGGTGGCCATCATTGTTCTTGGCATTGCCTGGACCGCGTCGCTGGGCCTGAGCTTTGACAAGCTCATCATGCTCGATATCCTGCTCTATGGCGCAAGCCTGGTGCTGGAGTTTTTGGCGCTCATCATGCTGCGCATCCGCGAGCCGCAACTAGTGCGTCCGTTCCGCGTGCCCGGAGGCATGGCGGGCGCAATTGCCGTGGGCATTGGCCCGACCGCCCTGCTGCTGGTTGCGTTGGTCAAAAACCGCAGCGAGCAACTTGACCTGTGGCGGATTGGCCCCGTGAGCCAGTTGGGATTTGGCCTGGTGCTGATGGCGCTGGGAGTCGTCTATTATTTTGTGGCGGGGAGGGCTAAGCCTCTGGCTGAAGCCACCGGCGTGGATTGAAAGAGCAATCAGACAATTCAGTCACTATGCTCAATTATCGCAGCACGTTCTGGCGATTGCGCCATTCATACTTGCGGTTGAAATTTTGAGATCTCTTTGAGACAGTCTCTTGCGCCCAATGCACAGCTGCTTGCACCGCATCCTCTAGCTTGTCATCCGATTTGTATTCAATTGCCTTCATGAAGAGCACGTCGTCCGCTATGTCCGCCTGCATAGCCGTGGATGCCCTACCTTTTAGGCGAAGAACCGCTGTCGTGAAGCGCCTTTCGGAGCAGATATCAAGCTCGTTTATGTGTCCAGAAGCCACGAGGTCATCACAGATAACGAAGCGCGCGATAGAAGCAAAAGTAACCATTTTCTCCGCCAGAGATTGTTCCTCAATATCGGGCAGTTCATCGAGAATTAGTCCAACAAGACCAAGCTGATCGAGAGCTGCCCTTATTCGTTCCAATCTTCCTCGATGCTCACCGTATTTGCCGGCAATGAAAACGTGCCCCTTCTTGCATCTGGCCAGATTTGCGAGTGTTCTGTAGTGATCGCGGCTGAGAATCTCGTATACGAGGTAAGGCTTGGCAGCCAGTGCGGTCTGAAAAAACTCCCCTCCAAGCACGCATGGCATAGACATCTCCGTTGGCAGGACGTTAGTGTCAATTTCAAATTTGTCAAACTTAATCTTCGCCGAGAAAAGGGGGATGCTCTTCCAGGCTCCGTCTCCGCCCTGCTCCCAGTGGCATGCTCCAGACGGTTTAAGTCCCAATGCTTCGACGCTCTCTGGCCAGAGACGAGTCGCTGGTGTTCCCAAATCCACGGACGCTAACGCATTGAGAGCCTGACCGGTGGGGCCAATGACTCGTACCACCATGCCACCGTGCGCTGGTTCCTCCGGCA
>DAHUXR010000096.1 GCA_027307045.1 Acidobacteriaceae bacterium
CCCGTGCCGAAATTAAGGAATTTTGAAGGTCAAAATGTCAAGACAAACCTACCACGACCCGGTGGGAGCGTTTTGTTTTGCGGACCGACAAGGGGAGCGTTCTGGCGGTGGCAGAATGGTTTATGTAATTCACGAATAGCCGCTAGTTATCAGACGTTGGGAGAGATAGCCAGAATTTCCAAGACTGCCAAAATTGCCAGGAGTCAGAACAAAGAATTTTTCCACGCCTTAACGCGAAACTGCAAAAAGTGCTTGCATTCGTTGTTTATTCGTGCTATAAAATGACCAGTCCGCCGCACTGGCGGGACAAGTTTTTGGGCTACCTGCAACCCTGCTGTTCTTAAGTCTTTTTGTTTTTCTGCAAGTCCTGGCATTTGGGCAACTCGTTGCTTTCTCTAAGACCGCGCTTTCTTAAAATCGCGCTCTTGAGACCGCTTTTGTTGCCGTTTTTTTCAAACCATGGAGATTCAAAACCGGGGAGAAGTGTGTTTTCTTTCCTGCGAGGATGATGTGATGCATGTTCCCAAGCCAACCAGCAAGAAAGCGGGTAAGACCAAGGAAGAGATCATCGCGGCGATCCAGGAGGCAGTGGGCCAGCTGGGGCGCGTGCCCAACAGCCGTGAGTTCACGCCGTTGAGCGGCATTAGCCTATGGCAGGTAACGGGGCGCTTTGGCACGTATGGAAATGCGGTCCGGGCCGCTGGACTGGAACTAAGCCAACAAGGCATGAAAATAGAAACGGCCGCGCTGCTGGAGGACTGGGGCAGGGTGGTGCGCAAGGTGGGTTTTGTGCCAACAAGGAGACAATATAACGAGATTGGAAGATACTCTCCTGATTGCCTTGCAGACCGATTTAAAAGCTGGGTAAGAATTTCCGTGGAGTTCACCCGGTTTGTTGCCAGCGGCGCACTGGCGGGCGATTGGACGGACGTGGTGGAAAAGATCCGGAAGGGGCCGATACCGCAGCAAGGCGAATCCGCGATGATGCGGTGGTACAAAGCGGCCAAAGCGGCGTACGAGGCACGAAGCCAGGAAACGGGATCGCAAGAAGGCTTGCCCAGCGCAAACCAACCAATAGCAGCCGGAATGATACGCCAACCAGGAGCGGGGCTGGATGCGCAGCAATTTGAAGCGACTGCCGCAGGTGGAACGCAGATTCCGCCGTCGCTTCTTCCTCCGCCACTGAGGGGCAAGAAATGCGTGACGGAGACAATGCTGGCGGTTTTTGTGGCTGAACTGGCGCCTTCCGCCTTTCCGATGGTTACCGCCGCATGCTTTGCCCGACGCCCGTTACCGGACCGGCCAATGCTTGGCCCTCCGACACGACCCTGCGGGCTAGCGTATGAGCCGATAAACGAAATGGGCGTGATGGCGCTATTTTGCATGCTGTCCCGGCAGTTGGGATTTGTGATTGAATCAGTGCAGTCTGCGTTTCCGGACTGCGAAGCCAAGATGGAAGTGGAGCCGGGACGATGGCAGCATTTCAGGATCGAGTTTGAATACGAAAGCCGCAACTTTAGAGATCATCGCCACGATCCCGCGAAGTGCGACTTGATCGTGTGCTGGCGGCACAACTGGAAAGACTGTCCGCCGAACTTGCAGGTTCTGGAACTGAGCAAGGTGATGGCGCAGATGAAGTTCTAGGATCGTCGGAATCGCCGACATCGCGCGTAATCGCCGTGATCGGAAAAGCAAAAGCTTACCGCGGATCAAGACGGATGAACGCGGATCAGAAAGAAGCAAGAGCAAGATTCCACAGCCGGGGGCGGCTGTGCCACACGAGTTTGGTGAGTGCTACACGAGTTTCGTAAAGGTCGAAAGGAGGTTTGCTGAGATAAATGGGAAGCCCCTCATCGCCTCAACAAACTCTCCTCCGGATCCAGCAATATCTGTTTCGTGCTGGCGGGGGCGGTCACGGTGAATTCGGTCTTCGCGTCGTCGGCAAAGACGAAGGCGATAAAGCGCGAGTTGCCCGTGGCATCCACGGCGTAAAGTGGCACAGCGGTCACCATGTCCTTGGCGGCGTGGTCCTGCAAGATGGTCCCAGTTACTTTGAGTTTGTGCGCCGCGGGCGTCATGCGAACGCCTTCCAGCGAAAATTGTGGGATGGAATCGCCGTTGACCCAGCTATCGAAGAACCAGTCGAGCGATTTATGGCCTTCATAACCGAGCGATGCGGGCATCACTTGTTCAAAGGCGCGCTGCAGGTCGAGCGTGGAGATTTTATGGTTAGGCGCGGCGGCCAGCAGGCCTTTGAGGGCGGAGAAAAACACGGCGTCGCTGTTACCGCCGCCGGCTTCACGCAGCATGGTGCGCAGCATGTGGATGAGCCAGGTGCCGCGTCCATAAAGCACGCGCTCATAAGCGTCAGGAAATTTCGACGACGTGAGGCGATGCCCCAGCGTGACCGGGCCTGCTTCCGCGATGATTCCGTTGCGCGTTTCGCGCAGCAGCTCGCCGCGGTAATAAGTGAGCGCCGTGCGCATGTCGCCGGGGTGTTGCTTATCCAGCATTACAAGCGCGCTGTAATTGGCCAGCGCTTCCACAATCCATTCGTCGCGATAGCTGACCCAGTCCACGGCGTCGCCCCACCACTGGTGCGCGGTTTCATGCGTCAGCATCAGGCGGCTGAGCAGCAGTTCCAGGTATGGATCGCGGACGCCCACGGCAAGGCGCTCGTCGGGCGTGAGAAATGCCGTGCTGGAAAGATAGATCAGTCCCGGCCATGACTGGCTCAATATCCCGGGAAGCTGCGTGATTTCCAGGTTGAGATAAGGAAAAGGAGCAAGCTCGGAGGAAAGAAACTGGATCGTGCTCGCGGCCTGGTTGGCGATCTGCTGCGTTTCAAGCGCGGGATCGGGCTTCTTGCCGGCGCGTGCCTCGGCGCCCGCCAGCGATTGTTCCACGGTCCTGGCGCCGTAGGCATGGATTTCCACTGCGCCGGAGGTGGCGCTGGCGGCAACGAACTTGCCCAGATTGAATCCGGCCCGGTTAATAGGCTTGCTGGTAACAAAGTGCGTGGTCCGCTTGCCTGCGCCCACGGTGCTGGTAACCAGCCGTCCTGTGCCAACAACAGACCAGTCGCTGGGGCATTCAAAAGTGAGGTCGAAATTGCTGAAGGTGGGACCAACGTTGGGATACCACGTGCCGCGCGCGCCAACGTAAATCACGTCATTGCCGGCGTCAAACATTACGGGCCCGGAATACTTGAATTGCAGTTTTACCGGACGGTCTTTTTCCAGCGGCGCCGGCATCACTACGCCGATCAGGTCGTCGCCCCTGCGCGAGAGATCGCTTCCGGTAATCGCGTCATTTTGGATGAACTCCGCCGGAGCGCCGTTCACGCGCACTTCGCTAAGCTTAAGATAGCGCGAGAGTTCCAGGATCAGCGTCCTCTGGCCGGAGCGTTGCGGCGTGAGCGTGAACTCAGCTTCGGCGCTCAGGTCGGTGGGCGGCTGTACATTCACGTGCAGCTTGTAGTCTGAAACTTCAAAGGTGGCCCGCGTTGCCGGGTCCTCCTGGCCCGCGGCTTCTCGCGCCGTGCGCATGGGGAAGGAAGTCCAGGTGTCATAGAACGCGACATTGTTGACCACGTCGGACTGCGCCACTCTGATCTGCTCAGCGGCATTGGCGTCAAAAAACACATCCACAATCCCCGCTGTGGTTCCACCGATGCGCAAATGCAGAAAGCTTGCAGCGGATCGCGGTTCGCTGGTCATTACCTGCAGAATAGGCAGCGCGTCTCCGCGCGCCAGAAGCAGCGCGGGCTGTTGCCAGCGAGTAACAAATTCCTGCGCATTTTCCGCGTGGCCGCGCAGGCCGCTTTTCAGCTCATTCGCTATTTTGTCGTCGGCAAACCGGAGATACGCGGACTGGAAGCGCTGCTCCAGCACCGCTGAGCCGGTAAACAGTGCCAGCGATGTTCGCTCCGCGCGGTTCGGAGGCACCAGCAGTACCTCTCCAACGCCGTCAAACATGGCGCCCGTAATATGGCCATTGACTTCACGCACAAACGCGATGGTGCCGTCGCTGATGGAGATGTGCAGGTCTTCCATCATGATGGAAACCTCGCGCACCTGGTAAACGTCCTTCACGTCAAGAGAAGGGCTCAGCAGTTCACGGTAAAGCGCCACGGCCCCCGACTGCGAGGGAGCAGCCTGGCCCCAGGCGGGAACATTCCCCAGGGCAAAGACGAGAACTAGTACCTTCGTTACTCTTAAGATGAAGACACGCTTCATAGACATGCCATAATCGCTTAGACTTTTCTCACTTGAAATCGATTATTACATTTTGCGCCTTTGCCATGTTGTGCGCCGCCGCCCGCGCGGACACAATTGTCTTGAAAAATGGCGATCGTATCCAGGCCGACTCCGCGCAGGAACGGAACGGCCGCGTGGAATACACGCTGGGCGACAACACGATGACCATTCCCAGGTCCATCGTTGTCCGCATTGAAAAAGGTCCGGTTTATGGGCCGGCGCCATCGCCGGCCGCAGCCACGCCGGAAGCGCCACCGCCGCATGAAGAAATGGCCAGCTCAGGGGACCTGGTCTCTCGCGTGATCCACAACGGTGCAATTGACGCTGCGGCAATCAAGTCCATTGAAGAAGAAGGCGATTCTCTGCGCGCTGCCGCTGCCAATTCCATTGCTGCCAACTTTGAAGAAAAACGCCTCAACTACTCCGCTGCCGCGCGCTATCTCCAGTCTGCCATTGCCTTCCTGCCGGATCACGGCGTCCTGCTGGAGAACTACGCTTCTGTTTTGCTCAAGTTGGGTCAGCCCGCGGAAGCGTTGCTTCGCGCGCAACAGGCCGCGCGAGTGAGCCCGCAGTCCGCGGACGCGTTTCTGCTGCTCGGCTATGCCTGCTACAAGAACGATCACAACCGCGAAGCTATTGCTGCACTGAAAAAATCCTTGGAGCTGCGGCCCGATGACAAAACGCGCGACCTCCTGGAGCGCGTGGAGCGTGAATCCAAGACAGAAGCCGACTTCCGCCAGCAGGAGAGCAGCCACTTCACGCTGCGCTATGAAGGCTCGCAAGCGCCCGATGCGTTACGCACTCAGATCCTGGATGCCCTGGAAGCGGATTACCGCGATCTAAGCAACGATCTGGGATCGTCGCCCAGAAATATCTACGTTTCTCTTTATACAGACGAAGCTTTCTTTGACGTAACGCATGCCGCCGCATGGACAGCGGCGCTAAATGACGGCAAGATACGCATTCCAATTTCCGGAGTTAAGGCCGTAACCCCGGAGATGGCCAGCGTCCTGCGCCATGAGCTCACGCATTCTTTTGTCGCGCAGATCACGCACAACCGCGCCCCGGTCTGGCTGAATGAAGGTGTGGCGCAACTTGAACAGGGATCCAGTACCGGCGCTATCGGCCCGCGGCTGGCCGCGCTTTATGTCTCAGGCAGGCAGATTCCGCTCAATCAGCTGGAAGGCGGTTTCAACGATTACAGTTCTGCGGAAGCTTCAGTTGCCTACGCTGAAAGTCTGGCCGCTGTGGAATACATCCGGGCAACCTATGGTCTGAGCGATCTGGCGCGGCTGCTGCAGCGCCTTGGAGAAGGGCAAAGCGTGGAATCGGCGTTGCGCAGCACCGTCCACGGCGGTTATGCGGAGCTGGAAACCGAGATCACAAACTATCTCAGGAAAAATTACGGCAGTTAAACGACTACTGGCCGGTAACGCGTAATTCGATTCTTACGCCGCTTTCCAGCTTTACTGTGCGCTGCGTGGAGACAATCGTTTGGGCGCCGCCATCCGCCGGAGAGCTCAGGCTCAGTCCGTCAATATCGGTCGGCCCCGTTTCTGGCTTTCTTTCATCATGTGATTTCATGTCATCCCCCAGTGAAGGATTGTGCCTGCGTGGAACATTGTTGGTTCCCGGAGCTGACGGATAGCGTCGTTGAGCGGAATTGTTCATTGGAGAAGGCGCGTTGGGTTCGACAACCGGGTGCTCGGCCGGACGAATCGCTATAAGCTTTGATTCAAACGGTTCTTCGCCGTCCTTGGTAATGACCTTATCAAAAGCGATTCCCAGCCGCGACTCAGGGGTCTCCTTGCTGTGGACTTGGGCTTCAGTAACGTGCCCCAGCAATTTCGCGTCGTGTCGGGCCACAATTTTTCCGTGGGCCAGAACATCGGCCACCAGCACGGCATTCACCGGGTCGCCCACCTTGGCTTTCTTGGCATCAATGGTTTTTGTTAATTCGGTGTAGAGGATGGAGCCATTTTCCAGGCGGCCTGGCGTTTGTGCCGGTGTCGCCTGGAACGCGATCGCGGCGTTTCGCAAGTCCGTCGCAGACCGGCTTTGTCCTGTTCCCAACACGGCCAGCCACATGAATGCCGGCGCCAGAACTTGCTTCAGGGTCATATCAAGTATGCTCCGGCAAACCACCTGTCATGTCAATAACATCTAATAAGCGTCTTTCTGATAGCATTTCTCCATGAAGCGTTTGCTCATAATCTCCGGGATCATCGTCGGCGTACTTTTGCTTGTCATCATCGCCGTTCCGTTGTTTATCAATGTCGATAGCTTCCGCCCCGATCTGGAAAAGAAGCTTTCCGCCGCGCTCAACCGCCAGGTGCATATCGGCAAGCTGGATGCGTCATTGCTGAGCGGAGGCGCAAGCGCCAGCGACATCACCATTGCCGACGATCCGGCTTTCAACAAGGACCCGTTCCTGAAAGCGGCTTCGGTAAAAGTCGGCGTGCAACTGATGCCGCTCATCTTCTCCAAACAGCTCAAAGTCACGTCGCTGACGATACAGAAGCCGGACATCACGCTGCTGAAAAACGCGGCCGGTAAATGGAACTATTCCACGCTCGGAGCCACGGCCCAGACACAAAAGACCCAGCCGGAGCCTTCAGGCAAAGCGCCAGATGTATCCGTCGATAAATTTGAAATCGCCGGTGGGACCGTCCGCGTGGGCCACAGCAGCGGTCACTCCGCCGGGAAAGAAAGCGTTTACCAGAATGTAAACCTGGTGGCGCACAACATCTCCGCTACCAGCGCAATGCCTTTTACACTGTCCGCTGGCATGCCGGGCGGCGGCACCCTGAATCTTGAAGGCCAGGCAGGTCCGCTGAATCCCGCTGATTCAGCCAAGAGTCCTCTGGACGCCAAAATCACGCTCAAGCACGCCGATCTTGCAGCCACCGGCTTTGTTGATCCCAGTTCAGGCGTTGGCGGCATTCTGGATTTTGATGGGCAGGTGAAATCAGACGGCCGTAAGCTGCATTCTGAAGGCAATGCCAAAGCCTCTGACCTGCGCGTGATAAAAGGCGGCCAGCCGGCAAAACAGCCTGTCGCGCTGGATTACAAATCCGACTACGCCCTGGATTCCGATACCGGCACAATCAATGCGAACCTGCACACCGGCAACAGCCTGACCAATGCCAGCGGAACGCTGAGCGCCAAGGGTGAAGACACGCTGGCCAATCTGAAGATTGTTGGCAAGAATATGGCTGTGAATGACGTTGAGGGCCTGCTCCCTGCGTTCGGAGTGGTCCTGCCATCAGGCGCATCATTGCAAGGCGGCAGCATCAATATGGATCTCAACGCTACTGGCCCCTTGGATCGTTTGGTGATTGATGGCCCGCTAAAAATCGAGGGCACGCATCTTTCCGGCTATAACCTGGGCTCCAAGCTCGGCGCCATTGCCGCTTTTACCGGCAACAAATCAGGTACGGATACGCTGATCCAGACATTCAGCTCGGCTTTGCGTGTTGCGCCTGAAGGCATAAAAGCTGACAACATCGTTCTGGATGTGCCCTCACTCGGTATCGTGACCGGCAATGGCGTAATTTCTGGCGATAACTCGCTCGACTTCAAAATGCTGGTGAAGCTCTCCGGAACGGCCAATAATCTTCTGGGTAGCCTGACCGGGGCCTCTGCCTCAGCCCAAAGCAAAGGCCTGCCGTTCCTGATTACAGGCAAGACCTCGAACCCTGTGTTCCGTCCGGCAATTGGAGGCGCTGTCGCTGGGGACCTTCAGAACTCCCTGCTCCAGGCCGTCCAGGGCAATAAGGGGAATAAGACGGATGGCCAGCAGCAGAAACCGAACCTGCAAGACGCGCTGGGCGGTCTCTTGGGAAAGAAGAAAAAACCGCAACAATAGCGCCGAGGGTCGTTCTTGAAATTGGATGCTTCGCATCGCCGCTGTTAAAATAGTCGTAACAACCCAGATTTTCTAAACAGAAGCTTCTCTGGTGAAGCTTCGTCTGGAAGAAGGTCTCTCAATATGCCCAGGAAATTCGTTTTGTTTGCGTCTGTTCTGCTGCTGGCGGCAATTGCCCTTCGCGCGGATGACATTGTTGATGAAATCATCGCCCGCGTGAATGACCAGATCATCACCCGGTCTGACATGGAAAAGGCCAAGGCGACCACTCTGGAAGAGTTGAAACAGAGATTTCCCTCTGACTGGCAGAGCCACATGGCGAAAGCACAGGCCGATACACTGCGCGACCTGATTGACCAGCAGCTTCTGCTGGAACGCGGCAAGGACCTGGGCATCACCGGCGAAACGGAATTGGTGAAACGGCTCAATCAGATGCGGCAGCAGATGGGGTTGGCCAGCATTGATGATCTGGAAGCGGAAGCCAAGAAACAGGGCGTTTCTTACGAGGATTTCAAGGAGCAGATTCGTATCAGCGTGGTTACCCAACAAGTGATCGGCCAGGAAGTGGGCGGCAAGCTCCATATTTCCAATGAAGACATTCAGGATTGGTACAACAAGCATCAGAAGGAGCTTGAAGGGCCTGAAGAAATTGGCTTGAGCGAGATCATGGTTTCAACCCAGCCGGCAAAACAAGACGTCGAAAGCAAAGACAAGCCGGCCGCTCAGCCGGACAAGAACCTGCCGGAAGATCCTGCCAAAGTGGCGGAAGCGGAAGCCAAAGCGAACGAGCTGCTTGACCAACTGAAAAAGGGCGCAAAGTTTGACGATCTGGCCAAAAAAAGCTCTGACGGGCCTACGGCAGCCCAGGGCGGAACTCTGGGCACCTTCAAGCGCGGCGAACTCGCCAAAGACCTGGAAGATAAAACCTTTGCGCTCAAGGCAGGAGAAAACACCGGCGTCATTCGTACGCGGCAGGGCTTCATTATCTTGCAAGTCACGGCCCATCGTCCCGCCGGGATACCTCCGTTGAAAGAGATCTCTGACCGTATCCGCGAGGCCATTTACTCAGAGCGTTTGGAGCCTGCGGCTCGCGCCTATCTCACCAAGCTGCGTGAGCAGGCTTTTATCGATATTAAGTCCGGCTATACCGATACGGGGGCCAGCCCTAACCAAAGCAACAAACCAATAGTCGTTGCCGCCAACGGTGAAGGCGGCAGCAGCCATGCTGGTAAGCCTCCCAAGAAAAAGAAGAAATTTCTGGTCTTCTGATCTTGGCTCCTGAATATAGTTCTCAGAAACCTGGTTTTCGAAAACATGGTCTTCGAAAACATGGTCTTCAAGAAACGAGTTCTTCTAAAGGCATCTTCAGCGAAAACCTAGGCCACCGCGGGGTGGAGCAGGTCTTTAGACCTGCGGTAAAGCTGATAAACTCTCCGGCTTCAGCCGCCGAGGTACCTTTTGTCCGGGGCGCATCAAATAAAACGAGAAGCAGCTGCGAATCAATGCGATATTCGCAACAGCTTTAGCCTGTTGCGGCTTTGCACAAAAAAGCAAATCTCACCACGGAACAACACGGATGGCACGGATTTACAAACTGAAAATGGTCCTAACTGAGCTTTTTTGGTCCGTGTAAATCAGTGTTATCGGTATCATCCGTGGTAAGGGTTTGGTCTTAGCGCCCAGGTTTCTTGCGTTGTTTCGCAAGTTGCTTTTTTCGTTCTTCGGCCTGAAGCAATACGTCGTCAGGATCGCGCAAGTACTTTTCCCATCGTTGTTGCGCTTTTCCGTAACGGCCCCAATCGTCAAGCTCAAGCTGGTGCAGGTGTTCAAGAAATTCCTGGTTAAATTCGGCTTGCAGTTCAAGCGCAAAACTTGGGAACAGCTTTGCCGCTTTTGATTGGAACAGTCCCGTTTGTTGCAGGGTTTGAAGGTGCTGGACGATTCCAGCAAAGGCCATGTTGAGGCTGGAGAGAGTTTCGTAAACGCCAGCCTTTTGGGTACTATCGAGGGCAGCCATGGGTCGCCTTTCTTAGGAAGGTGGTTTGTGGTTAGGGCTGCGTTCGTGCTCTTACACGGGCGCGGCCCGTTCTTTGTGTAATGCATCTTGGCAAGGGATGCAACGAAAAAGAAACGAAGGATTGAAGAAACGAATATTGTGAAGCGGGCGCTTTAAATTATAAGGCCGCGGCTGAATGATTTAGAGCGAGGACCTCAGCAACTTCAAATGAAGGAGGCTTTGCACGTCTAAGGCCCTCTCGTCTCAATCCAGAGCTTCACAACCCGCGCCATGGCCACCGCGTCCAATCAAAGGTTATGGACGCGAAATCCTGGATAGCGATTGTGGCGAACTTCATCGTCATTGCGGGGCTGATCTCTTATGGGTTCAACCTCTTTGCGGAGTATCACGCCACGGGTCGCTGGGCCAAGAACGTGACCGGCTTGCTGGCGGGCGTGGGCATGCTGGCTCTTGCGGCTTCCATGCTGTTGACCCCGCGTAATGCTCTGGTCATCCTGCAGGTGGCGCAGACCGGTGCGGCCCGTGTCTTCCTGATCATTAGCAGCGTCTTGCTGATGGCGGCCATCGCCGCTTTTGGCATTATCAACTACTCCCGCCCTCTGCGCCTCTGGCACCAGCGCCGCATTGGCAGGGACCTCCGGCGCGGCCTTCCTCGCATTCCTTAAACCGTTCTACGCCATTTTCTTCGTAAATGTAGACGATCACGGGGTGGAGCAGGGCCTTCAGGTGTTCAGTTTCATGACATCCTTTACACCTTCAGGCTTGCGGTACTCTGCCATAAATTGCCGGGCTTTAGCCCCTGAGGTTTTGCTCGAGCATTTACGGTAACTCTGGACCTGGTCTAGAATGGCTTCCCTATGCGCAAACTTTCGATCGCGACTCTGTTCGCTATTCTTGCCTTGACCGCCTGGACGCAGCAGGCTCAGGCGCCCGTGGAAATCACTTCTGAGCCCAGCCATCACCTTGTGTTTGAGAACATGTTTGTTCGCGTCTTTGCCGTCTCCGTCGATCCCGGAAAATCCACTCTGATGCACCGCCACGGCCATGACTATCTTGGCGTTACGCTGGGTGACTCCCAGATCACGAATACCAAGCAGGGCGCGCAGCCTGCGCAGGTTACTCTGAAGGACGGCGATACCCGCTTTACGCCGGCCGGTCTGGTACATGCCATCACCAATAATGCCAACGCTCCGTTCCACAATCGGACGATCGAACTGTTGCAGCCCACCACCAATCAGAAAGCCTGCACCGAATCCTGCGAAATTCCGGTGCCCTGCGATTCCGCCGACAAAGCAAAATGCGTTACTGTCACGAAACTCATTACCGCCGATCAGTGGTCGGTCACTCAGATCACGCTGCCTCCGGGCGCTAAATATCCGCAGCACACGCATCTGGCAAATTTCCTTACCATCCCTCTTGCCGATGCGGATGTAACCATGAAAAACCAGGACCAGCCAGATGCTCCGGTCCATTCCAAAACCGGCGAGCTTACCTGGAACAATCCCGTGGTCCATACGGTAACCAATTCCGGGAACGCCACCGCGAAGACGATTGTGCTGGAATTCCGCGGCCGCCCTGCCGGAGAAGGGTCAGAATCGATGGGGCCAAGCTCCAAAGACGCGCCCAAACCGCACGACCATCACTAAATATTGGTGAAGCTACGGTGTTGCACAAAAAAAGCAAATCTCGC
Organism: Acidobacteriaceae bacterium; assembly: GCA_027307045.1. GTDB lineage: Bacteria > Acidobacteriota > Terriglobia > Terriglobales > Acidobacteriaceae > Angelobacter. The sequence continues at coordinate 11,835 of DAHUXR010000096.1, forward strand.
CACGGATCAACACGGATGACACGGATTTACAAACTCAAAAAAGGTCCCAATTGACCTTTTGATCCGTGTAAATCAGTGTTATCAGTGTTATCCGTGGTAAGGGTTGGGTTCTTGAGGATCTCAAAGCGGTTTGGAGCAAAGCGACAAAAATAACGCAGCGAGCCCCAGCGGTTTGGAGCGAGGCGACAGATAAAAGCCGCGAGGCCAGTGATCGCCGAGCGGCTTGTCACAAGGCGGAGAGCACACTGCAATCTGGAGTATCTCGAAGCGGTTTGGAGCGCAGCGACATAGACAAAGGTCACTTGCGGGCGTTGAAGGTTGTTTTTACAATCTTTCTATGAGAAAGTCCCGCGTCGCGGCCCTGTTGTTTCTGGCCACAGCCGCTTTGGCCCAGCATCAGCAGTCCGTGGAGATCACATCTGAACCCAGTCACCATTTGGTCTTGCAAAACGAATACGTGCGCGTGTTCAATGTTACGGTTGCGCCCCGGGCAACAACCCTCGTCCACAGGCACAATTATGACTATCTCTTTGTTACGCTGGGCGACTCAGACGTGGTGAGCGTTCGTCCGGGCGAAAAGCCAGTCGCGTTGAAGCTCAAGGACGGCGAAGTGCGATTTACGCCGGGCAACTTCGCTCATGCCGCCATCAACCAGAGCGACCGGCCATTCCACAACACTACGATTGAATTGCTCCAGTCTTCTGCGAATGTGAAGACCTGCACAGACTCCTGCGATGATCTCTCAACTCCTTGCGCTGGGATCTGCACGCAGCGCAGGAAGCTCATCTCCTCTGACCAGTGGAGTGTCTGGCTGATCACTGTTCCACCTACGGCGCACGCCGAGAAGTACCTTCACGCCGTTCCCCATCTGATTGTGCCAGTCTCCAATCTTGGGTTCGGGGTACAAGACGGCTCTAGTGACACGCCGATCATACGCGGTCCCGGTCAAATTGACTGGTTGGCTGGCGGCCCCATGCACGCGCTCATTAATAAGGCCAAGACATCTGCCAGCTTCATCGCTCTTGAGTTCAATCAGGAGAAGCCATGACGATCACAGAATCCAACCTGCATCCGGACACTCCAGAAGCGCGCGACTATAATCGCGCCCGCCGCTGGCTGGAGCTTGGCGATCTGGTGGTCAGCTTTGGATTTCTCATCGTGCTGCTGGTCACCGGCTGGACAAAAACGCTCAGCGGTCTGGCCACCCGCATGGCCCCCGATCGTTACTGGCTGGACCTGTTTTTTTATGTAATGTTTCTCAGCGTGATCAGCAAGGCGCTTGGCTTTGCCCTGGACTTCTACGGCTTCCGCCTGGAACACCGCTTCAACCTTTCCAACCAGCGCCTGTTCTCTTGGCTTAAGGACGAATTCAAAGGCTGGCTGCTGGGACTGGTCATGGCAACGCTGCTGGCCGAAATCGTCTACGCGCTGATACGGACGTCGCCGCAATACTGGTGGATCATCGGCTGGCTGATCTTCATGGGATTGTTTGTCTTTTTCGCGCAGATCGCGCCCGTGGTCCTGTTCCCGCTGTTTTACAAATTTGCTCCCTTGCAGAATGACGAGTTGAAAGCCCGCCTCGTCCGACTGGGCGAGCGCGCCGGTACGCGCGTGCGCGGCGTCTACGAATGGAAGCTCTCCGAAAAAAGCAAAAAGGCCAATGCCGCGCTCACGGGGATGGGCAACACGCGCCGCATCATCCTGGCGGACACGCTCCTGCAAAACTACAGCGATGACGAAATTGAAGCCGTTCTGGCCCATGAACTCGGGCATCACGTGCACGGGCACCTGTTAAAGATGATCGTGGTGCAGGCCCTGGTCACGCTGGCGGGCTTCTGGGCCGCGAATTACGTGCTGCGCTACGCCATTGACGAACAACACATGTTCCAGCACCTCGCCGACTTTGCCAACCTGCCGCTGCTCGCCCTCGTCGCCAGCGGACTCTCATTGCTGCTGATGCCGGCCCTCAACGCCTACTCGCGCTTTACTGAGCGTCAGGCCGATCTCTACTGCTGGAAGAGCGTCTCTGACGTCACGCCGTACATCAGCGCCATGGAAAAGCTGGCGCGCCAGAACCTGAGTGAAAGCCATCCTTCGCGCCTGGTGGAATTGCTGTTCCATTCCCACCCGCCAATTTCCAAGCGCATTGCCGCCGCGGAAGCCTGGGCCAAAAACCACCGGCCAAGTCTGGCGACATAAGCAGGTCGCCGCTGATTGCGCAGATGAGCGCAGATCAAAACAAGTAGCCGCGAATTTCCCAAATGAACACGAATCAAAAACCTGAAATATGATTCGCGTGTTTCGCGTTGATTCGCGGCCAAGCCGGTTCTAGTTTTCGTATCAGCGTAAATCTGCGGCAAAGATTTTGTTGCTACCCGCGCGCTGCCCTCACCATCTCTTCCACCCTGCGCAAATCTTCTTCCGTGTCCACGCCCACGGTGTTGAACGGCGTCTCTGCCACATAAATGTCGATGCCATTGTCCAGAAATCGCAATTGCTCCAGGCGCTCCGCCGCCTCCAGTTTCGATTCCGGCAGATTGCAGAATCTATCCAGCGCGGCTTTGCGATAAGCATAAAAGCCCAGATGCTTGAAGTAGGTAACAACGCCGGTTTTGTCGCGATCAAAAGGAATCGTCGATCGCGAAAAATAAAGCGCGCGGCCATTCAAGTCCGTCACAACCTTTACCGCGTTGGGATTATCAACATCCTGCGGCGGGCACGGCGTCTTGATGGTGGAAACCATTACCTTGGGGTCCTGCATCGGTTGCAGCAGCGCGTCCAGATGCTCGGGCCGTGCAAGGGGCTCGTCGCCCTGGATATTTACATACACGTCAGCGGGAATGCGCTGCGCCACTTCATAGACACGGTCGGTGCCGCTGCGATGCTTGTCCGATGTCATCTGGGCTTTCCATCCGCGCGCTTCCGCAAGCTGCAAGACCTCTTCAGAATCCGTGGCGATGATCACGTCCCGCAACAGCGGAGATCGTTTTGCCGCTTCATACACGCGCGCGATCATCTGCTGCCCAGCAATCTCGCGCAATATCTTGCGCTGCAACCGCGTGGAGGCCAGGCGGGCAGGTATGATGGCGACGGCGGAAAATGAGTTCGGCATTATTACAGAAGCCTTATCGCTTCCTCATCTGCTGCAACTTCTGCGATTTCTCTTCCACGCTCTTCACCAGCTTGCCTTTCATCTCTTTGAGCTTGCCGGCGACCGTGGTGTTGCTCAGTCCGATAATCTGCGCGGCCAGGATTCCCGCGTTTGTTGCGCCGGCCTTGCCGATGGCGGTTGTCGCCACGGGAATGCCCGCCGGCATCTGCACGATGGCCAGCAGCGAATCCATGCCATTGAGCGGTGTGGAAGGAATGGGCACACCGATGACCGGCAGCGTTGTTTCGGCGGCGATCACGCCAGCCAGGTGGGCCGCGCCGCCTGCTCCGGCAATGATGACCTTAACGCCGCGCCCGGCGGCGTTGCGGGCAAATTCTGAAGTCCGCGCCGGCGACCGGTGGGCCGATGTTACGTCTATTTCATAGGCAATGCCAAAGTCATCCAGCGCTTTGGCGGTTTCATTCATGATCTCAAGGTCGGAATCCGACCCCATCACTATCGATACAAGAGGGCTCTCTGCCATAAGATTTATTTTCCTGTGAGTTTTATTTCGGCGCTTTCAACGCTCGCGCGCCAATATCCTTGCGGTAATACATTTCTTCAAAACTGATCAGCCGCACGGCTTCATACGCGCGGGTGATCGCATCTTCCAGCCTCGGCGCACGCGCTGTCACGCCCAGCACGCGTCCGCCGCTGGTATAGAAAACGCCATCGCGCTTGCTGGTTCCAGCATGGAAGACCTTTACGTTGGTCAAGCTACTCGCGCGGTCCAGGCCGGAAATCTGTTTTCCTGTCATAAAGCTTCCGGGATATCCACCCGACGCAACCACCACGCAGCATGAAGCGTCGCTCGACCATTTGAAATCGCCGTCGCTCACTCGGCCTTCGACCGACGCTTCAATCGCATCCAGCAGGTCGCTATCCAGCCGCATCAGCACGGCCTGGGTTTCCGGATCGCCAAAGCGGCAGTTGAATTCCAAAACCATGGGGCCGCGCGCGGTCATCATCAGGCCGCAGTACAAAATGCCGCGATACTCCGCGCCCTCTGATTTCATGCCGTCGATCACCGGACGCGCTATATGATTCAGCAGCCAGTCGCTCATACCTTCATCAAGCAAAGCATCCGTGGAGTAAGCTCCCATGCCGCCGGTATTCGCGCCTTCGTCGCCCTCGCCAATGCGTTTGTGGTCCTGCGCCGGAACCAGCGCGGCCATGCGCTCGCCATCGCTCAGCACCAGGAAGGAAACTTCCTCGCCTTCCAGAAATTCCTCCAGCACCACATTGGCCACAGGCACACCGAGCAGCTTGCCGTTAAACATCGAAACTCCTGCGACTGCCGCTTCTTCCTTGGTGGCAGCGATCACCACGCCTTTCCCGGCGGCCAGACCGTCAGCCTTCACCACTACCGGCGTGGAAAAAAGCCCCAGTGACTTGCGCAAGTCTTCTTCTGAACTGCATACCGCAAAGTGCGCGGTTGGCACCTTGTGCCGCTGCATGAACTCCTTGGCAAAGCTCTTGCTCGTTTCCAATTGGGCGGCCCCTTGCGTGGGACCAAAAATCCTCAGGCCGCGGCGCTTGAATTCATCCACCACGCCGATTGACAGCGAAATCTCCGGCCCGACCACGGTCAAGTCCGGCTGTATCTGGTGCGCCACTGAAAGCAGGCTGGCCAGGCTCTTGGGATCGCCCGGCATGCAGGTGGCTTCTTCACAAATGCCGCCATTCCCCGGCAGGCAATACACCTGCGACACGCGCGGCGACTGGCGCAGCTTCCACACCAGCGCGTGCTCCCTGCCTCCACCGCCAATCACCAGAACTTTCATAGATTAAGTTGTACCAGAAATGCTGAAGAACCAGACTTGTGAGGATATAGCATTTAGCGGCTGTTCGTCAGCACATGCAGGGAAGAATTATCCAGGCATATTCTAGACTGAGAACTATGGCTGACACCGTTTGCCCAGACTGCGCGATCGAGATGGAGCAGATCGAAAGAACTACGTTTACCGGCCGCGACATGCGCGAATATCAGTGCCCGAAATGCGGCCGCAAGCAGATCGTCGATTGCGGTAAGGCGCTGTGGCAGATCCTGTCGGAGGCGAATGAAGAATCGTCAACGGAATAGGCGGATCCGCAGGCTGCTGCTGCCCCCAGGCCTTAATTCCTTCGATTCTCCACGGTTTTTAAGCGCAAAATTATTCTATTTTTATTCGCTATCGTGTGCTATTCTGTTCTGGCAGAGCGCTGTGGGTACACTCAGTTACGAACGGTTTACAGAGTATTGAGAAAGTATTTGGATGGAAAGTTGGTACTCGCTTAATATTGAGCACGCAACGCAAAACATATTTGGAGCGTCCAATGAACACGATGGCTGCGCAACCCGCAATCGACCCTGACTTCGTCGTACAGATTATTCGTGAGCGCGGTGGCGAGTACCCCTTCAATGATTTGTTGAATGCGCTCTCTGAAAGAGGGCTTAATGAATCACAAGGCCGCGAACTGATCTGGCAAGTTCTTGCCTTGGGCTTTATTGAGTTCAATGCCGATA
>DAHUXR010000097.1 GCA_027307045.1 Acidobacteriaceae bacterium
CAGGTCAGATACGCGACGCCGTGCGGGCCCGCGGTGATGAAGTCGCGGTCGCCCCAGTTGCCCTGCCGCGGCGGCAGCACGTCCGTGCGCTGCGGGAACGTCTTGCCCTGGTCGCGGGAGACGTCGACCACCGGGAACGAATAGCTTGTTCTCCACCACCCATACCCGTATGGTTTGCGGCTTTTCCCGCCGTTGAAACTGCGGGCTACTCCCAGACGTTCCTCCAGGAGCGGGACTAGAACAACGCCAACCAGCTCGGTCTGCGGTGCCACCTGGAAAACAGAAAAGCTTCGGATGAGATGCATGCTGGTAGAACTCCCTGAATCGGCACGGCAATGGATGCGTTGTCGGGATCTTTCGACTCCCCCTCAGTCGCTGCGCTTCCTCGAGGTCGCTCAAGAAGACAGGTGCAAAGGGCTTTACGTGGCCCTGAAACGGTCCGGTTCTGACAGGGCCGACCTACCTCAAAGCGCGGCGATGAGAAACGCATGTCCGCAGGGGCATGTCCAGATTCGCAATTGATTCTGGCGAATAAAATAGCTATACTCCGACAAGCGCCTCAGGGTGTGAACGGCAAGAGATCTTTGAAAATCAGCAGTCAGCAATCAACAGTCAGCAATCAGACAAGAGCAAACCCTGGAAAGTGCGACCCACTGCCGAAAGATGTGTCGGCAGAGGGTTACAAGCTCAAAAGACCTATCCGGATGGCACGGATTTGGCTGGTGAAAACGACTGAAAATGGACTTCGACCGCTCGGTCACCGCTCGGTCGAGTTGCACTTTGGCTTTTGTTTTCAACAAAACGCATATGGGGGGTGGGTCTCTGGCTGAGGGTACACAGGCAGAGGGCCGTGGGGATCGCCGCAATCGCGCAGGATCGCCGACATCGCGCGTGATCGGAGACAAGAGTAAGAATACTGTTGGCACCGAGTAAAGAAACAAGCGCCGGTGTCGCGGTGGGTGGTCGGAGCGCCACCCTTTAGGAGCCTGGGAACCGAGGTGGTACTCTATCCAGTCCTAAAAGGAGGCCGCCATGCTTTCCATTCGCAGCTTGGGTGGTTTAAGGATTGCCGTATTTTCAGTGTTGCTAATTTCTCTGCCAGGGATTCTTGCTTCAGCGCAGAGCTCGCCGTTGGATAAGCAGGTCAGCTCCGTGCTGCCTGACGCGCAGACTTTGTATCTTGACCTGCACCAGCATCCTGAATTGTCATCGCATGAGACGCGGACCGCGGCCGAGCTGGCCAACCGTTTGCGCACGCTGGGGTATGAAGTCACGGAACATGTGGGCGGGACTGGCGTCGTCGCAATCCTTAAGAATGGAGCTGGCCCGACGGTGATGCTGCGTACCGAGCTTGACGGCTTGCCAGTTGAAGAAAAGACTGGGCTGCCGTATGCCAGCAAAGTTCGCGCAAAGGATGACAGTGGGCGCGACGTTGGAGTGATGCACGCTTGCGGGCATGACGTCCACATGGCGGCTTTGTTTGGTACCGCTTCCATCATGGCGCACAACAAAGATTCGTGGCACGGAACCCTGATGCTGATCGGCCAGCCCGCGGAAGAAACCATTACCGGCGCGGACAAGATGATCAAGGACGGGCTGTTCACGCGTTTTCCCAAACCGGACGTTGGCATTGCGTTACATGACACAAACAATCTTCCCGTCGGGCAGGTAGGGATCACACCCGGTTATGCCAAGGCTGCGGCGGATTCCGTCCGCATCACCGTTTACGGAAAGGGCGGACATGGAGCGCAGCCTCACACTACCATCGACCCGGTGCTGATCGCCGCGAGGATCGCCGTGACGGTGCAGTCGATTATCTCGCGGGAAATTAAGCCGGGCGACGCGGCAGTGATCACCATCGGCTACATACAGGCAGGAACGAAAAACAACATTATTCCTGACGACGCGCAGATGGGCTTTACCGTGCGCTCATTCAAACCTGAAGTGCGCCAGCACCTGCTTGCATCCATTGAGCGCATCGCCAAAGGTGAAGCGATGGCCGCGGGCGCCGAGAAAATGCCACTGGTGGAAAAATACGAATCCACGGGCGCGGTCTATAACGATCCAGTGTTGACCAAGCATCTGGCGGCGACCCTGGAAGGCGTGCTGGGCAAGGGAAGTGTGGTGACAGAAGACCCGATCATGACTTCAGAAGATTACGCATATTTCGTGGAGCAGGGAGTCCCTTCGTTTTACTTTACGCTGGGTGTTGCCGATCCGCAGAAGCTGGCGGACGCCAAGGCCGCAGGAAAGCAGTTGCCCAGTAATCACTCGCCACTTTTCGCTCCGGTTGCGGAACCGTCGATCAAAACAGGTATGACGGCCGAGGTGACGATTCTGCGCGATCTGCTAAAGGGAACTCCGGCCGACGTGAAGAAATTTACGCAACCGGCTGCGGGAAATTAATTTTTCCAAAGTCCCGAGGGGAGCGAGAGATCTCTATAATAGCGAAGAGTTTTGGGGGACAGATTGCAACTTTTGAAAAGCGCAGAAGAACGTAGGAATCGCTCACTTGCAGAAACGCCGCGTTCGGGATTTCAGAAAGACCGCAAGATTTTTAAGGAGCCCTTGATCCGATGAAGTTTTCACGCCGCAGCTTTCTTCAGACCGCTGGAGTCGCAACAGTCGCGATGGCGCAGCCGAGCATGGCTTTTGCCGCTGATAGCAAAAGCAAAGACAAGCAGCCGAAAGCCATTTCAAAGTTGAAATCGCGCAAGGGCGAAGCCCAGCCCATTACCACCGCCGAGCGCGAGCAGCGGATGGAGCGTGCACGCCAACTGATGGCGGAGAACAAAATTGACGCCATCGTGGTCACGGGCGGAACTTCACTGGTCTATTTCACCAACATTCACTGGTGGATGAGCGAGCGGCTGTTTGCGGTGATTTTGCCGGTGAAGGGGAATCCGTTTTACGTCTGTCCGGCTTTTGAAGAAGACCGCGCGCGCGAGCAGATTGCCAGCGGCCCGGGCGGAAACAATGCAGAGGTCCGTACCTGGCAGGAAGATGAAAGCCCGTATCAGCGGATCGCCGAAGGGCTGAAGGATAGGAACCTCACAACGGGAAACGTGGGGATGGAGGAGACCGTCCGCTATGTTTTCAGTGAAGGGCTGAGCAAAGCCGCGCCGGGCCTGCACCTTGTAAGCGCAACACCTGTCACGGCGGGCTGCAGGATGATCAAGAGCCAGCATGAGCTACAACTGATGAAGCTGGCGAATGAAGTCACGCTCGCGGCTTACGAGGCGGCCTATCGCTCCACCAAAGAAGGCATGACGCAAAATGATTTTGGCGCCATGGTCCAGGCCGCGCATGCGCAGCAGGGCTTTCAAGGCGGCGCGAGTATACAGGTGGGCGAGAACTCCGCTTTGCCGCATGGTTCGGCCAAGCCGCAGGTGATTCGTGAAGGCACGATCCTTCTCATGGATGGCGGCTGCGTTGTAGAAGGCTATGAATCCGACATCAGCCGCACGGTGGTTCTGGGCAAGCCAACCGATAAGATGAAACAAGTATTTGATATCGTGCACAAGGCGCAATCTGCGGCGCTGGCTGCGGCCAAGCCAGGTGTGGAATGCCAGGCTGTCGATGCCGCAGCGCGCAAAGTAATCACCGATGCCGGCTATGGTCCGGACTACAAACACTTCACGCATCGTGTGGGACACGGGATTGGAATGGACGGCCATGAGTGGCCTTATCTGGTCCGCGGGAACACTCTGCCGCTGGCTCCCAATATGACATTCAGCGACGAGCCGGGAATTTATATTCGCGGAGAATTCGGCGTGCGCCTGGAAGACGACATGCACATCACGGAGAACGGCGCGGAACTGTTCACGCCGCAAAGCCCAGATTTGGAGAAACCGTTTGGCAAAGGATAAAGATCGCCGTGATCGCGCGTAATCGCCGGAATCGCGCGGAATCGGATCGGACGTCCCAACCATGGGCCAGATTGCGGAGATTGGATTAGGTTTTAGCAGTCTTACGTGATGCTGTAAAAATTGCTACCAGTTGAGTCGCTTCAGTTAATAGGTTTTCCAGTTTCTTAGCGCGAACAATTCCGCTGTCTGCGAGCATCTCCAACCAAAATACAGTTTCGTCGGCTTCCTCAACCACAAGCCCTATCTTGGCGATGAATTCGGCCTTTGACCTCGATCTGCCAGCAGCGCGATAATTCGCCGCCATACCAGTGGCAGACCTAAGAACTTGCTGAATAATCACATTGGCTTCGCGGCTTCGGGGCAGCGCTTGAGACATCCGAATCACTCGGAGCGGAAAAGCCTTGGTTCGTGTTCGCAGCTCCTGATGCTTTTCTGAGTTCACGCAGACTCTTCCTCATGACCTCTAATAATATTCGGTGATAGCGATTTCCCACGATCATCGTGGTTTCCACTTGATTCCGTGCGATTACGGCGATTCCGCGCGATTACGGCGATCTCTTTACTTCAGCGCGTTCTGCATAAACGTCCCTACATCCTTCTTCAGTTCGCTTAGAGAAGAATCCTGGATATACATCATGTGTCCGGCGCCGTAATAGCCAAGACTGACCTTGGCATGCTGCGCCTGGTCCAGATTCATGTGGTTGAGCGTGTATTGCGTGGCGAAGTAAGGAGTCGCCAAGTCGAAATAACCGGAGCCGACAAACAGCTTCATGAAGGGATTTTTGTCGAATGCATCTTTCAGCGAGCGGGCTGTATCAGGGAAGCCGCCGCGCTGTATGCCCCAATCCCATTCGTCAAAGCGGAAGCCGCCGCCCAGGATGTAATACTCCAGGTCTGATTTGTAACCCAGTTCACTGCGCACGTACTGATTGAACATTGCGGTATAAGGTGGACGGATCGCGCTCATGCTGGGATCAAAGCTTGCAGTGTCATCGACGTCGGAGCTTGAGGTTCCGGTGAAACGGCTGTCGAGCCGGCCGATGGTCAGCCGCTTATCGCGCAGAAGCTCTTTGGTGAAGTGTGATTCCTCGATACGTAGGTTGCTTTCGTCAATATAGGTCTTGCTCAGGCCAGTGTAGCGCGCCAGATGATCGATCACGTCTTGTCGTTCTTGCGGGGTGAGACGATCGCCTTTAGCCAGCGCGTCGGCGTAAGGACCGGCGGCCCATTGCTCGACTTCAGAACGCAGCTTGTCAAAATTCTGCTCATACTCAGGCCCCAGCTTTTTGTGATACCAGGCGGCGCTGGCATAGGTAGGCAGAAAGAGAATGAAGGGAAGGTCGTTGCCGGGAGAGCCGTCAGTGGTCTGGAAATTCAGGATGCTGGAAATCAGCATGATCCCGTTAAATGCGATGCCATGTTCCACCAGGTAACCAGAAAGGCCGGCGGCGCGCGTGGTGCCGTAACTTTCACCCACCATAAACAGCGGCGACGACCAGCGTTCATAACGGCCGAGATACAGGCGGATGAACTCACCCACGGACTCGATGTCGCCACGGAGGCCAAGAAATTTTTTGGTCTGATCGCGTTTTACGGCGCGGCTGTAACCAGTGCCCACCGGGTCGATGAAAACAAGATCGGTCTGGTCGAGCCAAGTTTGCTCGTTATCCACCAATTGATACGGCGGCGGAGGCATCATGCCATTGGGCTGCATGCGCACGCGCTTGGGGCCAATAGCGCCCATGTGTAGCCATACCGAAGCGGAGCCTGGACCGCCATTGAAGGAGAAAGTGAGCGGCCGGTGCTCATTCTGGCCGTCGAGCGTGTAAGCGATAAAGAAAATGTGTGCTTCCACCTCGCCAGTGTCATTGTTCTTGAGCGGCATCATTCCCGTGGTGGCGGTATAGTGCAGCGTTTTTCCGCCCACATGGATTTCATGGTGGGTGACGACTGGTGGAGTTTCCGGCTGTTCTTTCTTTGTCTCGGCGGCGGGAGTGCCGGAGGGCTTGGGTGCTTCAGCAGGACTGGCTGCCGGCGCAGGAGCGGGTGGGCGGTTTCTTTGGCCAAAAGCATAGAGCGAAAGGAACATTACGACGATCAAGAAAGACGAGGCGCGACGCAGCAGCATGGTGACACACTCCACCTAAAGGAATTGGCAAGACGCGATCTTATTAGACGTGCCTGAAGAAAACAGGTGAGTGTAGCTGGCAAGCCTGAAAAGGGCAAATTTTACGCGAGCAATTCACCGGATAACTCAGCGTGCGTAGAGCATTCCCGGCGGCCGCTGTGGCAGGGGCTGGGAACTCTCATGGCCTTTGAAATACCACAAAAGCAGAATTAGGAATATAACCACCGCAAGCATGCAAATGCCGAAATTGTGTCCGGCAGTGTCAGAACGGCGTCCAGACGCTCGAGGTGTCATGGTAACTTAGACGCAATTCCGGCGACGAAGTGTCGGTGGAAGACGAAACTTTAGGAAACTTTTCCCTTTAAAATCTTTTGCGCTTGAGGCAACACCCAGGGCCATGAATGCAGGCTCTGGCTCTAACCTGCGTCCATGTCCCTTCAATGCAATGGTTTCTAGTGAGTTGGGACAACTAAATCGCGGTCAAGACGGACTTCAAGTTGTGTGCCTTTTTCCAGCTTCATCTCACCGCCTTTAAAGAGATAGCTGGTTCCGGTTCCCAGTCCGGCACCCGCTGCTGCGCCAATAGCGGCGCCCTTGCGTCCTCCGACCACCGACCCTGATACCGCGCCAACCGTAGCGCCAATAGCCGCGTCCGTAATCACTTTTCGCTTGTCCGGACCCTTGCGGTAGACTTCGCCTTCTTCACCAGTGGCCTTAATGGAAGGATCTCCGGGAACGCCGGTGACGGTCCCAATCAGCGGGACCCAGCCGTTGCGGGTTTCAATTTCATCCAGGGCCAACTGCATCTTGGAGCCGGTAAAGCCATGCTCAAATCGCCCGACATGGCCCTTGATACTCCGGCCCTTGGGAATAATCAGTCCGCTGGGCGTCACCAGATCCTCACGAAGCTCGGCTTTAAAGTGCTTTCCGTCCTGCATCTTTTTGGTGTCAAGGGTATCTTTCAGCTTGATGATGAACCGTGATCCATCAGGAATGGCATTTGGAGGCGCGCCGTAGGTGGAAGAGGGGCTGCCCTGTCCTGGGTAAGCCGCGACAGGCCCCTGCTGCGGAGCCGGAGTATTTCTGTCATTAGGACGTGTTTTAAGAATCGGGTCATTCGAACTACCGCTTTCCTGACCAATGGCGCCCAAACCAAGGATCAACACAACGGAGCAAACGGAGGCTGCCCACTTTGCCTGCATAGCGTTCCACCTCAATGGATTTAGAAGTCTTGACCCGTGAGATGCGCAAAAGTTCCAGAAATGCTGCTTTCGAACCCACAATTTTTGTAAAGCTAAGGCGCACCCTAAGGGTGATCCCTGAATCCGGCCATCAGGTTCCAGGAATCAGGACATTACCTAAGTAACTGGCCAGAGGTACAATTCGAGGCCATTTTGAAGCATCATATTGTCAGCAAGTGCCGATTCCCCGGAAAGGGAATGTGACATGAAAAATTGGTTTCTGCCCGCAACACTGCTGGGCTTAAGTGGACTGGCGCTGGTATTCGCCAGCGAGAAGGGCCGCGAACGCGTTCGCCATTTTCTGGACGATTTGATGGAACACGGCGATCCATTGGGCGAATTCAACAAGTTTTGTGAAGACCAACTGGAAGTGATCCAGCAGAACCTGGATCGCGTGGCCAAAGCCCTGGAAGAGGCACAACCAAGCTAACCCGCGATCTTGTTGATCGTGCCGGCCATCCGAACGTCACGTTGCGTCACGCCCCCCGAATCATGTGACACCAACGCCATGGTGACCGTGTTGTAGCGAATATCGATGTCAGGATGGTGGTTGGCCTGCTCCGCCGCCTCCGCAATTTTGTTTACGAATTGCATGGCCGCTTTAAAATCAGGAAAGCGGAAGACCCGCTGGATCGCGCTTCCATTGCGCTGCCAGCCGTTCAAAGAAGTGAGTTCCTTCTGGATTTCTACATCCGTGAGCACAGCCATAGGCACCTTTCCAATCTAAGTCAGCAGTGATTTTAGTGCCTCTGCCGGGAAAATGCAGCACCGCACCTTATTCACGTTAGGGGATTGAAATATTATGAAGGAAGGGGATTGCGATTAAGTCGTGCGGCTTGTGCCAGCCAGTGCCGCTACCTGCTTCATGGGATAGCTGAAATGATCGATCTGGGAGTTGATCTCTTTGCGCAGATCTTCCCAGATAGTGTCCGGCATTTCCAGGAAGACACGCACGACTTCCGGATCAAACTGGCGGCCGGAGAACCGTTCCACTTCTTCACGCGCTACCTGAATCGTTTGGGCCGCGCGATAAGGCCGGTCAGAGGTGATGGCATCCAGCGTGTCCGCAATAGAGAAAATGCGTGCGCCGAGAGGAATACTTTGTCCGCTCAAGCCACGCGGATAACCCGTGCCATCAAAACGTTCCTGATGCGAGTACACAATTTCAGAGGCTTCAGAGAGGAACGGGATTTTCTTGAGCATCTGGTAGCCGCGGAAGCAGTGTTCGCGCATGATTTCCGTTTCGGCTTCAGTCAACGCGCCCGGTTTGCGCAGAATAGCGTCTGGAATGGCCATTTTGCCGATGTCATGCAGGAAGGCGCCCCGAGCAATGACGCGAATCTTGTCTCCTGAAAGCCCCATGGCACGGGCAATGGCGATGGTAAATGCCGTTACACGCTTGGAATGGCCTTCTGTTTCCGCGTCTTTCAAGTCCAGCGCGTCGCCCAGGGCTTCCAGCGTGATGTCATAAGAGCGCTCAAGATCGGTCATGGCCTGGCGAAGCTGTTCCGTGCGGGCCGCAACCAGGGACTCAAGATTCGACTGGTAAGCCCGGTTTTCCAGTTTTAAGCGGCGATGTTCCAGAGCTCGCCGAACCATGGCCAGAAGCTGCTCACGCTCAAAGGGCTTCAGCAGATAGTCATACGCGCCATTGCGGATGGCCGCCAGGGCGACTGAAATGTCATGGACCGCGGTGACCATGATCACCGGCATGTCTGGGTATTTCTCTTTCGAACGCTCAAGTAATGCGATTCCGTCAAGTTCCGCCATCATGAGGTCAGATAGCATCAATTCGAACTCGCCGGTTGAATTTAGAATGGCCAGAGCCTCCATGCCGGAGGCCGCCTGCCGGGTCTTGTATCCCGCGGCATTCAGCATGGAAGAGATGATCTCCCGGATCGGCTCTTCGTCGTCCACAACCAATATGCGTTCTGTGGCCATTTCGGAAAGTTTACCTGTGGGGGAGCATTAATGTAACCCAGAGTTCCCTAAAATACAATGGTACTAGCACCTTAAAAAACGACTGAAAACCGGGAATCCGTGGTATACAGAGGTTACCCCTACTCGGACGAAGAAACCCTGTTGAATAGACGATGAACCTAACCCTCCAATCGGCATTTCTCGCTGAAATGTCGACATTGCTGATCCTGCTGGCAGGCGCAATACTTTTGTACAGCAGTTTCCGGGAAAAATACCTGGTTCCATGGATCGCCGGTTGGAGCGTGCTTACCGTCTCTAAGGTGTTTCTGGCCCTGAGCGCGTCCGGCAGCCATCAAGCGCTATGGGCTGCCTTGTCTTACAGCGCGCATATCATTGCAGTTGGGCTTTTTGCTGCCGCAGTTTTCTTCTACGTTTCCCACCAAAAGCTGTTGTTGCCGGCCGTGATTGCCCTTAGCGCCGCATTGCCGCTGGAAATTGCCTACTCTTTGTGGCGGCCATATCCGGGGCTACACTATATCGCTTTCGCTCTTTGTTCAGCCGTTGGGATCATCGCTTCAATCCAGCTTGTTCGTTTTGCCTGGGGCAGAGCCAGCCTGGGGCGCTGGCTGCTGGCCGTAATGTTGGTTCTGCTGCATCTGGATACGGTTGGCCACGTCCATCAAATCATGGGCACCGACTTAGTGGTGGATTTACTGCTCGGCCTGGGCATCATGACAATCGTGCTGGAGGATTCCCGCACCCAGGTGCGAAGGCTTGACGCACTTAATACCATCACGCATCAGATTTCCGACTCGCGTGAATTTGATCCCACAGTTGGCACCATTCTGGAAGAACTCAGGAGACTGACGCGAGCGAAAGCCGCATGGTTTCGGACGCTTGCCGGCGGCAATTTGGAATTGGCTGCCCACACCGGGCTCTCACAGCCCTTCGTGGACAAAGTCACGACCATCGAAACCGCCCGAAGCGTGAGCGGCTTTGCCCTGCGTGAAGGAGAGGTTTACGTTGTCCGGGCGATTGAGGCGACACCTGAGATCCGTGAAGCCTTGGTCAGTGAAGGAATGCATCATCTCTTGCTCGTACCGGTGGAAGGGAAGAATTCGCCGGTTGGCATGTTTGTTCTGGGCATGCCGCGGTTTCGCGAATATACCGTCGCGGAAAAGAAATTTCTCAAGCTGGCTGGCAAGCAGCTGGGGATGGCGGCGGAGAATCGCCAACTGCTGCAACAACTGGTGCATTCACGCAATGAATGGGCCAGCACGTTTGACTCTATTCCGGATTGCATTCTTGTCCATGACCTGAACTACCGTATTTTGCGGGCCAACGGCGCTTTGCTGGGAAGGCTGCAGCGCACGAGGGAAGAAGTGGTGCACAGCCTTTGCGAAGAAGTATTGCCGGGCGCAGCCACCAACTGGAGCGGATGCCCTTACTGCGCGCACGCTGATTGTGCCGGCGAAGAGGATCCGTGTTTTGGCGGGTATTCCGTGGTTTCCACATCGGCGTATACGGGTGAAAATCACTCCCGCGTGGGCACGGTGCACGTGATCAAGGACATTACGGAGTCCAGGGCGGCAGAGGAGCGTTTCACCTCACTCTTTAATCACATGCATGAAGGCGTGTTCCTTTCCACGCCGCAAGGCAACATCCTGGATTGCAATGAAGCCTTTGTCCGCATGCTGGGCTATGACAGCAAAGAGGAGATTCTGAAGCTGGACGTGGCGCAATCTGTTTACGTGGAGACTGAAGACCGAAAAAAATTCCTGAGCGAAATCTCACGGCAGGGCTTTGTAAGGAATTTTGAAATACTGCTGCGCCGCAAAGACGGACGGAAGATCACCGTGATTGAGAGCAGCTTTGTCACGCGCTCTCCGAGCGGCAAGATTGAGCGCTACCAGGGCGTTGTGCTGGATGTAACGGAAATGAAGCGCGCCGAAGACGAGATCCGGCGGCGCAACCGCGAGTTATACGTGCTGAATAATATCGCGGTCACCTTTAACCAGTCTTTTGACCTGGACGAAATTCTGCAATTAATCATGCTCCAGATGGTGGAGCTGTTTTCCACGGATACGGCGGCCGTTTACCTTTTCGACGAGGAAACTCATACTCTCAACAAAAAGTCTTCCTACGGGCATAGCACTACATGGGCGGTGGAAAGTGAAAACGTTGTGCTCCCGCCCGCATTCATCGAGTCGATAAAAGCCAAGCACGCGGAAATTATCGACCAACAGGACCTGACGCGCCTGCCAGAGGTGCTGCAAAGAGCAGTGGAACTAGAGGGCCTGCGTTCATGGCTTTGGGTGGTACTGTGGCGCAAGGACAGGATTCTGGGAGTGCTGGCTACCAGCAGCCGCGCTGTCCGTGAATTTTCACGGTCTGAACAAGGTGTAATGATTGCCGTGGGCCGCCAATTGGCCACCACCATTGAAAAGGTACAGCTCTATAACGAAACCAGGCAAGCTTACGAAGACCTGCGCCGGACACAGGAGCAGCTGCTGCAAAGCGAAAAGATGTCCGCCGTGGGGCAGCTGATTTCAGGCGTGGCCCACGAGTTGAATAACCCGCTCACCGCCATCCTCGGCTACACGCAGTTGCTGGAAAGCGAAAAGCTGGAGCCGCGAATAGAAGAGTTTATCCAGAAGCTGCGCAAACAAGCTCAAAGAACGCAAAGGATCGTGCAGAACCTGCTGTCATTTGCGCGTCAGCACAAGCCGCAGCGCGTGCATGTGGATTTGCGTAGCGTTATTGAAGATACGATCGCCCTCCGCGACTACGACTTGAAGGTCAATAACATTGGAGTGGAACGGGAATTTGAAGCCGTGCTGCCTTCTGTGGTGGCTGATCCGCACCAGCTTGAGCAGGTTTATCTGAACATCATCAACAATGCGGCTGACGCCATGATGGAAAGCGGTCGCGGCGGCCGGCTGCACGTCAGCATCGCAACAGAGAACGGAAGCGTAGTCACGTCATTCCATGATTCGGGACCAGGCATTTACGATCCGAAACACGTCTTTGATCCGTTCTACACCACCAAGCGTGTGGGCAAAGGCACTGGACTTGGCTTGAGCATCTGTTACGGCATCGTGAAGGAGCACGGCGGTGAGATTTCCGCGCAAAACCATCCTGCCGGAGGCGCGCTGCTGCAGGTTCGACTGCCGGTTGCCGTTGGGGAGAAGCCTGTCACGGAGCGCGAGCGCATTGTGGCGCGGCGGGAATCACGGCTGGAAGGCAATGTTCTGCTGGTGGACGATGAGGAAGCGGTGCTCGACTTTGAGCGCGAAGTTCTAAGCGCCGCGGGCTTGCAAGTAGTCACCGTTTGCTCGGGCGCGGAGGCCGTTGAGAACCTGAAGAATGAGGACTTCGATATCTTGCTGCTCGACAGCAAAATTCCAGGGACTTGGTCGAGCGAGCAGGTGTTCCAGTGGCTGCAACAAAATCGTCCAGAACTGGTGCCGCGGACCGTATTTGTTCTTTCCGATGTATCGGACCCCGGCACGCGCTCTTTTGTAGACGCAACGAAGATATTCTGCCTGGTAAAACCTTTTGAAGTTTCCGATCTGCTGGCCGTGGTGCGCCGCGCTTTGCGCAGAGTCAGGGCGGCATCCACTTCGCATTAATTTTGATCGTTCACTCGTCGCGCTTCGTCGAGATTTCTTATAAGACCAACAGTGCTGTCTGCTTTTCTTGGTCAACAGTGCAGAGACGCTTCGATCCAAGGTTACCAATTCCGCTTTTCTTCGAATTGCCAACCCAAGCAGGTAAGCATCACTCACTTATTGTGCCCCACTAACAGCCTTTCCATCAGCGCCGCAATTCCTCGCCGGACAAGTTCGGACACTGCTTTTCCTAAGCCGACGGACCGACTTTCCGCATATCGTTTGACTGCGGAGACAATATCGTCATCAAGGTGGATAGTGGTACGCATATTAAAATTTATGATGACATAACGAGACTATGATCTCAATATCGTTAAATGATGCCACCCCTTTAAAACGCTTTTTGGGCATGCATTAACGTGCTCTCGTCCCTCTTATCAGCATCTTTCCCACTCCTGGCATAGCGGCAAACGCCAGCGCGGCATTGCGGATCCATCTTGGTGCAGCCAGTGCGCTACGCAGGCGAGCTGCGTTGCGAAATGCCGGAGCAAAGCGCTGACGATATGCTACATGATACTGCTGGTGTGCTTCGTCGAGTGAACAGGTCCCGCGCAGAAAGGCAGTGATAGACTGCGCGACCAGCGTTCCGCTCTGTAAAGCCAGCGAGATGCCGTCGCCCGCAAACGGATCGATAAATCCTGCGGCATCGCCCGCAAGAAATATGCCGTCCGATTCGGTTTCCGGTTCGCGGAAATAAAGCGGTGAAGTGGTAACCGGTGGAAACAACGGCTGCCAGGAGCGGCTTCTCTGGAAGAGACGCGGCTCTTTGGTGAAAACATCTTCCAGAGTATGAGCGGCATCCGAGCGGACCATGGCGCAGGCATTGATTGAATCTGGCCCAACGGGAGTCACTCCGCAATAGCCGCCGGGAAAAAAATAAAGATCGACGGTCTGCGGCGGTGAGGGTTCAGTGAAATGTGCTTTCAATCCGATCCATTTTTCTTTTCCAGCAACGTCAAATTGCGTGAGTTTCGACCATCGTCCAGCGGCATTCACCACAGCACGCGCCGCATACGTGCTTTCCGGCGTATGGACATGGAAAAGTTCATCTCGCAGCACATCTTTGACAGCAACTCCTTCACAAGCTGTTACACCTGCGTCTTGCGCGGCGGCAAAAAGCGCTGGATCAAGATCGAAGCGCGGAATGCTTTGCGCCGCGGGTGAGATTGGAAGCGCGAGAGTTTTGTTGTTCAGAAATATTCGCGACGAAACTACCTGCGGGCAAGATTGAAACCTGCCGTCTTCAAGGAAGCCATGCAGCATCCCCAAAGATTCCGGCGAGACAAACTCACCGCAAACCTTCTGCCGGGGGAAGCGGTCTTTTTCCAGCAGCAATACCTTCGCGCCCGCTCGCGCCGCGGTAATCGCGCACGCAGAGCCTGCCGGTCCCGCGCCCACCACGATCAGATCATATTGGGCTGCTTCCAAACGATCACTCCCATGCGGAAAAGAAAAAATTTTCTGATCTCAAGTTTTTCTGCGGGCGCTGCCGGAGCCAGCATTTCTCTGACCTCTTCAACAGTGTAAGCCCGTCGTACTGAGGCGAGCGCATCATGCCGTGTAATGCGGCTGCGGTAAAGCGGCATGCCAAGATAGCCCAGCGCAAGGTGTAGCGGATGGCGTTGCAGGTCCTGAACAAGAAATGCGTGGCGTGCCACGCGCAGACCTTCCCGCACGAATCGCACAATCTCCGCGGGCTCAAGGTGATGCATAAAAAGAGAGCAACCAACCGCGTCAAAGCTGTTGTCGCGGAAGGGAAGCGCCAGCGCGTCGCCGCAGACTGCCGGATGCGTATTGCTCAGGTGTGTAGGAGCGCGGTCCAGAATGACTGGTTGCGACGATATGCCTGAGCGGGCCAGGGATCTCTGCGTCCGTGTGGCCACATATCCTTCACCGCCGGCCACATCAACCCATGAAATTCGCTTGAGCCCGCGTTTCTGCGCCACCCGGCGCAGCAAGCTGGACATTGTATGCACGCCGCCAAATAAGCTGTTGAACATCCGCAGGTCTTTGAGAGATCCCGCTACTTCGGCGGCAGTGCCCGCGTCGCTATCGAGCAGTTCTTCCACCACGATGCGCTTCATGCGTTAGACCCGGGCCAATTCTTCTTCCAGCAACTGCTTGTTGTAAAGGTCAGTATAGTAACCGTTGCGCGCAAGCAGCTCCTCATGTGTGCCCAGTTCCACCACGCGTCCTTCATGGAGCACGGCAATGCGGTCAGCGTTGCGGACGGTAGAAACGCGGTGTGAGATGAAAATAGTTGTGCGGTCACGCATCACTTCGCGCAGGTGGTTCAGGATGGTTTCTTCTGTATAGGTATCAACGCTGGAAAGAGCGTCGTCAAGCACCAGAATGCGCGGATCGCGGATGATGGCGCGCGCAATCGCGCTGCGCTGCTTCTGCCCGCCGGAAAGCGTGATGCCGCGCTCACCCACCATCGTCTCATAGCCTTCGGGAAAACCTTCGATATCGGTGGCGATATTGGCTGCCGCGGCGGCGCGTTGCACCTGATCGTCGGTCGATGTCTCCACGCCGAAGGCAATGTTCTCTCGCACGGAATCGCTGAAAAGAAAAGTCTCCTGGGGAACAAAGCCAATATTCTGGCGCAAAGTCTCCAGCGGATATTCGCGGATAGGACGGCCATCAATCAGCAGGGAACCGGGCGGCGCATCATAAATGCGCGGCAACAGGTTCACCAATGTAGTCTTGCCGGAACCTGTTGGGCCCACAATCGCAAGGCTGCTGCCCGCCGGAATCGTGAGATTTACGCCTCTGAGAACGGGAACGCCGTCGTAGCTGAAATCAAGATGCCGGAATTCGATCTCGCCGTGCAAGGTGCTGGCAGCTTTAAGATCAGCAGCAACTTCCGCATCGGTAATTTCGGAGCGCGCCACCAGAATTTCATTGATGCGGCCCATGGAAGCGGTCCCGCGCTGGAAGAGATTGATGACCCAGCCAAGCGCAATGATCGGCCACGTGAGCATCATGATATAGGTATTGAATGCTACAAAATCTCCCAGGCTGATCTTGTGCAGGAGCACTTCCTGTCCGCCCAGCCAGAGCACAAGTACCAAAGCAAATCCAAGCAACAGCTCAAGGGAAGGCCACAGCATGCCGGTAAGGCGTGCCAGGGGCAAGCTGCGCGTCACGTATTCCTGGTTGCTGGTTTCAAACAGCGCGATCTCAGGTTCTTCCTGCGCGTAGGCTCGTACCACGCGCGCCCCGGAAAAGTTCTCTTGCGCCCGCGCGGAAATATCGGAAAACTGCGCCTGGATTTTTTCAAAGCGCTCATGGATCCGCCGGCCAATGTACTGCACAACAATGCTCGCGATGGGCAGCGGCGCAAAGGCATACAGCGTGAGCTTGTGACTGATGTGCCACATAAAGACCAGCGCCACGGCGGTAAACACAAGCGTGTTCGCCGTATACATAATCGCCGGCCCCAGCAGCATGCGCACGGCATTCAGGTCATTCGTCGCCCGGGCCATAATGTCGCCCGTGCGGTTCTTCTGGTAGTAAGAATAGGAAAGCGATTCCAGATGGCGAAACATGTCATTGCGGAGATCGTATTCAATCTCGCGTGAGACGCCGATCACCAGCCAGCGCGTAAGAAACTGGAACACGCCCTTGCCCAGCGCCAGCCCCACCAATAGCGCCGCGAAGATCAGGATTTTTTGATGCGTAATACCGTTGTGGTTCAGGTCGTCCACGGCGCGGCGCACCACCTGCGGCCAGAGCACCCACAGGCCGTTATTGAACAGCACCGTGATCGCGCCCCAAAACAGCGTAACGCGATACTTGCTCAGGTAGGGCCACAGCGGCTTAAGATTTTTGCCCATGAAAGGTAATAGATGATTTTAACAGCCTGAAAGCAGCACAAGATTTATGGCGCGACGTATGTTGATCTCACGCCGCTCTTGCCTCTTCCCACTTGCCATGCGGCATACTTCGCAGTTCTTCCGGGAACTCTCGTATCTTTCGATCTGTAGCGATTCGCGGTTCTTCGTCATGCATAGGGCGTAGCCGTCTTTCTTCCACCATCAACTTCCTACGCTCGTTCAGATCAGTGTTATCCGTGTTAATCAGTGGTGAAGTTGTGCCTTCCAATCTGCGCTTATCTGCGCTTATCTGCGGCAACTCCTGATTTTCTTTGCGGCCTTCGCGTCCTTTGCGGTGAACCATCCAGAGCAGTTTTGACATTGTCTGCAGATGCACCAGCAGCCTTCCTGCTGTTTTGCCATCAATCCTGCCGCCAATCAGCGCACGGGACACCACCGCCAGCGTTACCTGAATGCCGTTAAAATCCGTGAACAGGTCCGCCATTTCACATTCCGGATTGCCCTGTCGCCGCATCTGCGCCACTGCTTCGGCCAGCACAATCTGCCGTTCCAAGTCCCGGCGAAAGGCGGTTGCCCGCTG
>DAHUXR010000098.1 GCA_027307045.1 Acidobacteriaceae bacterium
TCGACCCTCTTCCAGGGGTCAGTCTGAGCATCGGCAGCGATCCCAACTGTTTGACCGGTGGTTTGGACTCATTCTGCTCCGGACCAAACCTTCTGGCTCCCCAGAAAACTTTCCAGGAGAACACACAGTTTAAATATGACGGAAGCAAGACCGTGGGCAAGCACATTCTGCGTTACGGTTTCGGCTACAACCACATTCAAGGCGGCGGCTTTGCCAAGTTCTTCGCTCTAGCGCCGGTTGTAAATTCGGATCCGTCCAGTCTGGTGGATTGCGCCACCCCTGGCGCTCCCAATTGCATCGCCAATGTCTTTGCAGGTGGCGACAGCAACCCTCTGAACTATCCCGTTCAAACCGTAGTTCTTGGTAACGGTCAGGGATTTTCTTCAGAAAAGCCCGCGTTTGGCCTGCCGGGCGGCGGACTTGGTCCTGATAACCGAATTCAGTGGTACGTCGGCGATTCCTGGAAAGTGAAACCCAACTTCACCCTGACTTACGGCCTGCGTTACGTTCATGACACCGGCCGCACCGATAGCGATCTAGGCCCGATTTCCTGCTCTACGCTGGATCCGGGAGTTGCAGCGGCACTGGCCACTGCGGGCACCCCCTGCACCACAAATATTCTGGATTTGTTTGGTCCGGGGTTGGGAAAAGCGGTTCGCAATCCAGCACACAATTTTGGGCCTACAGCCGGATTCGTCTGGGACCCATTCAATAGCGGAAAATTTGTCGTTCGCGCCGGCGCAGGTATCTATTACGAGAATTCAGTCTTCAATAACAACCTCTTCAACCGTCCTGGACGTTTGGCACAGGGCTTGTTCCTAAACACTGGCGTTCCTTGCAACTCGGATGGAACTGTAAGTACTGGCTTTGCCATGCCCGGTGGAGCGCCCATTCCGGTGAATCTCGCCACCATCTGCGGGCAACCCATCGGCAGCGGAGCCTCGTCGTTGATCCAGTTACAGCAGGCATTCCAGGCCGCGACTCTGGCCGCAGGTCCGGCCGCCAATGGCGCGTTTATCGGCAACACGCTTGCTGCCGCCACGAACTTTGACGGCATCAACCTGTTTGCGCCCAACTACCAGACGCCACGGTCTCTCCAGATGAACATCGGGTTTGAAAAGCAACTGGGTAAGGGCGTGGTTTGGAACGTTGACTATCTTCGAAATGTTGGCACTCACACCTTGCTGGGAATTGACGTGAACCATGTGGGCGATGTTCGGTTTTTTGATAAGAACGCCGCATTGGCAGCGATCAATGCGACAAATGCAGCCTTCGGGTGCACAGACGTAAATTGCGCGATAGCGCACCATGCTACGATCGCTGATTTCGCCAGCAACGGTTTGGATTCCGGAACCAACGTTTGCGGCGGCGGCTCCCAGGCAACCGGCGCGTGTATCCACCAGATTGGTGCGAACCAGGTAAACATTGTTCCAGCCTTTGGCGGCATCAATCCCCAACTCGGCGTCAATCAGATGCTGTTTTCCGCGGGACGCTCACTCTACAACGCACTCCAGACCTCGCTCCGCGCAAACGTTCGCAATCCATTCAAAGGGGTCAAAACCCTCAACTGGCAGGTCTCATACTCGCTTTCCCGGTATGACGGTTCCGCCCTTGACTCTGACTTCATCAACACCGCTCAGGACAACAACAATCCCACCGCTTCGCTAGGTCCTAACGGGCTTGATCGTACTCACCAGCTCTCTTTTGGCGGAACCTTTGACCTGCCGGGGTACATTCGTTTCGGCATCGTAGGCCACGTCTACAGCCCGCTGCCGGTGAGCCTTACGCTGCCTGGAGGCGGCGCTGGCGGCATCTTTACCAGTGACGTTACCGGTGACGGCTCCGGCGATGGAAGCGGAATCTATCCCCTGGGCGATCTCGTCCCAGGTACAAAGATTGGCGCCTATGGTCGCAGCATAAAACCCGGCGACCTGGCCTCATTCATCAGCAACTTCAACGCTACGGTGGCCGGAACTCCCACGCCGGCCGGCCAGATACTGATCAACAATGGCTTACTGACCCTCGCGCAGTTGCAGGCCCTGGGCGGCGTGATCCCAACACTCGACGCGCCGACATCCGTTCAAAGCCTGGGTTGGCTCAAGACAATTGATCTTAAACTCAGTTATCCCAGAACACTGCGCGAAGGTATGAGCCTTGAGCCCAGCGTTTCCATCTACAACGCCTTTAACCAATCAAACTATGATGGTCCAGGCTTCACTTTGAACGGCATCCTGAACAGCGGAGCCGGCTCTGTCAATGGTTCAACCTTCGCTGACCACCAAACCACGCGAATTCTGCCCGGCTCCGGGGTATTCGATCTGGGCTCACCGCGTGTCATGGAGTTCGGATTGAAGTTCACTTTCTAGCTCGAATCTTAGTTCGTTTTTTCCCGCCGCTGTGTTCGCAAGAACACAGCGGTTTTTCGTTCTACCCTCAGTGAGACCGGCACATGGAATCTGAAACCACAATGCACATACAATCGTAAGCAATGCGGAACACACGTTTATTGGCTCTCATACTCCTATTGGCGATTTCATCTTCCGTCCTGTTTGCCCAGGCAAGTTCCAGCACCGCCCCTCGCGCAACCCAGCCCGCTCAAGCTGCGCAACCTACTCCCAGTCCCTCTCCCACGCCTGAAATCCACAAGCGGCGATCGATCCCTGAAGTCGAAGACGCCATGGCCAAAGGCGAAGACCTGCTTTTTAAAAAGCATGACGCTCGCGCCAGCCTTGATGAATTCAAGCGCGCCGCCAAGCTCGATCCCTGGTATGGACAGGCCTACATGCTGCAGGGCCTCGCGCAAATGCAACTTCAACAGTGGAGTGACGCGCAATGGGCCTTTGAAGAAGCTGCCAAAGTCGAACCCGGAAATGCCAAGGCCTATCTAGGCGCAGGCTCTGCGTTGAATGAGCAGAAGAATTACGTGGAAGCCCAGAAAGCGCTGCAGCACAGCCTGGAGATTCGTCCTGACTCAGCCGAAGCACATTATGAACTGGCCCGCAGTTTGTGGGGCATGGGCAAATGGCAGGCCGCGGAACCGCACGTACGCCAGGCCATCGCACTCAATAAAGACTACGCCGGGCCGCACGCGCTCATGGGCAATATCTATCTCCAGCAAGAGGATGCGGAAGCTGCTCTGGCTGAATTTCAGGAATGTCTGCGTCTCGATCCTGAAGGAAGCCTTGCGCCTTCAGTCAAAGAAATTATTGCCGAAATCAAAAAAGCTCTTGCCAAAGAATAAACGAGCCTGCTGCGTTTGCCGCTTTGTTTGCCAGAAGTTGCTTTTGCATTCGGTACACCATGGAATTACCTTCCGGGACAAGTTTCGCTAGGGTGTTCCGCTGAAGATTATGAGCTATCTACACCCAGAAGGACGATAACTTGCGTACCGCGTCCTCCAGCCTGTTCCAAATCGTAACTATTTGTTAATATCTCTCCACAATTCACTGATTTCGGGCCTGTTTTCCCCGCTAGCCCCGACCACACAATGAGCTCCGCCGTTTTTCCAAAGCGACGCGAAACGCCCGGCAACAGGGCCTTGCCTATCATTACGTACTTTGAGTCTGACGTGCTTGCCGCAAAGTATTTTATTGGTGTGCAGCGCTTTCGCCGGCTGCTGTTCCATAAGCTCTCAGCCGAGCACGCTGAAGCGGAAAAGATCGTCCTGATTTCCAATGAAGATCTGGTGGAGCAGCACTATAACGAACTGCGCATTCCCAATACGCGGGTCCTGGCGCTCGCCAATTCGCGCTTCAGGGATCCACGCAACGATGGCGTGGTTTACGCCTATCTTCCTCACGGCATTCCTGAGCCGCTGCTGGAACGCATGGCCGATAACGCGCTGGACCATATCCACCTTGTTCACACACGCCATGAAGTGAACCAGAAGCTCGCGGGCGCCAGCCGGGAAATCCATGAACTGAACCAGATCGGGATGGCACTTTCCGCGGAGCACGATCCGGCCAAGCTTCTGGAACTGATCCTGACCAAGTCGCGTGAATTCACCAGCAGTGATGCCGGATCGGTCTATCTGGTGGAGAGCACCGGAGAAGGCGGGCAGCGTCAATCGCTACTGTATCCGCCCGGAGAGCCTGGAACTCCAGCGCCGCCGCAGGCGCCTCATGAGCGGTTGCGCTTCAAGCTGGCGCAGAACGATACCGTCGCCGTGCCATTCCGCGAAGTCGCGATCAACATCGATGAAAAATCCATCGCAGGCTATGTTGCGCTGACGGGTGAAATCGTCAATATTGAAGACGCTTATCATCTTCCGCCGGACGTTCCGTACTCCATCAACCGCAAGTTTGACGAAGATTCCGGCTATCGCACCAAGTCGATTCTGGCTGTGCCCATCCGCAACCAGAAGGATAAGATCATTGCGGTGCTTCAGCTCATCAATCCCAAGCGTGACTTCTCCGCGCGGCTTGATTCGCATGATGCCGTGGAACACCAGGTGCTTCCTTACACGCCGCACCAGCAGGAAATTGTGCAATCGCTGGCCGGCCAAGCCGCCGTGGCGCTGGAAAATAGCCAGTTGTATGACTCCATCCAGCGCTTGTTTGAAGGTTTTGTGCGCGCCGCTGTCACGGCCATTGAAACCCGCGACCCCGCAACGTCCGGCCATTCTTTCCGTGTAGCAAACCTGACGGTTGCTCTGGCGGAAGCCGTGGACCGCGCGGATAGCGGCCCTTATTCCAGCATCCGCTTTACCCGCGACCAGATGCGTGAATTGCGCTATGCCAGCCTGCTGCACGACTTCGGCAAGGTAGGCGTTCGTGAAGAAGTACTGGTCAAGGCCAAAAAGCTTTATCCCGCCCAGCTTGAGGTGATCCAGCAGCGCTTTGGGCTTGTCCGTCGCTCGCTGGAAAATGAGAATCTCAAAGCGCGCATGGCTTTTCTCTCGAAGCACGGCAATGAAAAGTTCATGGCGGCGCAAAAAGATTTTGAGGCCCGGTTGGCCGCGCGGCTGCGCGAACTGAATGAGTACGAAGAAGCGATTATCTGGGCCAACGAGCCGACTGTGCTGCCGGAAGGCAATTTCGAGCGGCTGCTGGACATCGCCAACCTTCATTATCAGGACACGGACGGTAAGAAGCGGCCCATACTGACCATGGATGAAGTGCAGATGCTTTCCATCCGCAAAGGCTCGCTGGACGAAGAGGAGCGCCTTCAGATCGAGTCGCATGTGGTCCATACCGTCAGCTTTTTGCAACAGATTCCCTGGACCAGCGAGCTGCGCAACGTGCCGGAGATCGCCCGCGGCCATCATGAGAAACTGAACGGCACCGGCTATCCATACAAACTGTCTGCCCCGGAAATTCCCGTGCAGACCCGCATGATGACGATCTCAGATATTTTTGACGCGCTTGCGGCCGCTGACCGTCCTTACAAGAAAGCCGTGTCGGTGGAGCGCGCTTTGGAAATCCTGGATCTTTCCGTTCATGATGGCGAACTCGATCCCGGCCTGTTTGAAATTTTCGTGTCCGCCAAGATCTTTGACCACTGGAAAGTTGAGCCCCGCGCCTACTGAGTTTCGCTCACCTTCCGCGATGAAATTGAAGTAAACTCACCAATACCCATGAAAGAGTTTTACATTTCCGATTGCGTTCGTTTTGAAAACCAGGTGGTCACCACCTCGTTTCTTGTGGTTTCCAAGCAGGCCAAGCCAAAAAAGAGCGGCGAGCTTTATCTGGCGCTTACCTTGGCGGACCGCAGCGGCCATCTTGACGCCAAGATGTGGGACAACGTTGCTGACCACATCAACTCTTTTGAGCAAGACGATTTCGTAAAAATTCGCGGACTGCTCAATAAGTTCAACGGTCGTTTCCAGCTCACCGTCCACAAGGTCCGTTCCATGCAGGAATCAGAGGTTGACTTTGCCGATTACCTGCCCCGCACTACCAAGGACATTGGCGAACTGTGGCAGACTGTGAAGGATTTTGTGGATGGCTTCCGCGATCCGCATCTGCAGGCGCTGGTACGCGCTTTCATGGCCGACCCTGAAATCGAACACGCTTATAAGAATGCCCCGGCAGCCAAGACGCTGCATCATGCATTCATCGGCGGTCTGCTGGACCATGTGGTCTCACTCTTCAAGCTGTGCGACCTGGCCTGCCGCAATTACCCTGAAACGATCAACCGCGACCTGCTCCTGACCGGCGCATTTCTGCATGACATCGGCAAGATCCATGAACTGACTTTTGCGCGGTCATTTACTTACACCACGCGCGGCCAGCTTCTGGGACACATGATCATCGAGTTGGAAATGCTGCAGCAGAAGATCGCCCAGGTGCCGGGCTTCCCGCCGGAATACAAAACGCTGATTGAGCACCTTATCATCAGCCATCATGGCAAGTACGAGTTTGGCAGCCCCAAGATGCCAATGTTTCCTGAAGCGCTGATGCTGCACTATCTGGACGATCTGGATTCCAAAATGGAGAGCATGCGCGCACATTTCCAGCGTGAACCGGGGGCGGAATGGACGACCTATAACGCCAGCCTGGCCCGCCCGCTGCTCAACTCAAAGAATTTTCTGGAAAAAATGCAGGCCGGGAACGGGGCTGCCCCAGCAGTTTTACATCCTGATGCGGTCAAGCCTGATGCGGCGCAGCCTGAGGCCGTTCACCCGGACAATGTACTAGAGAGCTCAAAAGCTGCCGCGGCAAAGGAAAAATAGCTCTCATTCAGAGGCTATAATTCAGCAGACACACGCAAGTGTCGATTGAAGGGGGTACTTTGAAATCTTCGCGCATATTATATGCTGTGGCGCTACTCGCGCTGTGTTTAGTCATCGGCTGTTCCAGTAAACCGTCCACTCCGGCATCCTCAACCGATAATTCCAACCCACCCGGCGACAATGCTGCCGGCGGAACCGCGGGCAGCAAATCGGTGGAGCGCAAGTCTGCCACGAGCAAGCCAGTTCCCCAGACCGTCACCATTCCAGTCGGAACAGTGATCACCGTGCGCCTGGGCGAAACGCTCAGTTCCAAGGACAGCAGCGCCGGACAAAGCTTCTCCGCAACTGTCGCCGAGCCAGTGATGGTTGAAGGAAGGACTGTGATTGAAAAAGGCGCGGCGGCCCGCGGTACCGTAGTCGACGCCAAAGGCATGGGGCATTTTAAAGGCGGAGCGCTATTGGAAGTTCGGCTCAGCTCCGTATCAATTAACGGCAGAGAAACTTCTGTTGATACCGGCATGGTGGCGCGTTCTGTTGCCGGCAAAGGCAAGCGGTCGGCTGGCTTCATCGGCGGTGGCGCTGGCGCTGGCGCGCTGATCGGAGCGTTGGCCGGTGGAGGTAAAGGCGCAGCCATTGGCGCATTGGCCGGCGGCGGCGCCGGTACGGCAGGGGCGGCTTTCACTGGCAACAAAGAGATAACTCTGCCGGCGGAACAGCCCTTGACCTTCAAGCTGAAGCAAGCCATAGAGGTCCGCGAGTAGGTTTGGCCACCAAAAATTAAAGGGGATGCCGAGCGGCATCCCCTTTTTATTGTGTTTCTTAGTACGCGAGTTGTTCTTCATTTGATCAGCGATACTGATTTCACCTCCGCAATCTCTGCCAGCCGTTTCAACCGGTAGGTAAGAATTCTGCCGGTCAACTCCATGGTCCCCTTCCCGGTCTCCACGCTGAATCCCGCGAGCGCAAGTTTTTTGGCGACCGCCGAACCTGCCTCCGTCAATTCAAGTTTGACCTTGACCACCTTCGACGATGGAGGATCGCACGTCTTGCCATCTGGCGTGGAGCCCACGCTCGCGCACTGGTAGTACGAAAGCAGGTCCGCACTGAACTTGGGCTGGACCAGCTTGAGGGTGCTGCCCCACTCCGCTTTCTGTTTCGCCTCGTAATGGTCTTTCATCCCGGTGAAGATTCCCGGCCCGTTGCCACCCGATGCCTCAGGATGCAGGTCTTTCCCTTCAAATGTGTGAGTCACCTGCGCTGAAGACGTATCGATCAGCGGAGCGTCAGCACTGACTTCCACCACTTCGTTGGACGAACCAGGAGATGACGGTGGTGGGGCAGCAGGTGCGTATGCGCTTCCACCAGCGCTGCTTCGAGATAGCTTCGCAAAAGTCTCGATCCGGTCAAACTGGCCCCCCGGCACCGCCAATGGCGAAACGCCTTCCGGCAATTCGACCGGGACCTCAACCTTCACCGGCTTGCCGTCCGATACCACAGTCCGTTCTTCCACGGCGACGAAGGAAGTAAACTGCGTTGCCAGACTGTGTTCCAGCCCGACCTTGATAATGTCAGCCTTGTACTTGGAATTGCCGGACTGTATGCCGTTCCAGTCCTGTGACATCAGGTCTTCCACCTTGTGCCGCGCCCAGATTTTTTCCAGCGCCGCATTGCTCGCGTCGGCAGAAGAAAAATTCACCGGGATCGTGCGGCTGTAATCTCCGGTTCCCTGATATCCCTTAATAGTGATCTTGCCCGCCGGACTGCCGCTGTACCTGCCGGTGATGATGATCGGCTTGGCGGAAAACAGATCGCGTACGTCCTTGGGGTAGACATCGGTCACGGGCAGTCCGTGCCAATCGATGGCAATGTTCGTCAGCACCGGCGAGTGCACGCGTTCATAGAAGCGGTCCGCGGCGGCCTGCGCTTCGCCCGGCGCGGTAACAAATTCCACATCGCCATGGCCTTCTTCCGCCATCTTGGTCAGCAGGAAGCGATTTACCGACGTGCCAATGCCGAAAGAGAACACCCTTGCGTCAGAATGCTTTTTTACTTCAGCGATAATGTCAGCGTCATTGCCGACGTAACCATCTGTCATAAAGCAGACCACGCGAATGGGATCGGCTTCCATGGGCTTGTCCGCTCCCGCGTCATCGCCCAGCGCCGTGCGGATGGCCTTCATCATCTCAGTCCCGCCACTACCATAGGCTCCGGCCAGGACCTGCTTTGCCTTGGCCACGTTTTCCGGCGTAGCCGGAACCGGCTCAGGAAAAAGGATTCTGGTGTCACCTGAAAAAGTAATCAGGTTAAAAGTTTCGTCTTTGCGCAGATTATCAAGCGCCCGTTGCACAGTCTTCTTCGCCATCTCCAGCGGAAATCCCCACATGGAGCCCGAGGTATCCACCACAAAGATAAGCTGCCGCGGAACCAAAGCTTTTTCCTGCGGCCGGTCAGGTGGCTGCAAAATCAGCGTGAAGTATCCGCCGTTCTTGTCGGCATGCGTCAGGATGGCATCACTAATCCCCGTGCCCGCAACTTTGTATTTGAGAATGAAATCTTTGTTTGGCGGCACAGCCTGGTCCGCCAGCGTTACATGATAGGAATCAGCGCCGGTACGGTCGGCAAAGATTTTGTGCGACGTGGACTCCACATCGCCCACAGGGACGCCCGCCGCTAGATTGACCTCCATCGATAGATCATGCCCCGCCGTTGCATCATCGGTGTGCACGCCCGCCACCGGAGGGCTTATGCGCGAAGCATCCGGAACCTGATCAGTGTTCGGCATGGTGCCATGATCGCCCGCGGAGGTGGGATTGCCGGGCATATAGCGCGGCCCCACCACCAGCGGAAACGCAAACTCATACGTGCCTGCTTCATACTTGAGCAACTCAAGCACGGATAGCTTGATCCGCACCGTGCCATTGGGCGGAATATTTGTGACCGACTGCGTGAAAATGTTGGGGCGCTCCTGGTCCAGCAGCGCGGCCGTATGGCCGGTGTTGCGCGCCTGCTCGTAAATCTTGCGCGCCTCATCGCGTTCCTTGATCACCGCGCGAATCTCGCGCTCGCCCACCGCCATGGACATGCCATCCACGGCGCTGTCATGCGGCAGCGGAAAGACATAAACCGCTTCCACCGCATCCGGCAAAACGTTTTCAAATTCCTGCGTAACCTCAATCCGCGCGACAAAGCCGCTGATCTCCGTCTTGATGCCGGTGTGTTTAAGCGGAACAAAGCCAGTGACTTTGCCGTCTTTGCCGATGATTTGTAGCTGGCTGTTTCCCTGGGGCTGGCCCGCAGAAGCGTTCTGCGGATTCACGATGATGAGGACATAGAGCAAACACAAGGCCACCATGGCGGCCGTCGTTAAACGGGCTTTCATATTTACTCCTGCATTCTTGCAGGAGAACGGTGCAATCCAGAGTTCTTGCAGGATTTTTGTTTTCGCGGCGACAAGGCGCGGCTATGGAACGTGAAAAGTTATGTCGGCATCAAAACGATCTGGTTTGCCGTCATGGAGGTAGGGCCGAAACTTCCACTTGTGCAAGGCAACATTGGCTGGCCCCAGCAATGCCATATCAAGATTGTTTATATTCTTCAAACCAACAACGTTGCCTTCTGCATCCACAGCTACGCGCACTGCAAATTCCGTCCCTGACGGAGGCTTCTTCGCCCGGACAAATTCCGGTCCAGCCATGGTGATTGCCAGCTTGCGCGCTTCCGTGTCCGACAAGACAGGGATCGGATCGCCGATCGTAGTTGCAAAAGCAAATGTCAAAATGGTTTCCAGCTGCACCGGCATTCCATGGGCCGAGTAAGGTTTGAATTTCCATTGCGCCACAGCCTTGCGCGCCTGATCCTCAAGATACGGATTGTCTGAGTTGAGCGGCCAGGTTTCCCGGACGTGGCCTTCACGGTCGATTTCAACCAGCATGCTCAGCGTGCCCTTCGTTTTACCGTCGCGCACTGACATCCACTTGATCTCAGGAGATGTCTCCAGAAGCCCTCGCGCCGACTCTTCAGTCACCCGCATGGAGGCTATTCGATCCTGCATGGCTGTGGGCGCAGCAACGTCAAACATTGCGGCGTCCGGGGCCTTTAGCTCCTCAAGCTCGGTGACGCGTGCCTCAATTGTTGTGCCTGGCTCGGGTGTGATGGAAATGCGCCGCGCAACATTTTTATCTTTGAAATTCTTGAAATCATTAAATTCCGCATCGAAGAGCGGGCTTGCCACTGACTTCAAGAGGCCGGGCGGGTTCTCAAAACAAACGCTGGCAAAGATGTTATTTTGCACCGGCGCAATGCCGACGGTCCGTTGGCTTCGGACACAGATGGCGCCTGTGTCGAGCCGGAGGCCCTTCAGCCCACGCGGCAAGCTGGAAGCTTTCCTGGCCTGGAAAGCAGCCATATCGGGCAATGGTGTTTGCAGTTGTCTTATTTCATTCGGCGCCAGGCTGAATATAGCGGTGAGGAAGTCACGCAGCCAGAATGGAAAGTAGTTACCCTGGTTCTGCTCGAATATTTTTTCGCCGTTAACCACCATAGTTTCAGAAAACTCCGGCGACCTGACAGTTCGCTTCCACTTATCCGGTGCAACCCAATACTCCTCGATTTCCGCTTTGTAATCGGAATCCGGGCTACCCAGCTCAGCCACGGTTGCCTTCAGGTGAAACGGTGCGCTTCCCGGCAGGGTGATTTGCGAGAGCTTAGACGCACGATCCATCGCCTCAGCCGCCGTCTTCGGCATGGCGTCATCCTTGGCTTTACATACGATAGACAAAGCACAAACCAGGATGACAGAACAGCGCAAGCGCATGGATAAACTCCCCATTGGAAAGTAACAAACTAACATAGGTTCTTTGGTGAAATCTAACAGCACTATGCATGCGGATGGTCAGTCTTGACTAAACTTTTGATCCAATCTTCAAGAAGGCTTTGCGCAGGCGGCCATGTTGTTGCAGCAGGCGCTGATAACGGAGCTCGGTTCTCGCCGCTTTTTCGGCGACGATAGAGCGGACAGCGACCTTATCGTCGGCGGGCCACTGGCTGAAATCGGGAACCAGAGTCAGAACCATCGCGAAGCCTGGAAAGGCGGTCTGCTCTCTAGCATTGATCTTGCGCCGATCAATATGAAGCTGACGCGCAAGCTGTGCTACAGCAGCTTTTCTCATCGCCTCGCCATCGCTATCAAAATGCTTTGCCATCCTTTTCTGCGCTGCCAGCCCGATGTTGCGCATTGAAAACCTGTCCCACGCGCCGCGCTCGGCTTCCGGCAGTTCATACACCACATTTGCCTTGCTCAGCCGGCGCAGCACCGCCGCCGGGGTCCGATATTTGGCATTGGCCTGCACCTTCTTCTCTTCCGCCCTGGCCAGCTTCTCCAGTTCAGGTTGCATCGACCGGAATCCCATCTTGCGGTAGAACCAGAACGCGCCGGAACTAATCGCTTCTTCATTGCCGTCGCCAATCTGATACGGATAGACAGAGACAGCGTTCGTGCCGTGCAGTTGCCGCAGCAGCCGCAAGGTCTGCGCGTAAATCCACGCCGTCTCGCCATCGCGATAAGCCGGAAAAGTGTTGAAGCCTATCTCTGTCCAGTCAAAGAGTGAAATGCACTCCACGTAATTGATGGGCACGCCGTTCTTCACGGTGAATCCGGCAAGATAGGAGCGCAGCGGCAGGCGCTTTTCTGGAGGCAGACCCCAGAAATAAATTTCCACGCCGCGCCCGGGATTGGCCCGCACCACCCAAGCCGGATCGGCATTCGCGGTTCCGTACAGCTCTCGATAGCGAACGCCCGTAGCTTCCTTGACGAGGTCAAGCGTCTTCTCGGCTTCGTGCGAGGAAAGTACATTGAGCGGCAATCGCGGTTTGGCGAGCTCTTCCGCCAATGACACCTGCCGACGCTGGATCAGAGGCTCACGATGGAAATAAAAATCCTTCACCGGCTTGCGCGACAACGTGCGCGATGCACGCGAACCGCTCATGTCCCAGCGCACCATGATTTCCAGCGAATCATAGAGCGCGGCCTTTTCTTTTTCCGCCGTTTCTTTGGGAAAGCCGGGCAGCCGCTGGAATTGCCGAACCAGCCACGGCAACTCATTGTGCCGACCGCGTGCTACCTTGAGCCAGTGGAGATACGGCACGTTAGCTTCCGTCAGCGAATCTTCTTCCATCAAGGGAAAGAAGCGCGGCCAGATCACCGCGCGCTGCGTCTCGCGCTCATAATCGTCCCATTGAATGGAGATGGATTTAGCGTGGCGCTGCACCAGCCAGCAGACCATGGGATAGCTAAACGTCGCCTCGACCACGGTCCCCGCAATGCCGACGACTTCCTCCGGCACGAAGTCGTCTGCATCAGCGCCGACGGCCAGGACGGCTTTGACCCTCGGCTCAAAAGTTTTCAGCAGTTTTTCCGCCAGTCGCAAGACGCTCGGCCCAGGCGGAAAGGCCCGGAAGAACAACAGCAGGTCATGAAATCGAATCAGAGATTGCGAGTCTTTGCCGAACGTGACGCGGCCAGCGGCGCTGAGCAGGCGGACAAATTGCCGTTCTTTGATTGTGCCAATCTGGCTGCGCGCCTTTTCAAGCTTCTTGACCAGCCGGTCTGCGGTTTTGTTTAGCATTTAGCAAACCCTTTTACCGCAAAGGACGCGAAGGACGCAAAGGAAATCGGGTGGAGAGAGTATCAAAACATTCGCTGCAGAGATCGCAGGCTACTCCGAGAGAATTAAACTTTCAAAACTCTACGCCCTTTGCGTTCTCTGCGGTTAAAAACCTTTTTGCGACCTTTGCGTCCCTTGCGGTTGGTTCTTTTTAGCTCAGAGCAGGCGGTCGCCACGATAAACGAGCCGTCCGTCGACCACGCGCGCCTCTTTCGTCAAGTCGTGCGGCTTGGGAGGCTTTAGATCCATGATGTGCAAGACCGTGTGCCCATGCGCTACCAGATAATCTGAAACCAGCATGCGATGGCAGCGGAAATAAAGCTGCTCAGCGCACATAATGACTGCGTTGCCTTTCTCGGCGCGCTCAACCAGACGCTGAATGGCCTGCGCAAATTTTTCTGACAGCATGTAATCGGCGTAGTTGCGGAACGATGGATTTCTTAAGGCGATGTTGGGCGATTCATCTGGCGGCATCTGCTTGCCGCGCCGTCCGCCCAGATCTTTTTCCCAGACGTACTCGCAGCCAATCTCTGGCAGCCACAGTTCCAGATGCTCGCGATTGAAATGGGGGTGGCGTCGCGACATGGGAAAGGCGCGAATATCTTCCAGCGCGCGAATATCATGTGCCTGCAGGACCGACGAGAAATCAGCCAGGTCGCGCGTGGAATGTCCAATGGTAAAGATGGTGGCCACGATTCGATTTTATTGGATGCCAAGCCGGTTATTTACAATGGTTGGGAATGCACCCCCTTCTGCTTGAGACCGCACACCGTCCCATCGCCATGCCCAGCGGGCCCTGGTTCATGAAGCAGAAATGGCATGACCTGCTGTTTGCCCATTGGCCGCTGCCGCCAGAGACGATCCGGCCATTAGTCCCGCAAGAACTGGAACTTGATCTCCGCGATGGCAGCGCGTGGGTCGCGGTTGCGCCCTTCTGGATGAGCGGCATCCGCGCGCGATTGGCGCCGCCGCTGCCGTTTCTTTCAAAATTCTGCGAGCTGAACGTGCGGACCTATGTCCGCTATAAAGGCGTGCCCGGAGTTTATTTCTTTAGCCTCGATGCAGCCAGCCTTCCGGCGGTAGTGGGCGCGCGCGCCACGTACAAGCTGCCTTACTTTCATGCCGCCATGCTGGTCCGCTCGTCGGGCGAGTCATTTGAATACACCAGCAGCCGCCTGCAACAACCCCGTCCGGCGGACTTCCATGCGCGCTACCGGCCAACTTCTCCACCGCGCATCCGCGACAAGGATTCGCTCGAAGCTTTTCTCACGGAACGCTATTGCCTTTATACCGTCGATCAAGGCCACGTTCTTCGCGCATACATCCATCACCTGCCATGGCACTTGCAGGATGCCGAAGCGGAGTTTGACAGGAATACCATGGCGCAAGCCTCTGGAATTGCCTTGCCCGATGCCAAGCCTCTGCTGCATTTTTCCCGAAATCTGGAAGTGCTGGTCTGGTGGCCGGAAAAAATCTAATTCGCGCAGATACATATAGAACGCAGATCACGGGCACTTTAGTTGCGCCATGCCGGTTACATTCATGCTGTTCATGCTCATCTGGGAGAGCGGCATGCTGGGGTCCATTGGCGCGGTGGCTTCAACCGTGATCATTCCCATGAAGCCTGAGCACTGTGCAAGGCCATTTGCGTTTATGCTGACTCCCATTGGCGGTTGCATGGAAAATGGGCTTCCCAGTGACCACCGTACAGGAACATTCGCTGACATGGGCGCCATGTTGAAGTTTCCCATGGCCGTGAATTGCACCATACCGCTGGAAGCCATCGGGTCAGCCGTCATGGGAGTAACCGTGATGCTTTGCATCTGACGGGTCGAATTCATCGTCATCATGGAATTGCCGCCGCAGGAAGCGGTCAACAGAAAAGTGATTGTAGCCAGTGGAACAAGAAGAGCTGCCGGATGTTTGCGGACAAACTCCTTGAGGGTAGACGATCTGCGCATAGACACCTCCAAATATTGCCGAAGGGCAAGAGATAGCGCCGCGGCCTCACTTTAAGAGAAGGCCGCTCGGATCCATGCTACGCCGGTCCTGGGAAGAAAGATACCTTAAGGGGCTGCTGTTCACTTTGCGCAGCCGACGAATTCAAGGCGCTACTCAGGCGCGATCAGCGAAAGCTAAAGAATGGCATTTGGCCTGGCCATGCCAAGCAAAATCTGGAACAACACCAGCCAGCGCTTCAGGCTCACGGTGATAAGAAAATTTTCCTTGGCGTGGGCCTTGCCGTTTTTGCCCAGTTGAGCGGCAAATTCCGGATGCGTAAGCAGATAGCGGATCTGGTATGCGCAACCTTCCACGGAATGCACCAGCACCCCAGTGAGTTTGTGGACAATCTGCGAGGTAATACCGCCCACAGCTCCTGCAACCACGGGCTTTTCTTTCCATAGCCCTTCCGTTACGGTAAGGCCAAAGCCTTCTTTCAGTGACTTCTGCACAATCACCGTGGAGGCGCGCTGCAGCGCGTTAATTTCCAGCGCAGACCACGGCGGCAAATTCAGGACGATGATGTCAGGATCGTCGCCCGCCGATTCCATCACTTCCTGTAGCACCACCGCGCCCTCAGGATCGTCGGTGGCGCCGCCCCCGGCCAGCACCAATTGGCAATCCACGTATTTTTTTACCAGCTTGTAGGCTTCCACCACACCCACCGGATCCTTCAACCGGTCAAAGCGTGATATCTGCGTGATCACGGGGCGCGAGCGATCAATGCCAAAGTCGTCACAAACCTTGTTGATGTACTCGTCAGGAAGTTCTTTGTTCTTCTCCGATAGCGGATCGATGGAAGGATAGAAAAGATACTGCGGGGTGGACAGTTGCCGTGTAAAGGCAGCCGCCGAAAAGATGGTTGCATCGTACTGCTCGACCATCGGCTTCATGAAATCCCAAACGCCAGGATGCGGATTGGAAAGGTCGATATGGCAGCGCCATATCCATTTACCCTGCATCTCTGATTTCGAGCGAACAAGCCCCACCGGCTGCGGATCGTGAATCACGATCAGGTCCTCGGCAAACTCCATGCGCTTGCGGTTCTGCTCGCTATAGGCGGTGAAGATGTCCTGAATTTGCTGGGTCAGGTTGTATTCGCCGCCGTGCAGCGCGTTGTGAAAGCCTTTTGTGACCTCAAAAAAATCGTTACCGCCGGTGATCACATCCCAGCGCGTGAGGACTTCAAGCTCGTTCATGAGGGGGATCAGTCGATTCAGGATTTCCGCCACGCCTCCGCCCAACGCGGTGGAGTTGACCATCTTGACGGTTTTGCCGCGCAGGTGGCGCGCCAAAAAACGAATTTCATCCAACTCCGGCTTGCCGATAATCGGCGCATAATCTTCAAACAGAGGAGGCGCCGGAACCGGAGGCTGCTCTGTGCTAATGCGCGGATGCTTGCGACGTTCTATAAAATGCGCCGGCAAATCCGTCTGCCGGAAACGGCGTTCCACTCCGGGCGGCGCAAGCGTAGCTTCCTTCACTGAGTTTTGCTCGACTTCAGTCAGTGAATGTTCTTGAGGTCTGCATTCGCCGCCCTTGCCGTTCTCATCGATCGCTACCGTCTTCCCCTGATTCTTGTCCGTCATTCAAAGGCTCCAAAACTGCTTC
>DAHUXR010000099.1 GCA_027307045.1 Acidobacteriaceae bacterium
TTGCCACCGGCGTTCTTACCATCGCAGCCGCAGTACGTGGAGCCGGCCAGGGAGGATCGTCATGGCTGATGCTGGCCGATGGCATTGCTGTGACGGTTGGCGGCCTTGTGATTCTGCTGTCCCCGGGGTTGACGCTGATGCACGTGATTCAGCTGATCGCCTTTATCGCTTTGGTGGTTGGAGTGCTGGAGTTTGTTGCCGGCATTCATTTGCGGCGCCATGTCACGGATGAATGGCTGCTGATTACCGGCGGCATAATTTCCGTTGCATTCGCGCCATGCCTGCTGTTGGCCCACGTTGGGACGGTGGAATCAGCATTAACGTGGATCTCTATCTATGCGTTTGCCAGCGGACTGGCGGTCATCGGGTTGGCATTGCGACTACGTAGTTTGCGGAATTCAATTCACGCATTGGCCGGAGCCAAACCAGCCGCACGAACTGCCGTCCAAACCAATTGATCTAAAAAAGTTATACGCCGAACAGGTTGGGCTGGGCCTTCTTGTAGTTGTGTTCCTGCGCCCAGAGGTTCAGTGAGACTGTGGCGAGTTCATCCACCACGGGAACGGCGTTGCCATTCTTGGAAAGGTCGATTGACTTGATGTAGGTATGGCAGGTATCGCAGGCATCCACGCGCACATAGTCAAATTCCTGCGCGACGAATACCGGCAAATGTTCCTTGTTTTCTTCGGCGCAGTTGGGACACAGCACACGGCGGAAAAACCACTCCGTCCCGCAAAGCGAGCACAGCAAAAAACGCTTGGCGCCGTCGCCTTCAGGACGCAACACCGCGAGTTGCGGTCTTGATCCGCAAAACGGACAGAGCGGCGGCGATGCTTCAGTGGTAGACGTGTTCCTTTCTGCCAGATGTTCTGCAAAGGGCTGAAGCAGCGCGTTGGCGAAAAAGACGGACTCGGCAGAAAGTTCATGGCTTTCCACTTCATGCTGCCAGACGGCACGCAACAGTTCCAAGCGATCTTCGGGAGACGATTGTTCGAGGGTTGCGGCAACGGCCTTCAGGTCCGCGGAGCCGGCTTCCCTGACCAGAGCGAGCAATGCGGCAAAGTGGGGGACGAGCAGGGAAACGTCATGATCGGCGGAAGAAGCCATCGATTCATAGACGGTTTTTTGAAAGCGGACGAGGCGCTGATAGAACTTGAGCAACTCAGTCACTGAAGACTGGTTCTGTAACAGCTCGCTCGTCCGCGCAATACGACGGTCCCAGGAAAACCCAGACATCAATTCCTTAGTTCCTGCGGCCGGTGATCTTCTCATACCAGAGGCGGTGATGCGTACGCGCCCAATTGGTGGAGACGTGCCCTTCAACCATGGCCTTTACGCTGCCCGGAGTCACCCACACGCTCATGTAAACGTGGATGATGAAAGCGGCAATGGTGATCAGCGCCGTGGCTGAGTGAATAAAGACCGTGATCGGAAGCACCCAGTGGAGTTCGCGCGGCATTTTTTCCGGAATCCACATGATGATTCCCGTGATGAGAAGAATGAACGTGCAGTACAGCATCACCCACCAGAACTGTTTCTGTCCTGCGTTGAAGCGGCCCTGCGGAGGCATCAACTCATCGCGGTTCTCAGCATAGGCGCGGATGTTCTTGCTCCAGCGCTCGTCCTCTGGGATCTTCTGCATGTCACGCTTCCACATGCGATGCATCCAGAAAATGGTGGCCAGATAAATCAAGCCGATCCAGGGGTGCCAATAGCGGATTGTTGCCGGACCACCCAACACGTAAGCAAGCCAGTACGCGAGCGGCGTAAAGATGGCCAGCCCCGTAAGCATGAGGTAGGTGTAAGCAATGGCGTTGATCCAGTGATAAGCGCGCTCAGCAAATGTATAGCGCTGGACCTCATCTTCCGGTATTGCCGTGGTTGGACGCGCAATAATTCCGCCGCTCATCGCTTCACCTCCTCAACCTTATCAACTTCCTTCGGGCCGAAACGGATGTAATGCATGAAGACGCCGAACACGCCGGCCACCAAGCCAATGCCGCCAAGCCACTTGAGCGGGCCCTTCCACATCTTTACGAAGAATGGAACGCTGGGAGCAGGGGGCAGACCGCCATAGTTTTCCGGATGCTTGGCATCGTTGAGCACGTAAATCACGTGCGTGCCGCCGATGCTGCCGGGACT
Source organism: Acidobacteriaceae bacterium (assembly GCA_027307045.1). Lineage (GTDB taxonomy): Bacteria > Acidobacteriota > Terriglobia > Terriglobales > Acidobacteriaceae > Angelobacter. The sequence continues at coordinate 2,143 of DAHUXR010000099.1, forward strand.
AGTTGACTTGATGCCATCAGCACTGGTTCTTTCGTCAGGATCGCCGGGATTGTAAATACCGGCATCCGCGTGTCCGTTGTCATGTAACTGTTTCACTCGCTTGGCGGCCTCAAACTTCATGTCTTCCTTGCTGCCAAAATGCAGGCAGCCCGTGGGACATGACTTGATGCAGGCCGGTTCCAGGCCCGCGCCAACGCGGTCAGAACAAAGCGTGCACTTGTAAACTTTCTTGGTGGCTTCGTTGAATTTGGGGATATTGAACGGGCAGCCGGTGACGCAATACTGGCAGCCAATACAGTTTGCCTGGTTGAAGTCCACGATGCCGTTGGTGTACTGCACAATCGCGCCATCGGCGGGACAGGCGATGAGGCAGCCAGGCTCTTCGCAGTGCATGCACTGGTCCTTGCGCATGAGCCACTGTATGGTTCCATCAGCTCGCTGGTGCTCGTTGAACTTGATCAGGTTCCAGAAGTTCCACGCCGTTTCCGGCATGGTCTGGTAGGTGTTGTCGAAGGTGGTTTCGCGGAACTCATAGCCGTTCCACTCAACGCAAGCCACTTCGCAGGCCTTGCAGCCGATGCAGGTAGTGGTATCGATCAGCTTGCAAACGTCGTAGTCACGGGAAGCTCCGGCGTGTGTGCTGCCGTCTGGCTGGCGATACTCCCCGCCCCCAGGCGTGCCGCCCGTGTGCCCGGAGATCGCTCTAATTTCTAAATTTCCATTGCTCATGGCGTATCTCCTTAGGCCTTCTCGATATTCACCAGGAAGCCCTTAAACTCTGGTGTGTAAGCGTTAGGGTCGATCACCGTGGGCGACAACACGTTGGCGCCATTGCGTCTGTCTTCAGGACGTCCATCGCCGATGCCGCGATAAGCCCAGTGGATGGGGATACCGACCGGATAAACCGGATCGTCTTTCCCAGCGAGTTTCAATGGCTTAATGCGTTTGGTGACCATGGCCCTGGCGTAATAGACGCCATATTCCTTGCCATCTTTGGTGCCGCTGCGGGCCGTGGAGACTTTGAGTCTGTCCCCTCCCGTGATGCTCAGCTTCTTGGCGAGTTCTTCCGAGATTTCCACGAAGGGCTCCGGAACAAGCTGCATGTTCATGGGGTTGTTCTTGGTCCAATAGTGGTAGTGCTCGGTCAGGCGATACGTGGTGCAGGGATACGGGAACTTGTCTGACGTTCCGTATTTGTCCATGTCAGACTTGTACCGCTTCACCACTGGACTGTTGGTCTGCTTGGGATGCAGCGGATTGACCAGCGGGCTTTCCACCGGCTCGTAATGCTCGGGGAAAGGACCATCCGCCATTCCGGCCAGCGGCACGAAGAACCGGGCAACGCCTTCCGGGTTCATGATGAACGGGCCCATGTGGTCTTTGGGGTTGGAATCAGGCTTGAAGTCCGGAACGTCATTGCCGGCCCACTTGCCGGTGGCTTCATTGAACCAGACCTGCTTGCGGCTGGGATCCCACGGCTTGCCTTCAAGGTTGCAGGAAGCGCGGTTGTACATTACGCGGCGATTCATTGGCCAGGACCAGCCCCAATTGGGATGGATGCCGAGACCAGACGGATCGGCAGGATCGCGGCGCTGGGTGTTCGAACCGGCGTCCGGCCAGGAGCCGCAATAGAGCCAGTTGCCGGAGGATGTCGTGCCGTCATCTTTGAGCCAGGCAAAGCCGGGAAGCTGCTGACCGGCTTTCCAGTCGGAAGGCGTCTGCTTTTCATCATGCAGATCAGCCAGGGCCTTGCCGTTGATCTCCTTGGCCACTTCAGTAAGCGAGGGATTGTTCGGATTGGTGTAAGCCCATGTTGCGTTCAGAAGAGCGTCTGGGAACTTGCCACCTTCCTTCTGATACAGCGCCCGAACCGCCAGGTAAATGCGCGAGAGAATCTCCTGATCCAACTTGGAGTCTCCCGGAGTCGGAACCGCGGCCCACTTCCATTGCAGCCAGCGGGCTGAATTGACGAAGGTGCCGTCTTTTTCGGCAAAACCTGCGCCGGGCAAACGGTAGACCTCAGTCTTGATCTGCTTTTTCTCGTCGTCGGTGATTCCGGGCGACTCCCAGAAGCTGCTGGTTTCTTCAGGATAGATATCGCAAACAACGAGCCACTCGGCTTTCTTGAGGGCGTCAATGTTCTTTTCACTGTTCGGCCCGATGGCGACACCATTCATTCCGAAACAGATCAAGCCCTTGATCTTGCCGGCATACATGGCGTCCCACTGCTCCACCCATGAGTATTTGCGATCAATCTTGGGCAGGTAGTGGAAGGCCCAGTCGTTTTCCTTCTTGGCGGCGTCTCCGTACAACGCCTTCAGGAGAGAAACGGCAAATTTGGGAGTATTCGACCAGTAATTGAACGAATCCCACTCCTTAGGCTTGGAAGGCGTGGGAGTAATTCTCTTAAGGTAGGTGGCAAAATCCGTGTCCGCCGGCGTGGGTACTTTCAGGTAGCCAGGCAGAATATCGAACACACCCGCAAGGTCGGTTGCGCCCTGAATGTTGGAGTGGCCACGGAGCGCATTGACGCCGCCGCCGGCGCGTCCCACATTGCCCAACAGAAGCTGCGTCATCGCCGCTGTGCGGATGATTTGGGAGCCGAACGTGTGCTGGGTCCAGCCGACAGAGTAAATAATGGTGCCGACTTTCTTTGTGTCTCCCTTATCGCGGATGATGGTGTACATGTCCCAGGCTTTATTCAGCTTGTCCACTGGAATTCCAGTGATGCTGGAAACCATATCCGGCGTGTAGCGCGAGAAATGTTTCTTCATCAACTGGAAGACGCAGCGCGGATGCTCAAGTGAGAGATCGTAAGCCGTGTTCGGCGGCAAGGATGGAGCTGCAGCTCCGCCGGAGATGCCCTTCGCCGAAGCCGGGCCCATGCCCTGCAGACCCTGGCCTTCAGCGCCGTGTGGTCCCGCTGTTTTGGCTGCGGCATTGCCGGAAGAAGCCTGTGCAGCGGTTTCGGCTGTAGCCGGGCCATCACCAGCGGCGATAGCGGCTGCGGCCGTGCCGGTCACGTTTCCGCCCTCTTCGTAATTCCAGGAAGAAACGTCATACTTGGAACCCGCGGCGTCGAAGCCGGAGAAATATCCGTCTTCAGGCAGCTTGAAGCCTTTTTTCACAATCAGGGCCGCGTTGGTGTAGTTGATCACGTACTCTTTGGCATAGCGATTATTCTGAATCGCGTAGTTCATGAGGCCGCCCAGGAAGGCGATGTCTGAACCTGCGCGAATCTGGCAGAAGTGGTCAGCCTGCGATGCCGTACGCTGAAAGCGCGGATCAACCACGATCAGCTTGGCATTGCGTACTTTTTTAGCCTCAACCACCCATTTGAAGCCGCAAGGATGATTTTCCGCCGGGTTACCGCCCATGATCAGCATCACGTCGGTATTCTTGATATCCACCCAGCCATTGGTCATTGCACCGCGTCCGAACGTTGGTCCCAAACTTGAGACCGTGGGGCCGTGTCAAACACGGGCCTGGTTTTCCATGTAGCAGACCCCCAGGCTGCGCATGGTCTTTACGATAAGATAGTTAAATTCGTTGGTATCAGTGCAGCCGCCGTTAAAGGCGATGCCTTCGCACCGGTTCACGGTCTTGCCGTTGGCGTCCGTATCGACGAACGTTTCATCGCGGGTCTTCTTGACGTGGCGGGCGATCTCGTCGATGGCCTTGTCCCAGGAAATGTCTTCCCACTGGGTGGAACCAGGACGCCGCACCTGCGGCCTCATAAGCCGGCGTTCATTCTTGATTTCCTGGAAGAGCGAGGCTCCCTTAGGGCACAAGGTGCCGCGATTAATAGGATGGTCGGGATCGCCTTCAACGTGGACCACCTGCGTGGTCACGTTCTTGGCCTTATCGCCAAGCGTGTGAATGATCACGCCGCAGCTCACTGAGCAATAAGGACATGTGGAACGTGTCTCAGTGGTGCGGGCAATCTTAAGTTCTTTTGCTTGAGCCAGTACCGGGCGGGCATCAAACCCTAAGAGAAGCGCAGCCGCGCTGCCGGTTCCGACTTTAAAGAATTCACGTCTCGATAAGCCCATAGAGGTGGCCTCCTGCCTAGGCGCATTTCACGAGCGATCTTGTGCGATAAATTTTAGTTGCCTGATTCGAGTAAGACAACTTACGTAAAGAAATTTCACAACATGCTAGAACCCGCAACGCAAAATGTCCATTAAATTTTTATAAAGAGAGATTTCAAGAGAGAGCTGATCTCACATTGTCGGTGTGATGCCGGTGTGATGCCTCGGTTACTCCCATTCTTGCGCGGTTCCTGATATCCTGAGCGGTTTCACACCGGTTGAGGATGACGCTATGCTGAACATGCAAGGGAAAAAGGTAGTTATTTTTGGCGTTGCCAATAAACGCAGCATCGCGTGGGCCATTGCCCAGCGCTTGAACGACGCCGGAGCCAAGCTTGCCATTACTTATCAGAACGAGCGCATGAAAGCCGAGGCGCATGATCTGATCACTTCCCTGCCCGGCGCACAGGCTTTTCAGTGCGACGTCTCCAGCGACGCGGAGATCGACGCCTTCTATGCAGAGCTTAAACAGCAGTTCGGCCAACTGGACGCCGTGGTACATTCGGTGGCCTATGCTCCCGCAGAGGAGCTGAAGGGCGACTTTCTGAATACGTCGCGTGAGGGCTTCCGCATCGCGCATGACGTGAGTGTTTATTCTCTGATTGCGGTCACTCGCGCCGCCGCCCCGCTGATGACCAATGGCGGCAGCGTGATCACGCTTTCATACTTTGGCGCAGAAAAAGTTGTCCCCGGATACAACGTAATGGGTGTGGCCAAGGCCGCTCTGGAAGCCACCGTCCGTTATCTCGCCAATAGTCTGGGCGAGAAAAAGATCCGCGTGAATGCAATCTCCGCAGGTCCCATCAAGACCCTGGCGGCGCGCGGCGTAGGCGATTTCAGCACGATGATGAAAAACCACGCTGAGCACGCGCCGCTCAAAAGGAACGTGGAGCCCAGAGAGGTTGGAGACACGGCATTGTTCCTGGCTTCCGATCTCGGCTCCGGAATCACCGGCGAAACCATTTATGTGGACTGCGGCTATAACATCATGGGATTCTGATTTTTCCGCAATCCCGAGCGTAGCGAGGGAGCCCTATCAGCTTTGTTGCTTTGCAGGACCCAACTGATGCCGCGCGCCAAAATCCTTATCGCTTACATTGTGATTGACTTGCTAATCGTGGGCGGAGTGGTGTGGTGCGTCTTTCAGCACGTACCCGTGAGCAAATATTTCTTTCCGGCGATTCTGCTGTTCATCGCGAATGGAGTCTGGCTGGTGGTGATGACGGTGAGGAACACTCCTCGTCGCCAATAACGCATTCCTGGTCTGCAGACAAAACCTTTGAAGCACGGAGGAAATGAGGAAGCGGAGGAACAAAACATTTACCGCGGATTTGCCCTGATGAATGCGGATTGAAAATCTCCGGACTTGACGCGGAGGTAGATCGACAACTTTTCAGATTCCTCGACCACTCGACCTTCTACTCCCTCCGTTTCCTCTATTCCTCCGCGTTTCAAAGATTTTGGGCTTTGACTGTAATAACGCGATCTTCGGCCCCACGATGCTCAATCGCAATCTCCACGTCCCTTTCCTTCGCGAACCTCGCAAACTTCTCCCCCCATTCGATGAGCAGGATGCTGTTCGGGGTCATCAGGTCGTCGAGCGCCAGCGTGTCGAGCTCGCGCTGCGTGTCGATTCGGTAGAGATCTATATGGTAGAGAATGACCGCAGGGCCGCGGTATTCGTGGATCAGGGTGAACGTAGGGCTCGTGACGTCTTCAGCTTTGGCTGCCTGAAAGCCTTCCGCAATGCCTTTGACCATGGTGGTCTTCCCTGCTCCCAAATCGCCGCGCAAAAGCACGATGCTGCCGGGCTTGAGCTCAGCGGCCAGGCGGCGGCCAAGTTCCGTAGTTTCTGCGGCGGAGTGGGTTTGAAAAGTTTTCATCGCTCCAGTTTTCATCGTTGAAGATAGGCAAACTTGCTGTGGGATTCCTCTTCGCAGACGGCAAAGGCTTCACCCAGGCAATTGATGATGTCGGTGGCGATCATGGATTGCTGACCGTAAAGCGAGGCAGCGATGTCTCCAGCAAGTCCGTGGAGATAGACGGCGCGCGCGACGCCGAGCGCCGCCATCAGGTCGCGGGCCTCACGGACTTTGACTGCTATTTTTTCGGCGGTAACATCAGCCATCTCCGGATCTGATCTTTTTACAAGCTCCTTGATTTTCTTTCCTTCAGGGTCATCACCTGGACGCCATCCCACGGAAACTCCGTGCAAAGGCCTTTGCGCCAAGACGGCAGCAACAATTCCAGTAAGCACGTCACCTGAGCCGCCTTTGGCCATTCCCGGATTACCGGTCAAGTTAATCCATACGTGGCCATGCGGGCTGGCAATCACGGTGCGATGGCCTTTCAATACGACGCAGGCACGCGTCAATTCCGCGGCGCGCCTAGCCGCTCCAATACGATTGGCCTGGATGGCCGGGATAGAAGAGCCGATGAGCCGCGACATTTCACCGGGATGCGGCGTGAGTACGCGGAATGAATGGTCGTCGGCGTCCGGCTGGATTTCTTCACCATGTCCGGCAAAGGCATTGATGCCATCGGCATCAATGACCAGCGAGGTCGTGCAAATGCTTACAAAGTCACGGATGAACTCCGCCGTTTCTTCATTCTGCGAAAGTCCGGGACCAAGAGCAACCACCGTTTTGCCTTTCAAGAGCTGCTCGCGTCGTGCCAGCGCCAAAATCGAAACCGTGCCGTCCGCGGTCTCCTCCAACTGCTCAGTCATCAGCTCCGGCGCAGATGCAGCGACGGCGTTCCGCACTGACTTGGGCGATGCCACGGTTACAAGTCCCGCGCCAGTCCTGAGGGCCGCCAGCCCAGCCATGGCCGGTGCGCCGCTCTTCCCTACTGAACCGCCGATCACCAGCACATGACCAAAATCCCCCTTATGCGCATCAGGACGGCGTTGCAGGGCCAGCGCCTGCACATCGGCACTAGTCACAACGTCCTGACGCGACGAGGCGTGTTGAGCGACCAGCTTAACCGGAGAACCAATATTGGCAATGGCAACGGGGCCATCCGTAAGATCGGCAAACACCAGAACAGACTTGGGCGCGGTGAAAGAGATTATGGCATCGGCGTGAACGGAGGAAGAGTAATCAAAAGGTTTCTCAGTGGCATCAGCGTCCACACCAGACGGCAAATCAACAGACAGCACCCAGCCTGTAACTTTGTTCAGGCGAATGATTGCTTTTTCCGCAATGCCTTTCAGCGGAGGCTTGAAACCGGTGCCAAGAATCGCGTCGAGGATGAGATCGGAGTTGAGGGCTTCCTCGACTTCGGATTTGCTGAAATCTTTTTCGTCGGCGACCCACAATGCTGACACGGGAAGTTTCTTGAACATCTCCGCGGCGTCACCGCGCAGCTCTTCCGCGCTTTTGGCCAGCACGATTACGGAAACTTTTTCCCCCAATTCATGCAGCTTGCGCGCGGCGACGAAGCCATCGCCACCGTTATTGCCTTTGCCGCAGACGGCGCAGACGGAGCTGAAATCAAAATGCTTTTGCGCGAATTCAGCTACGGCGGCGCCGGCATTTTCCATTAAGGTGAGCGACGGTATGCCGTATTTTTCAGTGGTAGCGCGGTCAATGGCGCGCATCTCTTCCGCGGTAACGATCTTCATGGGCGAGTGGCGGAAGCGCTGGCGGCAAGAGATTCCAGCCGGCCAAGCTGTGCGGTTTCTCCCATGGCGATAAGGCAATCTTCCGCGCCTATCACTTCATGGGCCTGGGGATTGAAGCGGGTGCTGCCGTCCGCATGGCGAATGGCAAGAATCATGATCCCGAATTTATGGTGGATGCCAGAGGTGCCCACGGTTGCGCCCACGAGCGAAGATCGTGCTGCGATCTTGATTTCTTCAATCAGCATTTGGAAGGTGCCGGAGCGGTCACTGGTGATATCGAGAAAATCAAGCAGGTTGGGGCGAAGAAAACTTTGCGCGATGCGATGGCCCGCAGCTGCATAGGGCGAGATCACGGTATCCGCGCCGGCGGTCTTCAAATGCTTTTCCGCGGCTACTTCACTGGCGCGGGCAATGATCTTGAGATGCGGATTCAGGCTGCGGGCGGTGAGCACCGTGTAGATATTGGTGGCGTCGGTGGTGGTGGCGGCAACCAGACCGGCGGCGCGGTCGATTCCGGCTTCGCGCAGAGTTTTTTCGCTGGCGGCATCACCTACCAGCACCAGCCATTTGGCATCAAGCGCTTCTATGCTGGCTTCAGCGTTTTCAATAATCACAAAAGGACACGGCTTGCGCGCAAGTTCATTGGCGACGCTATGCCCCACGCGTCCGGCCCCGCAAATGATGTAATGGTCCTTGAGACTCGCAATGTCGCGTTCCATACGACGCCTTCCGAACACCTTGACTAACTCGAATTCTAGCAAAGCCTGCGTCAACGCTCCGATCATGAGAAAGACGAGCGATACGCCGGCCGTAATAAGGACCACGTTGAAGACGCGCCCGGCGTGGGAAAGAGGATGGACTTCCTGGTATCCGATAGTGCTCATGGTGATCACCACCATGTAAAAGCTGTCAAACCAGCTCCAGTGCTCAATGTAATGGAAGCCCACCGTTCCGGCCGCGCTGAGAAACAGCAGAGCCGAGGTAAATATTTTCAGCAGGCGAAAGCGTTGGAGGTTCAGAGGAGACTCCTGATCCAGTTCATTTTAGATCAAACGGAAGATCTAACCACGGAGACACGGAGGCAGGGAGTAGAGCAAAGGCTTCTTACCGCGGATGAACGCTGATCACGCTGATTAAGACCAGCGGTTGATCTGGGGAATTTAACGTTTTGGTTTTCCTGATCCGCGATCATCCGCGCAAATCCGCGGTGGGGCCGGACATGGCTGGATTTCTGGTAGTAGTGATCCCTCGCTCCGCTCGGGACTTAAACGGCTGCGCGCTGCACGCGGCTGTGCTTGCGTCCGTAACCAAAATAAATGGCCATGCCGATCACCAGCCATACGACCAAGCGAATCCAAGTAGCCAACGGAAGGTTCGCCATGAGATAACCGGAGATCAGGATTCCCATGATCGGCACAAATGGGACCATGGGAGTCCTGAAGGGACGCTCAAGGTTGGGATTGCGGCGGCGAATAATCCAGACGCCCGCGCAGACGATCACGAACGCCAGCAGAGTTCCAATGTTCACCATGTCGCCGAGCAGATTGATGGGCAGCGAGGCAGCCAGCAATGCTACACACGATCCAACCATGAGGGTGGAAATCCATGGTGTGCGGAATTTCGGGTGCACGGCGCTGAAGACTCCGGGCAAGAGTCCATCACGCGACATGGAAAAGAAGACGCGGGATTGACCCAACAGCATGACGACGATTGTGCTGCTCAGACCCATAAGCGCGCCGATTTTTACCATCAGGCTTCCCCATCCGACGCCGGTCTTATCGATACCAACAGCGAGCGCATCGCGCACATTGAGAAACTTGTAATTGACCAGGCCGCAAAGAACGCCGACCACAAGGATATAGAGAATGGTGCAGATCACCAGCGAGCCCAGGATGCCGATGGGCATGTCGCGGGAAGGATTCTTGGCTTCCTGCGCCGCCGTGGAGACCGCATCAAAGCCGATATAGGCAAAGAAAATTACCGCAGCGCCGCGGCTCACGCCAGACCACCCATACTGGCCGCTGACGCCGGTATTTGGCGGCATAAAAGGATGCCAGTTGACTGCCGTCAACTCCGGATGTTTCAGCAGGTAATATCCGCCAACGGCGACAAACACAATCAGGACGCAGACCTTTATATAGACGATGGCAGTATTGAAGTTGGCCGACTCCTTAATGCCGACAACCAGAATCAACGTGGCAATCATGATGGCCAGGAAGCCGAACAGGTTGAACGCACCGAACTGATGCGGCAAGCCGGAAATGTCAATCTCGCCCGATTGGACCTTGGGCATCAGCAGGTTGGCAGGCTCCCAGTGCTTGTTGTAGAAGATGAATTCGTCCCAGCGCGTTCCCGCGAGCGATGCAGGAAGCTTGACGCCGAAGTCGCCGAGCAAGCTGAGCAGGTAGCCGCTCCATCCGGAAGCCACAGTGGCCGCGCCAAAAGCATATTCCAGCACCAGGTCCCAGCCAATGATCCAGGCAAATATTTCACCCAGCGACGCGTAGCCATATGTATAGGCAGAACCGGCAACAGGGATAGCAGACGCGAATTCCGCGTAGCAAAGTCCGGCAAAAACGCAGCCTGTCGCTGCCAGGACGAATGAAAGAATAATGGCAGGCCCGGCAAAATTCGCCGTCGCGGTTCCGGCAAGAACAAAGATTCCCGTACCGATAATCGCGCCAATGCCAAGCGCGATGAGATTATTGACGCCCAGCGCGCGCTTCAGGCTGTGCTCACCGGTTTCATGGGCTTCGTCCAGGATAAGCTTCAGCGGTTTGGTGGCTAGCAGATTGACCATGCGGCAGAACCCTCGCAATGAATAGACGCTATCGCGCCAAGAAAGACTTGCCATTCTAAAACAAAACCCTCCGCCGCAACGGAGGGTTGGAAAGAACGTTGCCAGCGATTATTTCGATTGCAACGCTGTTGCCGGTCCTGCCTGCACCTTGCTGTGCTTGATTCCGTAGGTAAAGTAAATCACCATCCCGATCACAAGCCAGATGATGAGTCGCAGCCAGGTATCACCCGGAAGGGAGCGCATTAGCCAGAATGCCGCCAGCATTCCAGCAATTGGCGTAAAGGGAACCCACGGGGTCTTGAAGGGCCGCGGCATGTCAGGGCGTTTGCGCCTGAGAACCCACACCCCCGCACAGACAATGACAAAAGCCAGCAGAGTGCCGATACTCACCAGTTCGCCAAGAACGCCAATTGGAATCAGGGCGGCAAAAAATGCAACAAAAATGCCGACAATGATCGTGGATTTCCAGGGCGTACGGAATTTTGGATGAATTTCGCCGGCCCACTTCCACAGCAAGCCATCACGCGACATGGAATAAAACACGCGTGATTGCCCCAGCAACATAACCAGCATCACCGTACTTAAACCGGCGATGGCCCCAATGTTCACCAGCAGGCTTCCCCACCAGACGCCGGTCAGAGACATGGCGAGCGAAACCGGAGCCGCCACATTGAGCTGCGAATAGTGAACAACACCCGTCAGCAGCAATGACACAACGATATAGAGTACGGTGCAGACTGCCAGAGAGCCGAGGATTCCGATCGGCATATCTTTCTGCGGATTTTTTGCTTCCTGCGCCGCGGTAGAAACCGCGTCAAATCCGATATAAGCGAAAAAGACGACCGCGGCCCCTCGAGCAATACCCGACCATCCGTAGATTCCATAGGTGCCGGTATTGGGAGGAATGAACGGCGTCCAATTGGCCTTGGCTTGAGCCATGTGATGCATCACGTAATTGCCGGCAACGGCGATAAAGATCAGAACAGCCGCCAGCTTCACAAAGACGATTGCGGAGTTGAAATTTGCCGACTCCTTGATGCCGATGACAAGAACGGTTGTCACCATCAGGATGCCAAGAAACGCGACAAGATTGAAAACGGCGGTGACATGCGGCAGCGTGTGCCAATCAATGCCTGAGTCTGTCAGTGTTTTCTGGACGGTGGCCAGCGGCATCCAGTTGTTCTTGTATAGGACCATCTGCGTGCCCGGCACGTTGATCAACGTGGGAGGCAGATTGATGCCGAAGCCCTGCAGGAATGCGACGATCGTGCCGGCCCATCCGGAAGCGACCGTGGCCGCGCCGAAGGCGTATTCCAGGATCAGGTCCCAGCCGATGATCCAGGCAAAAATCTCACCCAGCGTGGCATAGCCATAGGTATAGGCTGAGCCTGCAATGGGAATGAGAGCGGCAAATTCCGCATAGCACAAACCGGCAAAAACGCAGCCTGTTCCCGCAAAGATATACGAGAGAACAATGCCCGGACCGCCAAATTGGGCCGCTGCTGCTCCAGTCAGAACAAAAATTCCAGCGCCGATGATTGCGCCAATACCGAGCGTGATCAGATTGATCGGCCCCAGCGCGCGCTTCAGGCTGTGCTCGTTTTCCTCTTTGGATTCGGCCAGCAACACGTCCATCGGCTTCGTAGCCAGAATATTGGCCATGCAGAGTTTCTCCTTTGTAGGTTTACGCTTGTGCAACCGCGCTCCGGCGCGACCACACGAAATATACCGGGATTCCCAGCAGCACGATGATCAGGCCCGGCCATGTGTATTGCGGTTTGTAGCGCAATAATACGACATCGATGAGTAAAGCCATCACAATATATATGGCCGGTAGCACCGGATAGCCGATGGCGCGATACGGCCTTTCGGCCTCTGGCCTGGTGCGCCGCAAAACGAACAGGCCTGTAATCGTCAGTATATAGAAGACCAGAACGGCAAAAATCACGTAGTTCAGCAGATCGTTATACGTGCCGGAAAGACACAACACGCAGGTCCAGATGCCTTGTACGATCAGCGCATTTTTCGGCGTCAGATATTTGGGATGAACTTTCCCCGTGGACTTGAAAAACAGCCCGTCTTTGGCCATGGCGTAATAGACGCGAGCGCCGCTCAGGATCAGTCCATTGCAGCAGCCAAACGTCGATATCAAAATGGCGATGGCCATCAGGCCCGCACCGCTGGAGCCAAACATCTGCTGCAGGACCGCCGTTCCCACGCGATCAGAAGCCGCATACTTGATGCCCCGCGAAACCACGTCAGCCCCGGCAGGATTCCCATCAAACGGCAGATGCCCCAGATAGATAAAGTTGGCAGCAATGTAAAGCAGTATCACCACGCCGGTTCCGATGGCCAATGAGAGCGGCAAATTACGCTTGGGATCTTTCACCTCACCGGCGGTAAACGTCACGTTGTTCCATGCATCGGCAGAAAATAATGACCCGACCTGCGCGACTGCAAGAATCGTGAGTACCCCGACAAAAGGTCCCAGAAGATTGCCAGCGGCATCCGCACCACCGGCGGAATGCGGCAGGTCCAGCCGCCAGAAGTTGCCATAGTTGGCCGCAGCGGCCTGGGCATTGCGGGCAACAAAAATTCCCGCCAGCACCAGCGCCCCCAGTGCTGAGACTTTGGCAATGGTAAAAACGTTCTGCACCGCCGCCCCGGTCTTAATGCCAAAAACATTCAGCCAGGTAAGAAAAATAACAATGATGATTCCGGCCAGGTTCTGCGTGTTCAGGCCCATATCCATGCCGCCCAGCACAATGCCAAACGGCTGCGCGACGCCGACATGGAACGGCCCAACCAGCCAGTGCGTGGCAGCTACCGACGGGAAAAAGTGCCCAAGAAATTTACCGAACGCCACGCCCACCGCGGCGACTGTCCCGGTCTGGATCACCAGAAACAACGTCCATCCGTACAAGAAGCCCCAGAGCGGGCCCAGCGATTCACGCAGATAAACGTACTGTCCGCCGGCGCGAGGCATCATGGCGGCAAGTTCGCCGTAAGAGAGCGCGCCAACAATCGTCATAAAGCCGGTGACCAGCCACGCGCCAATCAGCAGCGCGGGAGAGTTGACCTCGCGGGCAATCTCCGCCGACACAATAAAGATGCCGGAGCCAATCATTGACCCCATCACCAGGGTGGTGGCGCTGGTGAGTCCCAGCCCTTTCACTAATTCAGGCGCGCCAGATGCGCCCTGAGGCGGCGTGGTGCGAACTTCCGCGGATGAAGACATAGTGTTCTGTATGTTTTACCCCAAAACGCGCAGAAAATCCGCAACTGCTTTTGCCGGGGACTCAAGAAGGTCAGAAATCACGGCCACCGCGTCCGCGCCTGCGGCTTTTACCTGAGAACAATTCTGGCGCGTGATGCCCCCAATGGCCACTAAGGGTTTCCGCGTAGCCTGCCGCGCCTGCCTCACTCCGTCCAACCCGACCACAGGATCAGGATTGGCTTTTGATCCCGTGGCAAACACCGGCCCAATGGCAATGTAGTCGATTGGGAGAGCGTCGGCTGCGCTAACTTGAGCGAGGTTGTGAGTGGAGAAGCCGATGAGAAGTTTTCTCGTCGTCTCTCTCTCCTCGACCGCCGGTCCTTCTCGGTGTCCTCTCTCTTCTCGACGAGATGATTTCTCTGAGTGTCCGGTCTTCTCTCGATCAAACGATTCTCCCGGGTGCCCCATCCTTTGCGACCCAGATTGTTGCTGATCTCCGCGAGTCTCCATCGGTCGCAAAGGGTGGGTTACTGAATCAAAAATCCTGCGTGCCGACTCAGGCGAAAGATCGTCCTGGCCCAGGTGAACTCCGTCGGCGTCGGCGGCAAGGCAGATATCAACGCGATCATTAATGATCAGCGTGGCCTTGTCCCAAGTCACGCGACGCAGTTCCCGCGCACAGCTTAGAAATCTTCTCGGCTGCTCCGGTTGGGATTTATCGCGTAGTTGGATCAACGTCGCGCCCGCCTGAATCAATTCTTCCGCATAGCGCGCGATAGCCATGATTGGATCTGGCTTCGCGGCGAAGCAGGAGAAGTCGATGATGGGGTAGAGGGAAGGAAGTCTCACAATGGCGTTCGTGGTTTAGCTATCAAGTTTATAGAGCGAACCTGACCACCTTGGATATGGCCAACGATCTTGTTCCGATCACCTGATCACGTGCGATCACCGGATCCACCCGATCTCAAGGGTACCCCCTCCCCCCTGCTT
>DAHUXR010000009.1 GCA_027307045.1 Acidobacteriaceae bacterium
TGGGCACGTTCGGCATGATGATCCGCAATGCCGTGCGGCTGCTGGAATCGAACTCGGCTTTGCTGGAGCGCGAACGCAACAAGGCGCGATTCATCCTCATCGACGAGTTTCAGGATTGCAATTCCAGCAATATCATCCTGGCGCAGCTTCTCGCCGGGGAAGAACAGAACATTTTTGCCGTTGGCGATCCAGACCAGGCTATCTATCGCTTTCGCGGCGCGTCTAGCGCGGCCTTTGAAGAATTCCAGAAGCGCTTTCCCCTGACTGAGGGCGTGGTGCTGGACGAAAATCAACGCTCGCGCGGAAATATTTTGCGCGTGGCTTTCTCGGCCATCAATGAGAATCCTCCGGTGCAATCGCTGGGCGACCGCGTAAAGTTCCAGCGCGCGCAGCTTGAATCCGGGCGTGACCGTAGAGACCAGCAGGAAGGACGCTTCGCGTTTGACGAACCGGTGGAGATCGTTCTTACCGATTGTCATGAGAGCGAGGCCGCGCTGATCGGTGAAGAGATTGCCGAGTTGCGACGGAATCGGCGTCCGGGCGACTGCTCGATGGCAGTGCTCTACCGTCAGCACATGCAGCGGGAAGATCTGATGGCGGAGCTGGCGGCGCGTGATATTCCTTTCATTGTGATTGGGCTCAATGTATTGGAAACGGCCATGGCGCGGGATGTGCTGGCATTGGCCGGGGCCGTTGGTAATGACAATGATGCTGACAGTCTGTTTCGTGTTTGCGCCCTGCCAAAGTTTAATGTCGCTGCCGATGAGTTGCGAAAGAAGCTGAGTGCAGCCGCCGGACAGAAAAGTTTTAAAGCCGTGCTACACACGCTGGAGTCTGCGGCGCCGGTGCTGGAGACGATTAAGGAAGCGCGTGCATTCATCCGGGAACAGGAGCTAAGCGCGGAAGGCGCGCTCACATATCTTGTCCGGCAGTTTGGTTTGTCGGAACAGGACGCGGTGGTACAGGCAATCCTCCGCTTTGCTTCGGCGTGGGAGAAAAAGGCGTTCGTCAAGAACACGTCGTTACCGGAGTTCCTGCAATATCTGGATTACCACCAGAAGGGGCGGGGCATTATTCCGTTGTTTACCGAAGAGCAGATGGCGGAACTGGAGCGCCGCAATCCTGGAGCAGTGCAGTTGATGAGCGTGCATGCCGCCAAGGGGCTGGAGTTTTCCCATGTCTGGCTGCTGCGAGTTACTTCAGGAGCGTTTCCCACGTATTTCAAGGAAGGGCTGTTTGAGTTTCCTCCGGCATTGCGCAGCTCTATTGCCGTAGGCGAAGGCAAGCTGGTGCATGACCAGGAAGAGCGCAGGCTGTTCTATGTTGCCATTACGCGGGCGCGTGACCGGCTGAGCATCGGGTCGCGCCCGGGGAAAGGGAAAAAAGATCCCACGCCGCCGGGCTTTCTGCGCCCTCTGATCGGCGACCGACGGCTGACCGCTGCGTTAACTACTCGGACCAGCAATGGGACAACACCGGCCACGTTGCCGCTTGACCCTTCACCCCTGGGGCGCTGGATGCTGCTACCCCCGGCTTTTGGCCCGGAGATGGCACTAAGCGCGAACGCCGTCCAGAGTTACGCGACATGCCCGATGAAGTTCAAGCTGGAGCGCGACTGGAAGATTCCCGGCGAGCCAGCGGCGGCCATGCAGTATGGTTTCGCCATCCACACGGTGCTGAAGAACTATTACGATCCGGGTGCGCATGCAAAGGAACTCAGCGTTGAAGACGCGATTGAGGCCTTCAAGGTTGAATTCGGCAAAGGCTACATTGACGACCCAGTGCAACGGAAGATGTATGAAGAGCGCGGAGTGGACCAGTTGCGCACGCTGCTGCTGGCCAGCCCCAGAGGATCGGCCAACGTGATTGCCACGGAGCACAAGTTCAGCTTCAAGCTGCGTGAAAGGGAGATCAAGGGACGCATTGACCGCATTGATCTGCTTGAAGAGGGCGTGGTTCGCGTGATCGATTACAAGACCGGAGCGCCGAAGGAGCGCAAGTTTGCCGACGAGAGCCTGCAGCTATCGATCTATGCCATGGCCGTGGCGCAGATGGACTTGTCGCCACGGGAGCTGGTGCTGGTGAACGTGCAGGACAATAGCCTGGCGGTTTCCAGCCGGACGCCAAAGCAGCTGGATTCCGCGCGCGAAAAAATAGAAGAGGCGGCGGAGGGCATCCGGCGCGGTGAGTTTGATCCCAAGCCGGGATCGCATTGCCGCTGGTGTGATTATCAAAACCTGTGTCCGGCGACAGAGCAGCGCGTCTTTCTGCCGGTAAAGCCGCTTGATCTTGAAGCTGAGAAAAAAGTTGCCGGGGTGAATGGATGATGAAATCGGGTCATCGGGTAATCGGGACATCGGAAAGCCAAATCTCACCACGGAGGGGCGGTGTTCCTTCGCGTCCTCTCCGGTTAAAGGATTTTCAATTGTGACGATCTTTGGTTTGACGACCTTGGACGATTTAGGCATTGCCGGTAATTCCCGCAGGATCGGAGTGAGTTCATGATGGGCGTGGCAAACATTCTGCTGATAGCGGTGGGGGCTGTTTTTGGTTTCGCCATAGCGTGGCTGTTGGTGCGTCCGAATGCGGCGGTGTTGAACGCACGCTTGTCCGCCCTGCAGCAGGAGTTGGCGAAGGCGCGGCTGGAAGCGACGAAGTTCACAGACCTGAACACGCAGTTGAATGCCGCCAAGGTCAAGCTGGAAACCACGGTTGTGCTGGAACGCAAAGCCAATGACGACAAATTGGCCATCCTGAACCAGATGACGCAGGAGCTGCGTGACAGCTTTCAGGCGCTTTCCGCCGAGGCGCTTAAGAGCAACAACCAGGCATTTCTTCATCTCGCGCAATCGACACTGGAAAAATTTCAGAGCGAAGCCAAGGGTGACTTGGAGTTGCGGCAGCAGGCGGTGGAAAATCTGGTGGCCCCGATAGGGGAATCGCTCAAGAAAGTGGATGAGCAAATCCGCCAGATGGAAAGTGTACGCGACCGAGCTTACGGCGATCTGACGACACAGGTTCGCTCGTTGATCTCAACGCAGGAAAAACTTCAGACCGAGACCGGTAACCTGGTGAAAGCGCTGCGCAGTCCTACAGTGCGAGGACGCTGGGGAGAGATTCAGCTCCGGCGCGTGGTCGAGATTGCCGGTATGCTTCCGTACTGCGACTTCGTGGAGCAGGAGACGGTCACCACCAGCACGGGGCGGTTGCGTCCCGATCTGGTTGTGCGGCTGCCCGGAGGCAAGAACGTTGTTGTGGACGCCAAGACGCCGCTGCTGGCGTATCTGGAAGCCGTGGAGGCGACGGATGATGACTTCCGCCGGCAGAAACTTGCGGACCATGCCAACCAGGTGCGAACGCATATGCTCCAGCTCAGCTCAAAGCTCTACCAGGAACAGTTTGAGCACACGCCTGAGTTTGTGGTGATGTTCCTGCCGGGCGAGACATTTTTCAGCGCAGCGCTGGAGCAAGATCCCGCGCTGATTGAGCGCGGAGTGTCACAAAAAGTTATTCCTGCGTCGCCCACAACGCTCATCGCTTTGCTTAAGGCCGTCGCCTACGGCTGGAACCAGGAGAAGCTGGCCCGCAACGCAAAAGAAATCAGCGTACTGGGTAAGGAACTTCACGACCGCCTGCGGATGCTCGGCGCACACATCGACAACGTAGGCAAAGGACTTGACCGCGCGGTGGAGTCTTACAACAAGGCCGTGGGGTCGCTGGAGAGCCGCGTGATGGTGTCGGCCCGCAAGTTTGTCGAGCTGGGCGCTCCCGTCACTGAGGAGATTGCCGAACTGAGCCCCATCGAGACCACAACCAGAAATCTGACACTGGATTTTGACGATCCTGAAAAGGCAGACCCTGCGAAGAATGAGGAGCCTGCCGTTGGAAATGATCGTCTATCTGGGAGAAACGCACTCTCGGCGAGCAAGGCATCAGACTGAAAACTGGGCTGCGAATTGTTTTCTTGTGACCTTCCATGTCAGCAAGGTGGCGCACAGAATCGTGGTCCATTGCAGGACGAACGGGAACCAGCCTCCCAGTGCGGTTTTGCTGACGGAAAAAAGCTCCCAATAAAAATTCATCAGGGCGTGGACGGTCCAGGGAAACCAGACGGAATCCCAGCGGTAATAAAACCAGGCGAAGAACACGCCCCCGCTGCTCAGTATGAAGAAAAGGGCTGCGGCTTCACGAAAATTGCCTCCTTGCTCAACATGTCCCCAGCCAAATAGAACCGCAGTGGGGATGATCGCCAGCCACACCGGCCAGCGACAGCGGTGATAAAGCTGGCCGAATCCATAGGCGCGAACCAACAGCTCTTCAGCAAAAGGCGCGAAGAAAGCGAGATAGAAAATATTCTGCCACACGATCTTTCCAAGGTGATGGGTGATCGCCAAGCCGAAGAAAAATGGGGAGGTGGCCAGGACTCCGAACAGCAGTCCTTTGCTGAAGCCGCGATCCAAGCCGAGTTCGGTAAATGTCTGCCTGAAATTCTTCCCCAGTGAAAGAGCGACCGCCACCAGGCAAATAAGAATCTGCAAAGAAGTTTTGATCCCTTCCGGTACATAAAAGGGATGGACCCGGTACAGATGGCGGTAGGCGGGGATGCGCACCAGCCAAGCTTGAGCGTCATAAAGAACGCAGAGCACAGCCAGAACCAAAACAGAGTACAGCACGCGGGTGCGGTTTATTTTCAACGGAACTCCAGCAGCGGTTCTCGACACCGAAGTATTCTCTCCCTCGGCCCGCGCGGATGACAATTAAAAAAACTAAGGGGACGCTTGCGCGTCCCCTTTAGGTTTGATGTGAAGAGTTGTTATTTCTTTTTGCTCTTCTTTTTTGCCTTTTTCTTGGTTGCCATGTTTCTATTCTCCCTTTCCATTTTTCATGGATGTGCGGTCCTAAGTAAAAAACCGCAATTGATGAATGTATAGAGTGGTTGAAAATCGAAGTCAAGAAAAAAATTGATGTCATTTTTGATTTCCAGCCGGCTCAAGAACGTGGAAAAGTCATTTCGGCGGTGAAACGCGATCATGATTTCAAAATAACTTTGCGTGGCGAAGAGAAAAAGCCTTGATCTAAGCGAGGTTCGTGCATGTTAAAAAGAAATCTTCTTCTCTGGGTGAAGAGAGCAGACAAAATAAAATCCTTCGGGGCGATGGTGCGCGGGTACCTTGGTAACCAATTATTTTTTTGTCATGCGGCCATTATGTCAGCGGCAATGATGCATGCGAAGAAGATCAATGCCGGGTCACGAGCTTGAAAAGGCCGATACCGGCGATGGAATCCTGGAACGCATGGGCCATCATTCCCGGCCGCAGACTCTTCCGCAGGTGCGCCAGTATGCCGAAGAAAATTCCATAGATGCCGATCACAATCATCATTCGCGTGCCCTGGTATCCATGCGCAAGGCCAAAAAGGATTCCCGAAGCTACGATGCCAATGATCGCATTGCGGCCCAGCGCGCCAAATTGCCGCTGTAGATATCCGCGGAAAATGATTTCTTCAAACAAACCGGCGCATACGCTCAACAGTACAAAGAGACCGGCTTCAAGATAAGTGTGGGGAGCCATGGGCCCAAGAATGCGAACGGTATCGTCGACCGATTTCTGCATGTTGTGGAGATCGATGGTACCGAGGGCGACGCGAATCCCGAACAGCAGCAGTAGGGACGTAATCCAAAAACCGAAGGCCAGACCCACATCCAGCAAAAACGCTTCCACGGTCTTCCAGCGGCCGCCGATCAGGTCACGCATGCGAACGCCGCGCAGACGAATGCCAAACCAAATGAACAGGATCAGGATCAGTTGCGTGACAAACGTACCGCCATAAAGCAGAATTCGCGAACCCGAACCGTGTACCGCACCGACCTTCGACGATCCCAGAAATGAGTTGCCCAGGATCAACGCAGTGATCAGTATGGTGTGCCACAGAGGCGCGATGAGAGCAGGCTGAGCCGGCGCGGCGGGTGCGACAAGCGGTTCAGAGAGAGAGGCTGGAGCCTCAGGCGTGGACTGCGGGTCAATGAACTGGGTCATAGTTTTGGAAGCGCGCGGGCGCTGTGCTTCATCTTATAATGAAGGGTTGGGATTCCTAAGGAGAGATTTATGGAAGATGTTGTCATTATCAGCGGCGTGCGCACGCCCATCGGTAAATTTCAGGGATCGCTGGAGCCGCTGTCTGCTCCGCAGCTGGGCGCCATTGCAGTGCGCGAGGCGGTAAAGCGGGCCAACGTCGATCCCCCGCAGGTAGACGAGTGCATTATGGGATTGGTCGTGGCGGCTGGCCTGGGACAGAACCCCGCGCGACAGGCGGCACTGGGTGGCGGACTGGCCAATACCGTGGGCGCGATGACTATCAATAAGGTTTGTGGCTCAGGATTAAAAGCCGTGGCGCTGGCGACGCAGGCCATCCAGACCGGCAACGCTGAGATCGTGGTGGCGGGCGGCATGGAATCTATGACGAACGCACCGTATCTTCTGCCGCAGGCGCGTAAAGGCTACAGGTTGGGGAATTCTCAGATCATCGATTCCGTCGTCAATGACGGCCTATGGGACATTTACAACAACTACCACATGGGGATGACAGGCGAGAATGTGGCGCAGAAATATGGCGTTACACGCGAACAGCAGGACGAATACGCCGTGAGCTCACACCAGAAGGCGGTGCAGGCGTGGAAAGAATGCCGATTTAAGAGCCAGATTGTCCCGGTGGAACTGCCGGCTAAGAAGAAAGGTGAAGCGCCTGTGCTGTTTGATAAAGATGAAGGACCGAGGGAGGACACGACTGCGGCGGCGTTGGGAAATCTTAAACCGGTGTTCAAGAAAGATGGCACAGTAACGGCGGGCAACGCTTCCACGATGAACGACGGCGCGGCGGCGGTGGTGGTGACATCAGCTTCGCGGGCGAAGCAGTTGGGCGCGCAGCCGATGGTCCGCGTGGTGGCGCAAGCAACGAGCGGCACAGCTCCCGAGTGGGTGATGATGGCGCCGGTGGATGGCATCAGGAAAATCTGGGCTAAGACCGGATGGAAGCCGGAAGACGTTGATTTGTACGAAATCAATGAGGCGTTCGCGGTGCAGTCCGTGGCCGTAATCAAAGAGCTGGGCATCGATCCCGCGCGGGTGAATGTGAATGGCGGCGCGGTGGCGCTGGGACATCCAATTGGCGCAAGCGGAACGCGCGTGCTGGTAACGCTGATCTATGAATTGATACGTCGGAACGGCAAGCGGGGTATCGCGGCGTTGTGCCTGGGCGGAGGAAACTCGGTGGCGATGGCGGTGGAGAGGGTTTAACCGCAAAGGACACGAAGGAACTCAAAGGAAATCAGGCCGCGAATTAACGCGAATCAGAATTGATTTGAATCTGAAATCCCTCACGCAGTGAGGGAGCCCTATAGCGGCGAGAGACTAGGCAGAACAGAAATCAGGCCGCGAATCAACGGAATTTCTGAAATGCGCCAGAATCGCACGTGTTTCTTTGTGGTTCGGTCTTCGCAATGATAGGGCTCCCTCCACCCGAAAAGCGGCGGGTTCGGGACTTCGGAACAAGCGCAGCTCGGGATTTTTACTTGTCATCCGGCCCGTCAATCACAATCTTCCTTAGCCCGCGGTAGAGCGCCTGCACTTCTTCATAGATATTCGAGATGCCTTCAGTAAAGCGCGTGATGCTGCCGCCATCAAGGTCCGCTGTGACGTTGTGGGCCAGTTTGCGCAGCATGTGCATGCGTTCGGCCTCAAGCTGGGGCAGGACTTCAAAAGGGTCACCGCCTTTGGAGTTCAGGTCGACCCACTGCACCACCGACCACGCGGTCTGCCGGAGATGCTCCACCGCGTCATGAAACTGGGCGATGATGCGCGGGTCCACCTTGTCAATTACCAGACCCTGTTCCAGCTGATTGAGTTCTTCAATCGTGCGGGTAACCTGAGTTGACATCTGGCTGGACATTTTGCTTGAACCTCCGCGTGAAATTGGTTGAATGGTGCTCGGGGTGAACGGCCGGGAAACCGGAAGTGGATCTTCGGGCGCGAGCTTTCGCGGATCGTCCGTGCTCAAGTCAAGCGATCCGGAAAGCAGGCTCAGGATGTATTCAAGCTTGCCCTGGTCCTCTCTACTCAACTGCGTAAACACCAGACCCAGCCCAACGGCGTGGTGTGAAGTCTTGACCTGTGCGCGGCCTCGCACCACGTTGTCACGCACACGCAGCATAACAAGGATTTCCGTGCCCACCGGAAGCGTGGATACGGTTTCAACGTAACAGCCGGTCAGGCTCAAGTCACTTAAGTTGCCAAACACTGGTGGCGCACCCTCATTGCGGCGCATCTCAATGCCGCCGGTGCAGTGGAAACGCTGCTGGGCCCTTCTGGTTCCCGTGGGTTCTGGCATGGGTCTCCTTGCCTGTTGCGCTGCCTGGGCCGTGCCGGCAAACCCAGTAAAGCTGGAAGCAGACTGCGTTGTCTGTATGGCCGGCGATTTCAGCTTTGCACCAAAGAGCTTCTTGTCCGGCTCAACTACCTGTATACCGATCTGTCTTGACTTGGCTGCGTCACGTCCAACCCAGACTACTTTGCAGCGTGCTTTCTGGTTTTCATGCTGGAGGGAGATGACTTCGCCTTCGCGGACACAATCAATCCCGATGAGCCGCGCGCCAACGGAGCTGGCATTCACCGTGCGAGCATGTTGCACAAACGGTTTCCCGTAGAGATCCATGCCCCACACTTTAACGTCGAGGCTGATGTCAACGCGAGGCTCAAGATACCGCGTCATAAAAAACACCGGTGAGAATGGCTTGATGGTACTTTCAAAAGGGGGTCAAATTCAATGAAAACATGTACTTGAGTAACCCCAGAGGTCAAGCGGTTACGGTACCTCTGGGGTGATTCAGTCTGCAAAATTCTGCATTTCAGCCCGCTCTTGCTAGAATGCTTTGCCAGCCCAGGAGATCACCCGCCAGCATGCTCTTCAAGACCCAGAGCGCCGCAGTCTTTGGAATCGACGCCAATATCATTGAGGTTGAAGTCGATATTAGCCCGACCAGAAGCCAGGAAGAGAATTTCCAGACCGTTGGCCTGCCCGATGCCGCGGTGCGCGAGAGCCGGCAGCGCATCCGCGCGGCCCTGAGAAACTGCGGTTTTGAAGTCCCAATCACGCAGATCACCATCAACCTTGCGCCGGCGGACGTCAAGAAAGAGGGCTCAGGCTTTGACCTGCCAATGGCCATGGGAATTCTGGGCGCTTACGGCGGCCTGATAAAAAAAGAGCTGCCTGAATACGTGATGGTGGGTGAACTATCACTCGACGGCGGCATTCGCGGCGTGCGCGGCGCGTTGCCGATTGCCATTGCAGCCCGCGCGAAAAAGATTGCGAACCTGATTGTGCCGGAGGTTAACGCCCGGGAAGCCGCCGTGGTGAGCGGCGTGAATGTTTATCCGGTAAAGTCGCTGATCGATGTGGTCAACCTGCTGAACACCGGCAACGGAATCTCACCGCTGACCGTCGATACTTCCCAGATGCTGGTTGAGGCCGACCAGTTCGGCGCGCCGGACTTTAAGGAAGTGCGCGGACAGTTTACGGCCAAGCGCGCGCTGGAAATTGCCTGCGCAGGCGGACACAATATTCTCATGATCGGGCCGCCTGGATCCGGCAAGACCATGCTGGCCAAGCGCGTTTCCAGTATTCTTCCGCCGCTTACGTTTGAAGAAGCTCTGGAGACCACCAAGATCCACAGCGTTGCCGGCGTGCTGGACGCCGCGTCCGGCCTAGTGAGCGTGCGGCCGTTCCGGTCGCCTCACCATACAATTTCCGACGCCGGGCTGATTGGCGGGGGAATCATCCCGCGTCCCGGCGAAGTTTCGCTGTCGCATAACGGCGTTTTGTTTCTGGACGAACTGCCGGAATTTCCGCGCAACGTGCTGGAAGTAATGCGCCAGCCGCTGGAAGACGGCAACGTGACGATTGCGCGCGCGTCGATGTCGCTGACTTTTCCGGCGCGATTCATGCTGGCCGCGGCCATGAATCCTTGCCCTTGCGGCTACCATGGCTCGGGACAGAGAGATTGTCCGTGCTCGCAGCCGATGATCCAGCGCTATGTATCCAAGATTTCCGGGCCGCTGATGGACCGCATTGATATTCACATTGACGTTCCGGCGGTTAATTACAAAGAGCTCCGCGGGAGTGACAGCAAGGCGGAAAGCTCGGCGCAGATTCGCGAACGCGTGGTGCGCGCCCGCGAGGTACAGCTGAATCGCTTTGCCGCCGCCGGTGAGCGCAACTATTCCAACGCGCAGATGAGCTCACGCCAGATCCGCGCTTATTGCGATCTGGGCACGGACAGCGAACGCATGCTGGAACGCGCCATGCAACAGCAAGGACTTAGCGCAAGGGCGCACGACCGAATATTGAAGGTCGCGCGCACGATTGCCGATATGGAAGCCAGCCCACAGATTGAGAGCAAGCACATCGCGGAGGCGATCCAGTACAGGACGCTGGATAGGACGTATTGGGTGTAGGTTATGCGATCGAGACAAAACTGTTTGGCATAGCGGATAGGAGGGTGCGATTTATGTCCGTCAAGCAATCAAAATGTCCAGCATTTCAAATAAGATATTTCCGTACCATTTCCGCGTTCAGCCCCCCACTTTTGGTGAAGAGACGTTGAATACCGTCGGGGCCTAAACCTACTTGAAGGGGAGCGCGTAATTTTGCATCGACCATAGCGACCAACGCTTCCGCTTCGAGCAGGACGACCTCGCTCACCTCAGTTTCCATCTTTATGGAAGCGATTGTTTCATCGAAATCGTCAGCGAACGAACTCGAAACAATTAGATAGTAGATGTTTCTGTGTCGGCGACTCAATTCCCGGCTCTGAGTTGTGATGTATTCGCGAATGACCCGATCGTCTGTGCCTAAACTGTACGGATTTGTACGCACTTTTGCATCCCACAAAAGCGCATAGTTGTCATCGTGCGCGATAGCACGTCCGTCAGGTACCCGTCCTTGCCCTTGCCCAAGCAACTTAGTCTCATAACCCAAAATTGTAAGTGCAGCATCAATACCTTTTTCAAACGCTCTCTCAAGGCTCGTCCCAGATCGTTTCGCCGCTTCTATCAACCTTGGGTCGTGGCGAGCCATTTCGGGGAGAATGGCCACAATTGGGGGCACATAACTTTCTGGCAAACGGTCGGCGTCGACTAAGAAATTCACAACTGTCGCTTGAGTAGATGCCATTTCTACAGCTTTACGTTCGGTCTTTGCTGGCACATACGGATTGCCTCCCTTGAACCAGAAGACGTGTTCCACGTCGTAAAGGCTGAATGAATGCTTGCTGGCTTCCGTAAACAGTTGCTGCAGAATCTCTTGCACTTTTTTAAAACTTAAATAGTCCTCAGGAATATTGTCTGACGGCTGCCAGATATTGAGGTCGGTTAGTGCCTGCACCGCATTCGTGTAATAAACCGGCCATACATTGCGTTCCTGAAGTTGCCAGAAGTAGGAAAGAAAGAATGGAACACTTCCGATCTTGGGAGAGCCATGTCGCGTATTTCCAGCATTAACCCACTGTTGTCCCACGCGATTAACGTAACTCAGGAAAGTTTTGATTCTGCTTGAGGCGATCTGATCATTTGCAGGGGCAGCCAGGGCAGATTTCAACTCTTGGTCGCATTCTTCCTGGTTATCCGCGACATTGACGAGCATATTGAAGAACATCTGGCCTTTGATTCCTTTGAATCCCCACAATTCGTTTCTTTTGTTGATGCTATCGACCTTAGACTTGAAATCGGGAAGCGCAACCGCGCCAGAAATATAGTTCGCGATGAGCGGTTTAAGATCATTCTCAATTACCTGCGCACGCTTTTGGTCAAGTTCGGTACTCGTTTGTGACGGAGTTTTTCCATCTACATCGACAGGGGCGGATAAATACTCGTTCATTACTTCGACGGCCCGCGTGCGTTGTTGCTGGTTGAGAATTTCCATTTGTTTCGATAGCTCCTTACGATTTTGCACTATTGATTCCAGTTCTCTAGTTTAACGGTTTACTTTGATGTTCTCATTTGGCTTCTGAATCATAGAAGTCTACTTGCGGCTTTGACCGTCGTGCGTAATGGACGGCACGCTGAGGCAGCGTTCCGCTGGTAGAATTGTTCCTTCATTCCCAAGGAAAGGAAATACCAGCCATGTCTGCACAGATGACTCCCGATCAGGCCAAATTTTTGCTTGCGCTTACACTGCCCACCATCAAAACGGAACACGAAACCACCAAGCGGGTGATTGAAGCCATACCGCTGGATAAAGGCGACTATCGTCCGGAGCCGGTGGCCAAGAGCGCGCTGGAGCTGGCGTGGCACATTGTGGCGGCGGAACATCGCTTCCTGGGCGGCATATGCGTGGGAAAATTTGATTTCACGCCTAACAACCGTCCGGACTCAATCAACAACTCCGCCAAGATTGCCGCCTGGTTTGATGAGTCATTTAACGCGAATTTGAAGCAGATTGAAGGCCTGAGCGGCGAGCAATTGACTAAATCCGTTGATTTCCGCGGCATGTTTCAGATGCCGGCGGTCAGCTTCCTGCAGCTCTCGCAGAACCACTCCATCCACCATCGCGGACAGCTTTCCACCTACTTGAGGCCAATGGGTGGAAAGGTGCCGTCGATTTATGGCGAGAGCTACGACGCGGCGCAGGCCCGGGCAGCAAGAGAAGGAAAAGCGAGCTAGGTTTTGAGACCGGGAGATCGGGTAATTGGGAAAACCTTACCGCTGATTAACGCGGATAACACTGATCGGAAAAGAGAATGGTTCTTTGAGATCGGGTGGCGCGCGTGATCCGGGCGATCGGAAAAGCAAAATCTCACCACTGACGGAACGGGCAGTGGGTTGGACAGGAGAATCAATGAAGGAATTTCCAGCAGGAGCTGCGCTGTTCATCAGCGCCGTTTTATCAGTGAGCGCCTTTGCTTTTCAGGGCACCCCGTCGCCGCAAGCCCAGCCGAAGAAGACGCGGGCCGCAGCGCCGGTGCAGACATTTGTGGGGGTGATCAGTGACGGCCAGTGCGCGGTGAAGGGATCGCACAAAGAAGTGATGGCCAAGGCGAAGGTGAATACCGCAGCCAACTGCGTGAAAGGCTGCGCCCGGAGATATGGCTACGTTCTGTATGTCCCTTCGACAAAGAAAATCTACAAACTGAGTGACCAGGAGCGGCCGGCTGAACTGGCCGCGAGGAAAGTGAGAATCAAAGGCGCGCTGGATAAAGCTACCCAGACCATTTATGTGAGCAGCATTGAGCCGGTGCTTTAGGCGTTCGGCCAGCATGCGAGAGTGAGCCAACGTTGGCGCCTGAAATCGTGCAGCTTTTGGGGTGAGGGACTCTCTAAGTAGTTGCTTTTTAAGGCTGTTGCGCAGCTGGCTGATCGTGGCCTGGGAGCAGACGCAGAGATTGAACATTTTGAGGTATTGACAGTCGAGATTACCGTGGGACAATGAGGCGTTGCTTTTTGGTATCGGCAGACGTGTGTTGCCGGTAATATAGCCTGCAACTGGCCGCGGGCTCTATAGTTTCCTTAAATCTAAGCTTTGTCTTAAAGAGACATATGGCGCAACTCATTCCACAGGAACGAGGGCGTAGAAGCTCTCGTGTTCTTGTTTCACTAGCGTTAGCAGTCTCCGGCCAGAAGAGTGACGGGTCACACGTGAGTGGGGCCGCGGAAACCATTCTTGTGAACCGGCACGGCGCCAAGATCCGTTCCGCAGTCCCGCTGGAACCCAAGATGGAAGTGCGCGTGGCCATGCTTGCGCCATATAAATGGCGCGTGGGCCAGGTGGTGTGGGCGGATTCCGGCGAACGCGAATACGGAATTGAACTGTATCGCCCGGAAAATTTCTGGGGAATTTATTTTCCTCCGGAAGACTGGGAACTCGGCGTTCCTGCCGTCACCGTGATGAATCCCGCGACCATCAGCGGTGCAAACCATGCGCGAGTTGCGCAGCCTGAAGCGCCGGAGACATCAACGGAAACGCAAGCGCTGCAAATCCCGGAGGGAGGGACGATTGCGATCTTGCGTGGGCTCGCCAGCAACGGTCTTCCGTTTCAGGAGCGCGACCTGATTCTTCCCGTGGGTGAACGCGATGCCACGATGCTGATTGGGCCGATGGTGGGCCTGGGATCGAAACTGCAAGTGATCTTCAGCAAGAATTGCGTGGAAGACGCCGTGGTTACCGCAACGTCTCACAGCCGCGAGTATGATCGCTGGCGGATATGGTTGAATTTTTCTCGAGTGCTGTTGGTTGCCAAGAGCTAAGTCCCCGAAGCGCGCCGCTTTAAATTTTGCAAACCGCTGGAGATTGTGGAACGTGGTTGGTGTAGTCTGCGCCTGACGCAAGCGGCTCGGCACGCAAGTCGGCCTCGCCGCTAACCCCCGCGCGTAAAGCAAATGTCGCTAGGCTCCAAAACGCTTTAACAGCACGCACCCTCTTGTGATTATTCAGCGAGGCAGGCGCTCGGCCCCGCTCTTCTTCCTATATACTCTCCGTTACTTTTTCCAGGAGCTTTGGATGAAACGGTTTTCTTTCTTCTTTATGTTGCTGCTCTTTGTAGTGACGATCGCACTTCTGCCTGCATTCGCGCAGACACCCGCGCCAACGCCTACGCCAAAGACTGTTTACATTCGCGCCGGACATCTGTTTGACGGTACCGGCGACAAAACGCGCGAGAACATGGTGATCATGGTTGTGGGCGAGCGCATTCAAAAAGTCTCGCCGGCCGGAGAGGTCTCGATTCCCGCAGGTGCAACCGTCGTCGATCTTTCGCACGCCACCGTGCTTCCCGGGTTGATCGATTGCCATACGCATCTGGGCGCGCGGGCTGACCGTTATGACGAAATCTATAACTTCAAGAACACGCCGTTCCAAAGCGCCTTTGCCGCCACGGTGAATGCGCGCAAGACGCTGGAAGCCGGATTCACCAGCGTGCGCGATGTGGGCTCTCTGCCGTTTCTGGCCGTGGATCTGCGCAACTCGATTAATGAAGGCCTGATTCCGGGGCCGCGCATCGTGGCCAGCGGACCGGGCATCACCATTACCGGCGGACACGGCGACCTGAATAACTTTTCTCCGCAGACGCGCGTCACCATGTTTCCCGAGGAACGGAACTTCCAGATTGCCGATGGCGTTGACCAGATTCGCCACGTGGTGCGCGCGCAGGTGAAATATGGCGTGGACGTGATCAAGATTCTTGCCACCGGCGGCGTGCTTTCCAAAGGCGATAGTCCTGGCGCTCCGCAATTTACTCCGGAAGAGCTGAAGGCCGCGGCCGACGAAGCGCACATGGCCGGCCGCAAGATCGCGGCGCACGCGCATGGCACGCAGGGAATCAAGAACGCGATTCTTGCTGGCATTGATTCAATCGAGCATGCAAGCCTGATCGATGATGAAGGCATTCGCCTGGCGAAGGAGCATGGCGTTTACCTGGTGATGGATATCTATAACGACGATTACATCCTGGGCAAGGCCATTGAGTTTGGGCTGCCAAAAGAAAATGTCGATAAAGAGAAGGCAATCGGCAAGCAACAGCGCGAGAATTTTGAGCGCGCGGTTAAGGGCGGCGCCAAGATGGCTTTCGGCACCGATGCCGGCGTTTATCCGCACGGCGACAACGCGAAGCAATTCTTCTACATGGTGAAATTTGGGATGACTCCGGCGCAAGCCATACGCGCCGCCACCAGCAGCGCTGCTGATCTCATTGGACGAGCCAAAGACGTTGGCACTCTTGAAGCGGGCAAATTCGCCGACGTGATCGCCGTGACTGACGATCCGTTGCAGAATGTGCGCGCGCTGGAGAACATTGGCTTTGTGATGAAAGGCGGCGCGGTGGTGAAGGACCAGATCACGCCCCGCAGTGGTTATCACGCTAACTAAGGATGCGGTTCTCTCCGGGCTTCAGGTTATACTGGCGGTGGCGTTCAGGACGCCGCTTGTCCGCGGAGAGGACTGAGTCCACCTGACCTAAGATTGATTTAAAGGCACTGCGAATCTCCTTTTCGCCCCAGACAGCGGACTACGGGCACGACCAAAGGAGGTCCGTCTTGGCAGATCGTCACTTTCCCGTTCGTCCTAATCTTGAACAACTTAAACACCAGGCAAAAGACCTGCTTCGCGCCATCAAGCAGGGCGAGCCTACTGCGCTTGCAGAGTTAAAGAAACATTATCCCAAAGCGATCATGCCAGAAAACGCCAAGCTTGCGGACGCGCAGCTTGTTCTCGCGCGCAGTTATGGCCTTCCGAGCTGGCCGCGTATGGCCACTGCCTGCCGCATGACGGATGCAATCTGGCGCGGCGATATCAACGCGGTTCGTGAACTGGTGTTGAAAGATCCCCGACTCCTTCATGATGACGCGCGCGGATTGCCCAGCAACTGGGGGCCGCCCATGTCCTACGCAGCGAACATTGGCCAGAATAAAATCATCCACATGCTTCGCGAACTTGGCGCGGTTGACCTGCAACACGCGTTTGATCGCGCGTGCTTGCAGGGAAAGCTGGAAACCGCCCAGCAGCTTTATGCCATGGGTGCGCGCCCGGAAGCCGATGCCGTTATGGGACCATGTGAGACGCTGAGCGATAGTGGCCTGGCATTCCTGCTCGAACTTGGCGCCCCACTTGCCGGCAAGCATGGTGATCCATTGGCTCCGGTCGCGCTGCTGCTCCAAACTTACTCTCGCTATCCTAAAGGGAAGCATCGTTGCCTTGAAATCATGGCGCAGCAGGGAATTGCCTTGCCGGATACACCGCCCATGGCGCTGCATCGCGGACGGATTGATCTGCTGGAAGACCATCTCCGGCGTGATCCGCAACTTTTTTCCCGCACTTTTTCACACCAGGAAATTTATCCTCCTGAACTCGGATGCCATGCCGACGAATCGCTGGCGCTGCATGGTACGCCGTTGGCCGGAGCCACGCTGCTGCACATGTGTGTTGACTACGATGAGATTGAGGTTGCGCGCTGGATGATTGAACGTGGCGCCAATGTGGATGCAAAAGCGGCGGTTGATGCCGATGGCTTTGGCGGGCACACGCCGATCTTCGGTTGTGTAGTATCGCAGTCCTACAGATGCGGTAGACAACACGATGGCGACTTTACTCGTTTGCTGCTGGACCACGGCGCCGATCCTAATGTTCGCGCGTCACTGCGGAAGCGGCTGCGTTTTACGAATGACGACAGAATGCACGACTATCGTGGCGTAACGCCGCTGACATGGGGCGAACGCTTTCAGGAACAAGAATGGGTCAATCGAGCGGCGATGCGGCTGATCTCTGAGCGCGGCGGACATAACTGAGCGCAAGTAAACGCGCGGTTCTGGGTAACGCAGGGCCGTTGCCACCATTGCCAGCGTCTGGCTACGATTAACATTGAACATCACGTTATCGTCCTAAGGAGGAAATCCATGTCATTGAAGAAGGTAATTTTCTTATTTGCATTTATTAGTTTCATTATTCCGGTGAGCGCCATTCAACAAACTCCTAATTCATCTACGCAAGCCGCTGGTTCGCAAGCCGACGCTGCTCGCGCCGCGGAAAATGCGCAGATCCGCCAACTCGCGAATAACCGCGCCAATGATGCGCAGGCGCTACGCGAAGACATAAGAAAAATGCGCGCCCTGGTCCAGCAGATGGAAAGCAACCTCGCGTTTGTGGACAGCACGCAAACGCCGTTGAAACATCAGTTCCAGCTTGACATCGACATGTGGAACATTCTGATCAACCAGATGGAACGGCGATCGTATTCAAATTCGCGCTGAGCGGCACAGTGGTTGCCATCCAGCTTGCTCGTTGGGACGGTTAGTTATCTACAAAAGTACATATGTCGGCAGTACTGTTGAAGTTTTTCCGCAAAGTGGCGAATATCGTTCCAGCCAGACGAAGGATATAACCCATTGGAACTCCCCATGTCACAACTTGACCCCGGCCCGACGGCGAGACGCTGGTCGCGCCATAAGATTGACGTTCGTCTGAAAGTTTCGTTTCCCAACAACGGGAAGAGTGACTTCGCGTTTGGCCGGGCGAACAGCCTGAGTCGGGGCGGTATTGGCGCGTACATCCCGTGCTCCATCCCGATAGGCACAGCCGTACGCCTGGAACTTACGTTCCCTTATTCATCTACTGAGGCGAAGCTTGATGCGGTCATCCGCACCTGCGAGGGCTTTCGTTACGGCCTGGAATTTACTCGCGTGAGCGACGCCATGCAGGAAATGATCGTGAAAAACTGCGACGGTACCGAGTTGTTGCAATAACAGAGCTGTTGCAGTAATCAGTTTTTTTCCGGCTTGTGTAGAATGCCAGACGGAGATCCCTCTGGCATGCTCAAGCGCTTTGCGATCATTCTGTTTTTCCTGCTCACTTCATCCATCGCCATTGCTCAGTCGCCTGCGACCAATGCAGTGCCACCCGATACACATCCAAAGATACGCACGGTAACGGCGTTTGTGCGCCTCAATCGCGCTACGTATCAAGCGCAGGTGGCTGAAGCATTAAAGATGCTTCGCTCGGCCAAGGATGCATTCACCAAAGCTGGTTATGAGGTTGAGACCCTCCGCATCACAACGCAGCCATTTCCCGAATATACAAAAGGACTTACGCCGGAGCAGGCGCTGGAATTTTTCAAGACCTATGACAAGCTGGCGCAGCAGGAAGGATTTACGCCGGACATTGGTTCGGCCATGAGCAAGGACGCTGACGATCCGAAGCAAGCCGAGTTGCTGGCGCGAATCCTGGCTGAAACTCAGAATATCAACGGCTTTGTGGTCGTGGCTGACGATGCAGGAATTCATTGGAACGGTGTGCTCGCTGCCGCAGGGGTCATCAAATATCTGGAAGACCACACGGAACACAGTGAAGGCAATTTCCATTTTGCGGCAGGAGCGTTTCCGCCGCAGGTCGCTCCATTCTTTCCCGTGTCGTACACGTCAGACGCGGGGCATGGCTTTGCCATTGGCTTGGAGTCGGCCAACATCGTGCAGCAAGTATTTGCTACCGCCAAAGGCGATCTGAATACCGTGGGCGAGCAACTGACCGCGGCGCTGGGTGGTGAGGCAAAGAAAGTTGAAGAGATCGCGCACCGCGTTTCGATGAGCACCGGCTGGAAGTATCAAGGCATTGACCTAACTCCCGTTCCCTTGAAAGAAATTTCCATCGGCGCCGCGATGGAATCATTGTTGCATGGCGAGATTGGATCAGCCGGAAGTTTGAGCGTTGCCTACACCATCACCACGGCGGTGAAGAAAGTGCCGGTACAACAAGCCGGTTATAGCGGGCTGATGCTGCCGGTGCTGGAGGATTCCGTGCTTGCGAAACGCTGGGAATCGGGCACAGTCAGCCGAGATTCGCTCATGTCGTACTCTTCAGTTTGCAGCACCGGACTCGACGCGATACCTCTGCCGGGCGATATTTCACTGCATGACCTTGAAAGCATCATCGGCGATATGGCCAGCCTGGCGGTCAAGTGGCACAAGCCGCTCTCCGCGCGGCTCTTGCCCGTGGCGGGAAAGAAAGCGGGAGACATGACGGAATTCAGCAGTCCGTATCTGGTGAACATCCATATTCGCTGAGGAGTTATATGGCGCTTGAGATGCGGCAAGAGTGCGAAAAATGCCACCAAGCGTTGCCGGCGAATGCGGCCGCAATGATCTGTTCTTATGAATGTACTTTTTGCGAAAAATGCGCTGATGAGATGAAAAATGTCTGCCCAAATTGCGGCGGGGAGTTGGTGCAGCGGCCTCGTCGGAAGTAAACGATTCGAAATACGCAGTAACATTCCCGCGAATCGGCGTCTCAAAACAACAGGCCAGGACTGTCCATGGCGAGGTGTGAGCGTGTTGGAATGTTTTGTGGTGAAGCCCGTATGCTTTTGACAAAGTGCAAGCCGTCTAAGATAATTCCGCACCGTTCCTGTACCTGCTCACAGCCGGATGTATGAATCAGCCGTTACGCCAGCCCCGCTGTTGCGTCCGCAATATTAAGACGGCTGTGTATCGGAGCTCGCCTTTGATTATTCCGGGCGACCTCTATCTTCAATCGCCTAATGCCAAGTTCCACAAGAAGGAGACCTTCCCCATGAGGCTTATGAACTCACGCTTTGGCCTGATGTTAGTTTTTACACTGGTGCTGGTGTGCCTGGCTGCAATCCCGGCCCAGGCCGCAACCACAACTATTGCCGGCTCCTTCGCTGATGGAGCCACATATCTGATTGAAGTGCCTTCGCCATGGAACGGCACATTGCTGTTGTACTCCCATGGCTATGTAACGCCCGGCTCAGGCAATCCAGCACAGGATGTGGGTGATCCCGGCACGCGCGCATTCCTCCTGGCGAATGGCTTTGCTTTGGCGGGCTCATCCTATGCCACCACCGGTTGGGCGATTCATGAAGCTTTGGTGGACCAGATCGCAGTCCTTGACCTCTTCAACGCGCAGGTTGGCAAGCCCACGCGCACCATCGCCTGGGGACATTCCCTGGGCGGCATCATCACTGCCGGCCTGATCCAGAGAAATCCCAAACGGTTTGACGCGGCCCTGCCCATGTGCGGCGTGCTTTCCGGCGGCGTGGCCACTTGGAACCAGGCGCTGGATTCCGCCTTCGCTTTCAAGACTCTCTTCAACTCCGGCGGACCGCTTCAGGTTGTCAACATCACCAACCCGACCGGCAACTTCCTGCTGGCGGAGCAACTGCTGGCCGCGGCCAACGCAACGCCGCAGGGGCGGGCGCGCCTGGCCCTGGCAAATTCTTTCGGAGATGTGCCTGGCTGGTTTAATCCTGCTTCACCCGAGCCGGCGGCCAACGATTTTGCTTCCCAGGCCGCCAACCAGTTCTTGTGGGCGCAGCAGGTGGATTTCCCGTTTATCTTTGCCTTTCGCGCGGAACTGGAGTTTCGCGCCGGAGGCAATCCTTCATGGAATACCGGCGTTAACTACAGGGAACAGTTTGAACATTCCGTCAACGGCGCGGAAGTTCGCGCTCTTTACAAACAGGCGGGGCTCGACCTGGAAGACGATTTGGAAACCCTGAACAAGGCCGCGCGCATCTCCGCCGATTCTGACGCGGTGAACTACCTTGAACAGAACATCATCTTCAACGGAGACATCGATTTTCCCGTGCTCACCATGCACACTGAAGGTGATGGCCTGGTCTCCAACCAGAATGAAAGCGCTTATCGTGACGTGGTGCGCGAGGCCGGCAACGAGCGGCTTCTCCGTCAGATCTTTGTGCATCGCGCCGGACACTGCACGTTCACTCCGGCAGAAACCATTACCGCCCTGGAAAACCTGATCGGCCGCCTGGACACGGGCCATTGGCCCAACCTCCACGCGGACGCGCTGAATGCGGAGGCGGCAACCCTGGGCCCCCTGAACGTGGCGCCTCCCTCGTTCTTCCTCTTCCATCCGGCGCAGTTCCTGCGCCCCTTTGATGCTTTCGACGCAGCTCGTTGCGCCCGTAAGCATGGCGAGAATGGCGATGGGGGCGTGCCCTGTAATGCCTTCTGATGGCCGAAGATAGCGAAATAAAATTAGCCGCGAATTCTCGCGAATGAACACGAAATCGAAATTGGATTCGCGCCTTTCGCGTTGATTCGCGGCTGATTCTTTTGATCAGCGATCGTCCGCGGAAATCTGCGGCGATTGCATCATCCCATGAGTTCTCGAAAATTCGTCCTGGCAGCCATTGACAACCCTTTCCGTAAGGTCTAAGGTTTTCGTCACCCGTTGCAACTCCCCCTGGAGGTATTCCACCGCCATGCATACGATCCTCACTGAAAAGTATTCATTCATTCGCCGCGCCATTATTTTTCTGGTTGCGACAGCGCTTTTAACACCTGCTCTGGCCCTGGCCGAGACGCATCCGCTCTTCAACCTGCAATCGACCACGCAGTCGCCGTTTCCCAGTGACCGCTTTACCGTGTTCGATTCGCAGCAGCTTACCGGCTTGCGAGTGAACGTCCCGCTTCCCAACTGCGCCACTAATCCTTCTGACTGTGCCGATCTGACGCTGGTGAACCAGTTGGATGGATTTAATCCGCAGCCGCGCATTTCCATTCCCTTTGACGGCGCAATTGACGTGAGCACGGTCAATAGCAATACGGTCTTCCTGGTCCAGTTGCCGGCAGCATTTGCCTTCGGCCAGCAAAATGACGGCAACATTTTCCATGGCTTTACTCCTAATGTCATCGGCATTAACCAGATCGTTTGGGACCCGGCGTCGCTGACGCTGTTTGCGGAATCAGACCAGCATCTTGATCAGCACGCCAATTATCTTCTGGTCGTTACAGACGGCGTGCACGATGCCGCTGGAAATCCTGTGGCAGCCGTCGCGGGCTTTCGCAACCTGGATGCCGACGGCAGCGCTGACGCGCAACTGCGCGCTTACCGCCAGGCTGTTCGCAGCCTGATCGACAATGGGACTTTGAATAAGATTGCTCCTGGTTTGGACAAGAAGCACATCGCCGCAGCCAGCCTGTTTACAGTCGAGAGCGTCACGGCGACACTAGAGAGCATCCGCCAGCAAGTGAAAGCGGCGGCTTCGCCAGCAGTAAATTTCAACCTGGGAACTGGTGGCGAGAAGACCGTCTTTCCTTTGAACACCGTTACTGGACTCACCTGGAATGTGCAGGCCCTCACGGTTGGCCCGCTCATTCCCACCAGCCTGAATGCTGCATTGGGCGCGTTGCAGGTATTCCCCGGTTCCATTAGCACGCTGGCATTCGGAAAGTTCAGTGGAACGCACTGGCAGAACGCCAACGTGTTCATCCCGCAGGTGCCGACGCGGCAAAGCGTTCCCGCACAAGGTACGGAAGATATTTTCTTCAACCTGTTCATTCCGTCCGGACCGCGCCCAACCAACGGCTGGCCGGTGGCGATCTTTGGCCATGGATTTACTGACAGCAAGCAGGGCGCGCCATTTGCGGTTGCATCCGTGCTTGCTCACAACGGCATTGCCAGCATTGCGATCAATGTGGTTGGCCATGGCTTTGGCCCCAACAGCACGCTGACCGTGCAGCAGGGAACTACCTCAACCACGTTCCTTGAAGGCGGCCGCGGCGTTGACCAGGACGGAAACGGCCAGATCACCAGTGCGGAAGGTTCTTCCACATTCTTTGCCAGCGCGCAGGGGACTATTGGATCGCGCGATGCGCTCCAGCAGACCGCTGCCAACCTGATGGAACTGGTTCGCGCCATCCAGGGCGGAGTCGACGTGAACGGCGATGGGCTCCAGTCGCTCGATCCTAACCGCATCTACTATGCCGGCCAGTCATTCGGCGGCATTTACGGCACGATTTTCATGGGCATCGAGCCCGATGTCCGGGCCGGTGTTCCGAATGTTCCCGGCGGTCCAATCATCGATATCGTTCGCCTGAGCCCTTCATTCCAACTCTTGCTCACGCAGTCACTGGCAGTGCGTGTTCCGGCGCTGCTCAATGCCGGCCCGCCAATCTTCTTTAATGACAACAGCCCGCTTCGTAACCTTCCGACGGTAATCAATAACGTGCCCGGCGCCGTTGCGATTCAAACCGTGGAAGATACCAGCAGATGGCTGGGACAGGCAGGCGATCCCGTGGCCTGGGCCCCGTTCATCCGCAAGAACCCGTTGCCGGGCGATCTGGCGAAATCCGTGATTGTGCAGTTTGCCCGCGGTGACATGACCGTGCCGAACCCGACAGCAACTGCATTGATCCGTTCCGGAGATTTGAAAGACCGCGCAACGTTCTATCGCAATGACATAGCTTTCCCGTTGGGACTGGGGTTGCATAATCCGCACACGTTCCTGACTTCATTGCCAAAACCGATTGCCATTGAACCGCAAATCCAGATTGGAGTGTTCTTTGCCAGCGATGGCGCGCTCACAATCGATCCGGACAGCGTTGGGCTTCTGCCACCCAGTGTGCCGCCGTTGTTTGAAACGCCGATTGCCGGGCCGCTACCGGAGGACCTGGGGTTCCTTCCGTAGGTTTCTGAAACCCCGAGCGGAGCGAGGGGACCCTATCACCACCAAGGTTCCCCCTCGAAACAATACTCAACGCGCCGACCTCTGAATCTTTTGCCGATAACAGAGGTGGCGCGTTTCCTTTTTTGCCGACCTGAAAAGATCTCGTAGCGGTAGGGGCTCCCTCGCTCCGCTTCGGGGTTTCAGAAAAGCCTTACCAGCCCATCCTCTCCCTCAGGCTGGTGATGTGCGCCACATGGTGGTTTCCGTGCCAGCTATAGAGGCCCAGCAGCCAGTCCAGATCATGTGGACCGGAATCAGGGTGGACGAATTTACGCTGAAAATCTTCCGGCTTGAGCGACCGTAGCAGCACTGTCCAGCGCGCGTGCAGGGATTCGAGCAGCGTAAGTGACACACCTACAGGGGTTAACTCAGAATCTTTGAGCGTGGCCCAGGCCGCTTCATCGTAGGGCTTAATGGTGGGCGCATCCTCGGTCATCGCCCATTTGAAGCGGATATAGGCGTTCAGGTGGCTGTCGGGCACGTGATGGATGACCTGCCGGACAGTCCAGCCACCGTCCCGATAAGGAGTTGCGAGCTGGTTTTGGTCCAGTCCTGTGACTGCCCGGCGCATCTGTAAAGGCATGGCGGAAATCCGCTCAATGTGGCGTTCGCGCGTGTCGGGGGTTGGATTTGGGTCAGGGGTAAAGCGGCCAATGGGATAGTGGGGATCACCCATAAACTGAACCTCTTAGGTTACCAGGGTAAGCTGCGGAAAACTTAGGCATAACTACTGCAATATCATTAAATTATAAGAAAATAAGGACTTAAAGCCAGAGCACCAGCGCAAAAAACTCTTGACGTTTGGGCGATGGCCGTTTACCGTAGAACGTCTTACGGATTGGGTTCATTGTGGACTTTGTTGCGAATTGGCCACTTCCAAACAAAGTCAGCAAATTAAGCAACGTAGACACCCAGATTTGCGTCTAATAATCGCACAAGGGTCTCTGGTATTTCCCATAACAACAGATGTTTTTGCCGGTCTGAAAGAGGCAGAAAAGTTTGTGTGTGTGCTCAGGCAGGACCCAAAATTTGAATTCATTTCGTAACTGACGAATCAATTCATTATTACTTAGAACTTATTTTTTAAGGAGAATACAGTCATGCGCTCTGACTTGATTTATGACGCACTCGACACGGTGCGTAACCGCTATCTTTTGTGTCAATTGATTTCCAAGGCGACGCGGAAGTTTCACAAGCCCAATACCCGTGTACAAGAGACCATGAACGATGTGCTTGTCCGGGTGGGTCAAGCGCCCGAGCCGGACGCCGTAATTGAGCTAAAACACGAACCAGTTGCACAACCACAGCGTCGCGCTGCATAATAGACTTTCCTGAAAAATCCCGCCAGGCCAGGCCGTCTGGCGGGCCCTCAGGTTTCTTGAGGGTGTAGCTCTCGCCTCTGATTCACAGCAATCCTTCCTCAAAGCACAAAAACTCCCGTAGGTGACGAATGACAATCGCAGAACTCAAAGAAAAAAATATTACTGAGCTTACCAAGATCGCGCGCACCCTTGACCTCCCTGGCGCCAGCGGTCTCCGCAAGCAGGACCTCATCTTTAAAATCCTGCAGGCCCAGAGTGAAAAAGAGGGGCACATCTTTGCGGAAGGTGTGCTGGAAATCCTGCCCGACGGTTATGGCTTTCTTCGCTCGCCCGACTACAACTACCTTCCAGGCCCGGACGACATTTACGTCTCGCCCTCGCAGATCCGCAAATTCGATTTAAAGACCGGCGACACCATCAGCGGCCAGGTGCGGCCTCCGCATGAAGGCGAAAAATATTTTGCGCTGGTAAAGATTGAAGCCGTCAACTTTGAATCGCCGGAAGAAGCGCGCAACAAGATCCTGTTTGATAACCTCACGCCGCTTTATCCGCAGGAGCGACTGAAGCTGGAAACGGCAAAAGAGAACGTAAGCGCCCGCGTGATGGACCTGCTTACTCCGCTTGGCAAGGGCCAACGCGGTCTGATTGTGGCTCCGCCGCGCACCGGCAAGACCATGCTGTTGCAGAACATCGCCAACTCCATCACCACCAACCATCCTGAAGTTGTGCTGATCGTGCTGCTGATCGACGAGCGCCCTGAAGAAGTTACGGACATGCAGCGTTCAGTGAAGGGCGAAGTGATTTCCTCGACCTTCGACGAACCGGCTGCCCGCCACGTGCAAGTCGCCGAGATGGTGATCGAAAAGGCCAAGCGCCTTGTCGAACACAAACGTGACGTGGTGATCCTGCTGGACTCCATCACCCGCCTGGCGCGCGCTTATAACACCATTGTTCCGCCATCGGGCAAAGTGCTCTCCGGCGGCGTGGACTCCAACGCCTTGCAGCGGCCCAAGCGCTTTTTTGGCGCGGCCCGCAACATTGAAGAAGGCGGATCGCTCACCATTGTGGCCACCGCTCTCATCGATACGGGCTCGCGCATGGACGACGTGATCTTTGAAGAATTCAAAGGCACAGGCAACTGCGAAATTATTCTTGACCGCAAGCTGGTCGATAAGCGCGTTTTCCCGGCCATCGATATTCAACGCTCAGGAACGCGTAAGGAAGAGCTGCTGATTCCCAAGGAAGACCTGGCGCGTATCTGGGTGCTGCGCAAGGTGCTGAACCCGCTCTCACCGGTGGAAGCCATGGAATTGCTGATCGATAAACTTGGCAAGACACCTTCAAACGGCCAGTTCTTGTCGAACATGAGTTCGATTTAAGCAACCAGCGTCCAGCCATCATCAATTGGCGGAAGAATCATTGCCGCAGATTTCGCTGATGGGCGCTGATCAAAAACAATAGGCCGCGAATCAACGCGAATGCGCGAATCAATTTTTCTGATTTTGATTCGTGTCGATTCGCGAAATTCGCGGCTGATTTGCTCCGAGGAATTTGCGGCTCTTTAGGCAGTTTTGAAGGGCTGGTGCTGGACGATTTTCAAGGCATCATTGGCGGCTGCTGCAACGGCAGGATCACTGTCGCGAACCCATCTTTGAAGGGCATGTTCCACGCTGGTATCACCGACATCGGCCAGCACACGCAGCACCATAGGGACATTTTCCCGCCGATCAAGCGCTTCAAGGAGTAGCGGTATGGAGCGATGTTTAGCTTGCACTAGAAAAATTCCAGCCACAGTGCAGGCATCAGCATTTGCCGAACCCAGGGCGCGAACAAGCGCACGACCTGCGGGCCGCAGATTTGTAATCCGCCAGATCGCGTTCAGGAAAAAAAGCCGGACGATCCGTAAAACATACATTGATCAGATTATAGTCCTCTTCGTCCATAAATCCGTTTTTTATCGGGCAGCGGCAGGCCGTGTTCTGGCTGGTACATTGGTAACCCACTGCGGAACATCGTATTTTTTCCATACTTCGGGATCATGGGTGGCGGAGTGTTCAAACCACACTGGCAACACGTGTTCTTCAACCGTAGGATCGGTGAACTTTTGTCCGCCGCGGTCTGCCATGATC
The DNA here is from genome assembly GCA_027307045.1 of Acidobacteriaceae bacterium. GTDB lineage: Bacteria > Acidobacteriota > Terriglobia > Terriglobales > Acidobacteriaceae > Angelobacter. The sequence goes on from DAHUXR010000009.1 coordinate 27,468, forward strand.
ACGAGATCCATGTGAACGCGAACAGAAACCACGCTGCGAAACTTCCCCGGAGCTGTCCTGTATTGAGCTTCATGCACGGGGCAGCTAAGCAGAACAAGTTCCCCCAAAGCCACACCCATGGTTGTAGTCAGCATGGCAACATTGCCGCCATGACTATGGCAGATAAGATCAATACCTTCTTCACTATGGCTAGCTACCCACTTGGCTAATTCTTCCGCCGCGATGGCCCGTGCCTTATCGCTATATCCGCCTGTCCAGCTAAAGCGATCATTGTGAGTGTAGAGATCAGCCCGAACGTTTTGAAGAACGTACTGGTAAAAATCCCCACCAGACTTCCACCATGGCTGGCCGAGTGCCCAAGTACCATGAATCAGCATTGCCGTATCTCCGGCTCCCCGAGCTGTTGTTCTGGACTCTACTTTCTGAATGAGACTATTAAGCTCATTATCATTAGGATCGATGCGGGCAAGAGCGGTAGCAGCAACTTTTCGCGTGAGAGTATCTTGGCTCAGCACACCTTTGTGCAGTACTTCAATGCAGCGCGAAGGTTCTGTAGTGATCTCAAAGTAAGAAGCCGCAGCAGCAATTCTTACCAGTTCCTCAGGATGATGCAGGCTAGTCTCTAGCAATTCGGCTGCGGTATCCAGGCTGGGATGAAAATGATATTTTTCCCCTACCGCCGGAAGGATTTCAAGCACCTCAGGACGGATTTCAGATGGCGAGGGCTTGAGTTTCTCAAGACCATGGCGGTACAGCAGGCGCTCGCGAGTAATAGCCGCCGATTTCCTTTCTCGTCCCGGAGGCAATGGCGGTATGTTTAAAGCCATTGCATCTGTGGAAGGAACAACATCAGGATGACCTGACAAATCTGCTGCCGCCGAACGCGCCTGTAGCGCACGTGAATCGCCCCTAACCTGATTGCCAATGCTTAGTAGAAGAGCGGCTTGCGACAGAACGGCATTGTGTGACCGGGAACGATAAGCATCAGGGCTGGGAATAGGTTTTTCAACATAGTTTTCGGCCATCGGTGATCCTTTATCTAGAAATTAGAAAGGGGGCGGAAAGTCAAGCCATCCGTCATTCAAATCCAAGGGGGCCAGAAGAATACCATAATTCCTTAGATAAAGGGGCCAGAGTTGGCGCAACTACTGGCAGTTTAGTCTGCAAAGCTAACAGTGTACTTACACCGCAAGGCCAGCGGTCTTTGTCTTTGAGTAATTTGCCAAGGAGTGATTCATGCAGGATGCTATCACTATGCGGAAAAGTGTTTTGGTTCTTATCGTGCTTGGCTTAACTGCCTGCGGGCAACAGACACCAGCACCGCGACCACAGGCCGCCGGCGATGCGGGAAAGACGCATACTGCGGCCAGTACCCAAAAAGGACAAATCGCCCAACCCCAGGTCAAGCCGGGCAAGGCTGCCGATGCTTCCTCGCTGCTGATCTCGTTTCACGGTTGCGCTGATCTGCTGTTGACGGACCCTCACGGACACAAACTCGGATATGACCCAGCCGGCAGGAAAAGCTATCTGGAAATAGCTGGAGGGATTTATGACGAAGGCGATCCCACCGGCGACGATGAGGAAGATGCAAAACGGCAGGGGCAGGAGAAAACCGCAGGAAAGCAGCCCGACTGCGTGGCTGACAAGACCATCCAGTTTCCGAGTCCTGTTCCCGGCAAGTACATCCTGAAGATGGGCGGCCAGACCGGTACGGCGTTCAAGCTTGAAATCACCAGCTATGGGCGTGACGCGAATGAAAACGGGCATTACGTTCTGTCACAGGAGGCAAGTTCTACGCCGTCGCCGTTTTATGAATTCGAATTGCCGCCCCCATCCGGCACGCAGTTTCAGGTGAAAGCAGCTTCGAAATAAGCATTAGCCATCAGCCAAAGACATTGCCGCAGATTTACGCTGATGGGCGCTGATTGAGAAGAATAAGCCGCGATTATGCGAAATGCGCGAATCAATTGTTTTCTAAATCTGATTCCTGTGCATCCGCGAAATTCGCGGCTAAGTTTTCAATCCCAACTTTTTGATCAGTCTTTATCAGCGCAAATCTGCGGCAAGAGATTTTTGCTGACTGCCGAATGCCATCTAGCAATGCACAATCTTCTCTGACTCAATCCCCTTGGTCGCGTTGCGCGAGTCCACGACAAGCTTTGCTTCCTGAACGATCTTCTTATAGTCGTAGTCGCTGTGGTCGGTCACGATGAGGACGCAGTCGTACTGGCCTAGCTTTTCCAGCGGAGCGCAGGTCATTTGCAGGTTGTACTTGCGCCCGCGGCCGACTTTAGGGAAATAAGGATCGTGGTAGGCAACGTCGGCCCCTCGGCGCTGCAACTCTTCAATGATGGTGAGCGCGGGCGATTCACGCAGGTCGTCGATATCGCGCTTGTATGCCACGCCCAGCACCAGAACTTTTGATCCGTTCAATGATTTCTTGTGGCGGTTCAGCGCGGCGGTCACGGCGTCAACCACGTTATAGGGCATTGCCGAGTTGATCTCTCCGGCAAGCTCTATAAAACGTGTGTGGAAGTCAAACTCCTTGGCCTTCCATGACAAGTAAAAAGGATCTACGGGGATGCAGTGTCCGCCGAGCCCCGGGCCGGGATAAAACGGTTGAAAGCCAAACGGCTTGGTCGAGGCAGCGCGGATGACTTCCCAGATGTCAATGTTCATGCGCAGGCAGAGCATCTTGAGTTCGTTGACTAGAGCGATGTTCACGCAGCGATAGATATTTTCCAGCAGCTTGGTCATTTCCGCCACGGCCGGACTGGAGACCGGGACCACGCGATTGAAAATGGAGTTATAAACCGCGCCGGCAACTTCAGAGGCAGCCGGATTTACGCCTCCGATAACCTTGGGAATGTCCTTGCGGGCAACGGTGTCATTGCCCGGGTCTTCACGCTCAGGAGAAAACGCCACCAGAAAAGTTGTCTTTGGGTCGTCCTGCTCAGGGCGTGCGGCTTTCAGCTTGGCCTTGTTGCCGGCTTCCAGCACAGGAATCAGCACTTCCTCGGTCGTCCCTGGATAGGTGGTGCTCTCCAGCACAATCAACTGGCCCGCATGAACGTGCGGCGCAATGGCTTTGGCGGTCTCGCGAATGTAGCTCAGGTCGGGCTCATGGTACTCGTTCAGAGGCGTAGGTACACAAATGATCAGGGCATCCATGTCCTTGGCGTGGGCGTACTCGTCCGTGGCCCAAAAGCCTTTGGCGGCAGCGGCGGCAATCTCGGTTTTCGGGATGCGATAGATATAGGAGCGGCCATTATTCAGGGCCTTGACCTTTTCAGGGTCGATATCGAACCCGGTCACGGGAAAGCCGGCTTCATTGAACAGGAGAGCCAGGGGCAGTCCGACATAACCAAGGCCAATAATTCCTATTTTCGCGGTATGCGCCTGAATGCGTCCGAGCAAAGACTCCAGCGTCTGGGAACGGGGTCCGGTTGTTGAAGGCATGATCAATTTTGCGTCAGGCGGTCGCGTTTAGGCAAACCTGGCGTCAGTAATGCAGGGTGCATGATCCTATCGTTACTGCCCGAACCAACATGGCTACTGCCAGTTGAGCCGCTTTCTGCTTTAATTACAACATTTGACGGGAGTGTCTGGCCGTTTTGAAAAGTAGACCGAACACCTTAGTCGGGGCCAAGGGAGCCCAATCTGACGGCTGCAACTGTTGTGTTAATCTGTAGCCACCGATAACTCCCCAACTTTTAAAGTCTGTGGCGCAAAAGCGAAAATCCGCATTTCAGATTTCATACGTCACCATCACCTATCGCAGCGTGCTGATGGGAATACTTGCGATTGTGCTGCTTGCGTTTGTTGTGATGTATTTTGCTTTTCCGGACACAGCCAATAAGTTGATTCTTTCCGGCCAAATTGGGCTGGGAAAAATGCTGAATAAGTTTGGAATCGGCGGCGGAGACCCCGGCACAACTCCCGATCCTGGTCCGCAGCAAGCCCACTTCACCAACATTGACGGCAACGTGCGCGTGCGCAAAGCCAGCACAAATACGTGGGTTGTGGCGGACTATTCGCTGGCGTTGGAGCGGGGCGACGTTGTCCAGACGTCCCCGGAAGGCATGGCCAAGGTGGTGTTTACGGACGGCACTAACTATACCGTGAAGCCGGCGTCGCTCATTACCATCCAGGAAAACTCCATGAATGCCTCGCAGCAAACAAAAGTGGCGGTGCAGGTTACGACCGGAAAGGTCGATCTTGCAACATCCACGCTGGCCAGCGGATCAAAGTCGCAGGTAATTGTGGGCGATGCAACGGCCACCATCGCATCTGAGAGCTCTGCGGAAGTGATGAACGATATCCGCGCTGATCAGCACGAGATCCTGGTGAAGAAAGGTTCGGGCGAGGTAACCCGCGGTGGGCAGACGATACCTCTGGAGAGCTACACCAAGGCATCGTTCACCAGCAATTCCAAAGGGTTGGTCAAATCCAAGGAACTGCAGCCGCCCACTTTGATCTCACCGGCCCCGTTGCAAAATGTTTTTCTGGACCAGGCGACGAAGGGAGTGACCTTCTCCTGGTCTCCCGTGGATAGCGTGAAGGAATACCACATCAAGATCAATCGCAACCCGTCATTCACGGGGCCAGGAGTGGATGATAAAAAGGCGGCAACGCAGGTCCTGGTCACGAATCTACAGGAAGGCGTTCCTTATTATTGGCAGGTGCGGTCGATTGGGCAGGACGGCAAAGAATCGATTGAAAGTGAGATTTACCGATTCACCATTGTCCCCAAAGGTACCGGATCGCTGGCGCTGGAAGTAGGGGATTTTGTACAAATGGGACATGTGATTGAAGTGAAGGGACACACCGAGCCCAATGCCCGGGTGATGGTCAATGGGCAGGAGGCGGTGGTGGCCAGTGATGGCGCGTTCCGCCATTTCACCAACCCACTTCCCACGGGCGAGAACGTGATAACGATTACGGCACAGGACGCCAAGGGCGGGGTGAATACAGTAACGAGGCCGATCACTATACAGTAGAATCGCTTATTGCCCAATTTTGGTTTCTGTATCACAGTAAGAGGTCCCCAGAAAAGTTTGTGCACGAAAGCGGAAGAGGTCGGGACGGGATTGGTGCGCCGTCTAAAACTTTTTCGGTCGTGACCGAAAGATATTTAATAGAAGAAAGAATCTGGTATGTCGAAAAACGGTTTTAAATCAGAGAATTCGCGCATTCATAATTTGCGCTCGCTCTTCAGCATGTTTTCCAGCGATCTGGCGATCGATCTGGGGACGGCCAACACGCTGGTGTATGCCAAAGGCAAGGGCATTGTGGTGAACGAGCCTTCCATTGTGGCGATCAACAAAAATACCGGAGAAGTGGAGGCCGTGGGCAAGGAAGCGAAAGAGATGCTGGGCCGCACTCCGGGAAACATCGTGGCCATTAAGCCCATGAAAGACGGCGTGATTGCCGACTTCAAGGTCACGGAAAAAATGCTTAATTACTTTATCCAGAAGGCGCATAACCGCAAGATGCTGGTGCATCCGCGGATTGTGATCGGCGTGCCTTCTGAAATTACGCAGGTGGAAAAGCGCGCTGTCATGGATTCCGCCTATCGCGCAAAAGCCAGTGAGGTCCACCTGGTGGAGCAGGCGATGGTGGCCGCGATTGGCGCCGGACTGCCCATCACCGAGCCCAGCGGCAACATGGTGGTCGATATCGGCGGCGGCACCACGGACATCGCCGTGATTTCGCTCAGCGGCATCGTTTATTCACGTTCCGTGCGCATGGCGGGTAATCAGATGGATGAAGCCATCATGAATTATCTGAAGCGGAAATACAACCTGCTGATCGGCGAGCGCACAGCCGAGCAGATCAAGATGGAAATCGGCTCGGCGCACCAGCTCGAAAAGCCGATGACCATGGAAATCAAAGGGCGCAACCTGATTGAAGGCGTGCCCAAGACCATTACCATTGACGACAGCGAAATTCGCGAGGCCCTGAGCGAGTGCATCAGCACCATCATGAACGCGATTCGCGTGGCCCTGGAACGCACACCGCCGGAATTGAGCGCGGACATCAGCGACCGTGGCATCGTCCTGACGGGCGGCGGCGCATTGCTGAAGAACCTGGATAAGAGAATCCGCGAAGAAACCGGATTGCCGGTTTCCATTGCCGATGATCCACTGGCCAGCGTGGTGCTCGGCACGGGAAAAATGCTCAGCGACTTCAAACTCTTAAGAAAGATTTCGATTGAGTAAGGCGTCTATTCGTAAACCAGGAGACGGGCCTGGTAAGTCCGTCTCTCATCTGGCCCTCCTTTAGCGCAGGTCATGGAAAATTTCTTTACTCGGTACAAGAACCCGCTGGCATTGATGGCGGTTCTTTTCATTCAGGTGGTCGCTCTGGCCACCCAGGTGAAGCGTCCGGAAGGCGCAAAGCCAGGAAGTACCGGAAGCGGGACGCGGCTGATCCGCGTGTGGACTGTCACTGCATTTACTCCGGTGGAAAAGATGTTCGTTTCAACCGGGCATTTCTTCCGCCACGGCTGGCACAACTATGCCGACCTTCGCGGCGCTCGCCAGCAGAACAAGGAACTGCAGGATGAAGTCGCCCGCCTGCAGATGGAGCAGGTGCGGCTCAGGCAGGATGCCGACCAGGCCCGGCGATTGCAGGTCTTGCTGGACTTCAAGGAAAATTTCATTTCGAAAACAGTGGCGGCCCAGGTGATTGCCTTCAGTGGAACGGAGCAGTCGCGGCTGATCACCATCGATAAAGGTTCACGCGACGGCCTTAAGCCTGACATGGCCGTGATTACCCCGGACGGAATCGTGGGTAAGGTGAAAGATGTTTTCCGGCTTAGCTCGCAAGTGTTGCTGATCAACGATCATGACAGCGGAGCCGGCGTGATTCTGGAAAATTCTCGCCTGCAAGGAATCGTAAAAGGCACGCCGCTGGGCGAGCTCCAGATCAATGAGATTATGTCCGACGAGAAGGTGGAACCTGGCGAGCACGTGATTACCAGCGGCGGCGACCGCATTTATCCCAAAGGGTATTCCGTTGGCACCGTGATTGCATCCACCCCGGACCACGAAAACGATCCCTTTCTCGTCATCAAGATCAAGCCGGCAGCAGACCTCAATCGGCTGGAAGAAGTGCTGGTCATTACTGAGATGGCAGACAATTCACATTCCGCTTCCGCAGGCCCGGAGCCCATGCGCGCCGCGGACATCCTGTCACAACGGCTGCCCAGCGTACCCAAGCTTGATCCGAACGCGCCGAAGACACCCGGCGGTACAAAGACAGGAGTTCCAGCGCCAAAAGCCTCGCCCACTGGAGGTGTCCAGCCAGGAATTCCGACGCCAAAGACTTCGCCCACTCGCGCCATAGCTAATAAAGCTGCAACCGCAGGCGGTGGGCAGAATCCGGTTCACTGGAACCCGCCCGTGACGGCACCTGGAACCACGGCCCCAGGTTCAACCAGCTCTAGAGCAGGCACAGGCGGGAAAACGCAGCCGGGCTCGGCACAGAAGACTGCAACTCCATCTGGCGCTGCTGGTGCTTCCGTCACGCCCACGCCGCCCAAACCGAGAGCTACTCCCACGAAACCCAAAGTTCCGGCAGCCGCTCCGGGTTCAAATGAGCCAGGTGCTCCTTCCCCCACGCCGGCAAGCACGCCTGAGCCGACGCCGGGAGCAAACCAACCAGCAACGCAGCAGAGGTCGCCGCGATGAACTCCAGCGTATCGCTAACCTCTCGCGAGGAAATAGAGGTACATCGGTTTAGCTGGCCGGTTTCCATCGGTATTCCGTTGCTGGCCATCTTTCTCCAGGTCTTTCTGAACCAAAGCCTGATGAAGGTGCTGGATCTGCCGCTGCTGGTGACGATCTTTTTTGCCGTCGCCCGACGCCGTCCTATCCCCGGCATGATCACCGGAGCATTAATCGGGACGCTGCAAGACGCATGGACTGGGCATCCCATCGGGCTCTTTGGGATTGCCAAGACCATCGTTGGCTATCTGGGATCGTCTCTGGGCGTGAAAGTTGACGTTGACAACCCCGGCTCGCGCTTCCTGATGACGTTTGCTTTTGTCCTGATTCACCGCTTTGTTTATATGGCCATCAGCCTGCAACTGGTGGGCGGAAGTGAAGCGTGGATATGGAGCCATACGCTGCTTTCGGCCTTGGTCAATGGCCTGGCAGCCGTTGTGCTGTTCGCGGCGCTGGATAGGTTCAAACTCAGAAATTAAGCAAGCTGCAAGTGGCCTTAAGTCACCCCGTCCAGTGGAGCGGGTGTTTCCCTACGCCTTCTTTCCAGTTACACGCAAGTTCTTCACTTTTTGATCCGAAACTGCTTAAACTTTGGGATCAGCGCCGCGTCTAACCTCTCGACGGAATATCTGAACGCGGATCAACAGAAGGAGCAATCTACAAATGAAACGGTCTTTAATGAAACGATCTGTATTTTCGCTCGTTACGGTCGCCCTGCTTGCTGCCTTTGGAATGGATCTTCACAGTCAGGCGCAAAAACAGAATCAATCTCCAAGTCCGGCGCGCTCTCGGTCCGATGAGATGTTGGAGAGGTGGAACGGCATCGGAAACAAGCTGGTCGCCATGGCAAAGGATTTTCCTGAAGACAAATATGACTTCAAGGTGCAGAAGGACCAGCGTACCTTCGCCCTGAATCTTCTCCACGCCGCCGCACTGGATTTCGTTCTGATACGCAGGGTTTCCGGAACCAATGTCGGGCCTGACTTCGGTGAGGGCGACAATCCTACGCGCGACCAGTTCAAGACCAAGGCTGATGTGGTGAAGTTCGTGGAAGAGGCCGTCGCGGACGGAGCAAAAGTGATTCAAGAGCAGGGCGACGCGGGTTTGGACAAGACAACAAAATTCTTTGGCAACCGGATGTCCCACAACTAAAACATCTGGGCGTTCGCCATCGAGCACAGCGGCGAGCACTATGGCCAGCTTGTGGTCTACTATCGCGCGAACAACCTGGTGCCACCGGACTCGCGCCGTTAACGCGCCAAGAGAATCCTTGAAGCTTCAAGCCTGCACTTAGCCACAAGGCCGGTCATTTCCCTTTATATGCCTTGACACGTATATGCTCTATGGAGTATATAAATAGGGGTGGAATCTGTCTTCGAAATCATTGCGGAGCCGAACCGTCGCGCGATATTGGGCCTACTGGTCTCCTCACAACAGTCAGTGGGAGAGATCGAGCGTCAACTTCGGATGCCGCAGCCGACCGTGTCAAAGCACCTGCGCGTGCTGCGCGATGCAGGTTTCGTGGAATCCACGGTGGACGCTCAGCGCCGTCTCTACCGCCTGAAACCTGGGCCACTTCAGGAACTCGATGCGTGGCTGGCACCGTTTCGCCGGTTCTGGTCCGGTCACCTGGATGCTCTCGCACGCCACCTCGACCGCATGGGCCAGGATCAAGATCGAGCAACACCAACGAAAAGCAAGCCAAAGAAAACGATCAGGAGAAGAAGATGACCGATCGCGCGCAGTACACACCGGGTCCCGCCCGCGGAGCGGAGATACGAAAAGAAGGAGACAAGTGGACGCTCATTCTCGTCCGGGAGCTGTGCCACTCGCCGGAAAAAGTCTGGCAGGCGCTGACCGATCCGGCGCATCTCCGCGAGTGGGCGCCCTTTGACGCCGATGGGAGCCTGGGTACGGCTGGCACGGTGAAGCTCACCTGGGTGGGAACGGCGCAGGTTTCAGAAACCAGAGTAACGCGGGCCGACGCTCCCAGGCTGCTTGAGTACGGCGATATGCGGTGGGAACTCGAAGCCTTTGCTGGCGGCACTCGCCTGACGCTCTGGCACAACATCGATCGCCGCTTCATCGCGTGGGGCGCCGCGGGCTGGCACATCTGTTTCGATGTCCTGAATCACCTGCTCAACGGAACTCCCATCAGCCGCATCGTCGGCCCCGCGGCCATGAAGGTCGGCGGCTGGCAGCGCTTGACCGCCGAGTACGCAAAGCAATTCGACGTTGAGCTGCCCAGTTGGCAGCCTCAGGCAGATCAAAAGTCATGAATCGACGGACTGCAACAACAACGTCCGCAAACAATGCACCAACACGCTTACGGAGGCGACCATGATCAGCAGTGCCACCCAACGTTCGATTTTTCGCTGGATTCACATCATCTTGAGCATTCCGATATACGGTTATATTTATAGTCCGTTTGAAAAACTTCCGGGCTACGCCACTCCAACTCGGTTTATCTTCTTTCCTGCAATGGTCCTGACGGGATTATGGATGTGGAAAGGCCATGTCGTTCGCCGGCTTGTTTGGAACAGATCGGCCCAATGATTTGCATGCGCTCTCGCGCGGACCAGGAGAGGCCTCCTCGTACAGAGCGGTTGCAGGTCACGCTGAGCGCATCTAAATTTGGTTCGAGATGGAGACTTAGATGGAATCTGCCTCGAGAGAATCAAAGAACTTGGCGAGTGGCGCGGGAAAACGCTTGCGGAAGTGCGCGGAATCATCCACGCGGCAGACCCTGAGATAGTGGAAGAGGTGAAGTGGGTCAAGAAGGGATCGTCGGGGACTCCCGTATTCTCCCACGGGGGCATCGTCTGCACGGGAGAGACGTACAAGAGCGTCGTCAAGCTGACATTTGCCAAGGGCGCATCGTTGCCCGACCCTTCAGGTCAATTCAACTCCAGCCTCGAAGGGAATGTCAGGCGTGCCATTGACATACACGAAGGCGAGAAGATCGATGAAGCGGCCTTGAGGAACCTGATCCGTGCCGCAGTGGCGCTGAATCTTAAGGACAAAACCAAGCCCAAGCGGAAGCCAAAGTTGAAGCACCGGCGGGCGAGCAGCAAGCGGGGATGAACGTGGCACCAACTCCAGGGAGAAGCTGATCTCCGGCCTTGGATCGTCGCATCAAGGGCATTCACAGGCCATGGGTGGTTACTCAGAAGTGAGCTGGAGTTGGCCGTTCAGGGGAGATGTTTAATCCTTCCGTAACTGCATCAGGTCTTTGTCTTACAGCACGCGTGACCGATTTGCGGTACTCTAATGAGGGAACCCAAACAAAGGAAAATGGATCCTGGTTTGTTGCCGGAAAGCGACAGATCGTAACAAGGTATGCCCGGTCGCGACGAAAAAATTCCGCAGACAAAGTTCTCCGTCATCCAGTACGTCATCCTGGCAGTATTCATCTTTCTTGCTTATGGACTGTGGACGCTTCAGGTGCGCAAGAGCGATGAATACGTCACGCGCTCAGAGCAGAACCGCATTCGCCAGGTCCCGATTCTTGCACCGCGCGGAAAAATTTACGACCGTGACGGGCAGTTGATCGTCGATAACTATCCATCGTTCTCTGCGCTGCTGCTGCGCGACCAGATGCGCGACCTCAATGCCGATGCACAGAAGATCGCTGACGGTCTTCACCTTCCCGTACAAGACGTTCTCGATAAAGTCCGCCGCTATCAGCTTGCGCGCAAGCCTGCCTTTGAGCCGATCATCATCAAGGACGACATTACTCCTGACGAACGCGCGTTCATTGAGGCGCATCGCGACGAATTTCCTGAGCTGGAAACACTGATGATCCATCGTCGCCTGTATCCAAAAGACGGATTCATGGCGCACCTGATTGGCTATGTGGGTGAAGTAAGCGAAGACATGCTGAACTCGCCCAAGTTCGAGCTTTATGAACGCGGCGACATTGTTGGCCAGTCCGGCGTGGAACTGCAATACAACGATCTGCTGATGGGCAAAGACGGCTCCCGTCGAGTGCTGGTCAACAGCAAAGGCAAGGAAGTGGGGCGGCCGCCGAATGCGAATATCCCGGCGGTCAATGGGCAAAAGTTAAAACTCACAATCGATCTTGATATCCAGAAGGCAGCCGAGCAAGCGATGGAAGGCAAGAACGGCGCGGTGGTCGCCATGGACCCACGCAACGGCGAGATTCTTGCGATGGTGAGCAGGCCGGCGTTTGATCCCAATGACTTTGCCGTGCGCATCTCGCGCGAAGAATGGCTGCGGCTGGTGGAAGACCCGAATCACCCGCTATTCAATAAAGCGATTCAGGCGCAGCTGGCGCCGGGATCGGTTTTCAAGATCATCATGTCCGTGGCCGGCCTGCAGGAAGGCATCGCGCAAAATCTGCGCGTGAACTGCGCGGGCGGTGGAGTATTTTTTGGCCGCTACTTCAATTGCTGGGTCAAGGGCGAGCATCGCGTTCACGGTCCTGTGGACATCAGCAAGGGCATATATCAATCCTGCGACGTTTTCTTTTACACGCTGGCGGAGCGGCTGGGCATTGAGAAGATTGCCAAATGGGCCACGGCAATGGGGCTGAGCAAGAAAACCGGCATCGATCTGCCGAATGAAGTCAGCGGGATCATGCCGTCAGAAGAGTGGAAGATGAAGACGTTCCGGCAGAAGTGGTACGCCGGCGAGGTTATCTCCGTGGGCATTGGCCAGGGCGCAGTGGCGGTGAGCCCGATCCAACTGGCACGGACAATTGGCGGAATCACCATGGGTGGAACTTTCTATCGTCCGCACGTCGTTGATCCTGAGCAGTTGCCGGCACAATTTAGAAACACAAATGCCGCGACCTTGCCGGATGTGGTGCGCGTTCCTATCGATCCCCAGAACTGGATCACGATTACCGATGCCATGGCCGGCGTTGTGAATCCGCCTTCCCCGATCATGCCCGAAGGAGGAACTGCTCCCAGCGCGCATATCCAGGGCGTGGATTTTGCCGGCAAGACCGGCAGCGCACAGGTTGTGTCCAACGCGTTCCGCAAGAGCAAAGGCGGAGCAGGCAAACAATTTAATGACAACAGCTGGTTTGTGGGCGTTACGCCACGCCGGAACCCTGAGATCGTCGTCGCAGTCTTGTTTGAAGGCGGCGAGCATGGCAAGCTGGCTGCGAGACTGACAGCGCAGGTTGTACGGGCCTACGTGGAGAAGCAGCGGCGGCTCCGCAATGATCCCATGCTGTTCAGTGATAAAGCCGATCCCGGCTCAGTACCGATTGCGGGCGTGTGGAACCAGCCAGACTCGATTAGCCAAGCCAAGACTCACGATGCGGAAGAGCATGCAGAGGCGGGCCAGGATGCAGCGAATGAGAGTGAACTCCATGGCGGCACTGTTCTCTTGAAGGTTGGCAGAACGCACTCTGAAAAAGCCAGGATTCGGAAGCTGGCGCAGCCAGTGTCGATTGGAATAGCGGGGTCGGACTAATGCGGCGGCTGATCTCGTTTCGCGACTTCGACTGGCTCTTGCTTACTTTTGTCCTGATCATCTGCTCGCTTGGCGTGCTGGAAATTTACAGCACCACTTACGGAACAAAGTTCGCCGGCGCACACATTCGCCAGATCTATTGGATACTGGGCGGCCTGTTGGTGATGCTGGCCGTGAGCTTGATCAACTATCAAGTTCTTCTGGAAAATGCCAACTGGTTTTATGCTGCGTCGGTGATTTCGCTGTTGGCCGTAGCCCTGTTTGGAAAGAAATATCTGGGCGCGCGCCGCTGGATACAGCTTCCCGGCGGACAACATTTCCAGCCATCAGAGTGGGTGAAGATCGTATTGATCTTAATGCTGGCCAAGCACTTCAGCGGACAGGGCGGGCAAGGCGAGCGTGAGGATGCGTCACTCTCTGAAATCGTGAAAGCCGGTTTAATAGCCGGAATTCCCATGCTGCTGGTCCTGAAGCAGCCCGATCTGGGAACCGCTCTGACGTATGTTCCGGTGGCGCTGATGGGACTGTTTCTGGGTGGAATCCAGTTCCGCCACGCGGCTGCCATTCTGCTGATTGCCGGCGTGCTCATGCCGACTCTGTGGATTTATGGACCCAGAATGCACCTGATCAAGCAGTACCAGAAAGACCGTTTGACCAGTTTCCTGCATCCTGAAGCCGATTCGCAGAAGACGGGGTACCAACTTGAGCAATCCAAGATAGCCGTTGGATCAGGCGGTATTTGGGGCAAAGGTGTGCGGAAAGGCTCGCAAACACAGGGGTCATTCCTTCCGGAGCCGCACACGGACTTTATTTTTGCCGCCTGGTCAGAAGAGCACGGCTTTGTGGGCGCAGTGGCCTTACTACTGCTATACTTCATGGTATTAATGCGTTTGATCCATAACGCTCAGACCGCGCCGGACAGCGCGGGCGGCTTTGTGGTGATGGGTGTGGTGGCGGTTTTGCTGTTCCACATCCTGGTAAACGCGGGAATGGTGGTTGGGTTTATGCCCGTCACCGGTATTCCTTTGCCGCTGATGAGCTATGGCGGTTCGTCAGTGTTGTTCATGTTTCTGGCGCTGGGTATTGTGATGAATATTCGGATGCGCCGTTTCGTGAACTAGGCAAAAGGAATTTAGAAGCCGCGCCCAGAGGCGCGATTAGTAACAGGATTTTTTCAAGATTGAACGTTACGCCCTGACGTTAAAAGAAAGGGCGCCGGCCGATTGAAGGGAAGCCGGAGAGTATCAGAAAGCATTGCCGGGCAGGGAACGGCCCCGCGGAAAGTACCCAGACAGACGCAAATTATGGCGCTTGTTCGGGCACCGCAGTGTGGCCACAAACCCGGAGTGCAAAGGTGCACAGATTTTTCAAACAAGTCATAGGCAGAGTGCAGATGTTGGCCGGCGAGCTTTACTCACCGCAGCCGAATTGTATTTCCTGCATAAGATCAGATTGAATTTCCGGGCACTCAAAGCCAGTCAACCCGCGCGTATGGCGCCGGTCTCCTGACCTTTTTTCTGGACCTCCTGCACCCTCTTTCCCGCCGGTATAACACCGGAGAAGCTCCATGGCGAAAGAACTTTATGTCTCTTCCACACCGCATGAAACCAAGGTAGCGGTGGTCGAAGAAGACCAACTTACGGAAATATATTTCGAACGAGAAAACGAATACACACTGGCCGGCTCCATTTACAAAGGGCGCGTCACGCGCGTTCTGCCGGGCATGCAATCGGCATTTGTAAACATTGGCCTTGAGCGCGATGCGTTCCTCTACGTCTCCGACTTCCTGATGGAAGAAGACGAGGACAGTGACGCCATTGGCGAAGCCGTTGCCAGCTCCCGCAACTCACCGATCATTGAGGTGCGAAGCAGTCAGGGACAGGATGGGCCGATTGAGGCGCAGGAGATTATGCCGCCGATCACGATCGGCGATGAAGATGATGGCACAGAGCAGGAATCAGCCGAGGGCGCGTTGGCAGAAAGAGGCGCTCCGCAGGAGCAGGAGCGTGAAGGCGCGCGTAAGTGGCGCGGACGCCGCCGTCGTGGAAGAGGCGGACGTGATCGTTTTGCTGATCGTGGCGCACAAGATCAGGCAGCGGGCGATCGTGGCGAGCAGGAGAAGCCGGTAGAAGCTGCGCCAGAGGAGCACAGCGAGCCGCGACAGGAGAGCCATCCAGAACCAAGGCATGAACGGCATGAAAGCCGTCCGGACGGCAGATCTGAGGGACGGCACGAAGGTCGCTCGGACTATCGCCGCGAAAATCGGCGGGATCGATATGAGAGCAAGCCTGAACAAAGCTTCGAGCAACACGCTGAACCAATCGTGCTGCCCGGAGAGTCGATTTCAAAATATCAGCCGCACTCGGCGCAGTCTTTTACGGCCGCAACGCAAGCTCCGGTAAATACGGAGTCAGCGCCGCGGCCCCGGCCTTCGACGGAGTACTCAATCGATCCTTCGGCGTTTGCCGCGGGCTCCATGGTATTGCCGGGTGAGACGCTGGCCAAATACGGGAAAGATAAGCCGCAGTCGCGCGGAAAATCCGAAGCGCACACAGAACGTCAGGCTCCAGAACACCCCTCTGAACACCCCTCAGAACACCAGGAGCGTGGCTTTCTCCAGGATGCTGAATCCGCAGGTCCGATTCCTGCGAAATTTGAGCAGGAAGACAGAACTGAAGCACGCGTGGAAGCGCCCAGAGTTTTTCATCGCAGAGAGTCCGCGCCCGTCATTGAGGAAGCTGAAGCCGATGAAACGCCTTCGAGATTTGAAGAGCCGCAGAAACCCGCGGCAGAGGCGGAAGAAGAACGGTTTGAAAGGATGAACGTCGCCAGCGTTTTTGGCGGGGCCGCCGCCGAAGTGGAAGAGCCCACAGAGATCGATGAGGAAGAGCAAGCCGAAGAAGCTACGCATCTTGATTCCTCCACTGAGCAAGAGCAGCAAGTATGGACTCCAGCTACAAGCGATGCCGAAAACTCTGAACAGAATCGTGGAATGCAGGCGCGCGGCGTGATTGAGGAAGAAGAAATCGAGGAGGAGGAAAGTGATCTTCCGCGCTTTGAAGAAGATCTTGACATGGGAGAGTTCGAGGAACTGGAAGAGGAAGTTCTGGGCCAGTCCGGTGAACAAATGGTTCCCATGGGCAAGGAATTGATGGAAGCAGTGCGGGACGCGCACGTGAACGAGCAGGCCACAGGGAAATATGAAGCGGAGGGGCTCGATCCGGACGAACTGGAAGAAGTGGAAGAAGCCTTTGGCCAGGGCGAAGAAGATGCTGAAGGCGGTGGCTTAGAAACAGAAGAAGCGACGCAGGAAGACCTGGAAGACGGCAGCGCGGAGCATGGATCTCCGGCTGCTTCTGGCTACCAGCAGCGTACCGACCGCAGACCGCAGGACCGGCGCGGCGGACGCCGTGGCAGCGGAAGACGTCCCATGCGTGGAAAGCCACGGCACCAGTCAGCGCGGCAGATGCCAGCCATCAGTGATCTGCTGAAGGAAGGCCAGGAAATCCTGGTCCAGATTGCCAAAGAGCCTATCGCGAAAAAAGGCGCGCGCATTACCAGCCACATCGCGCTGCCCGGACGCTATCTGGTTTACATGCCCACGGTGCACCACACAGGCGTTTCGCGGAAAATTGCGTCAGAAGAAGAGCGTCATCGCCTGAAGCGGATTGCGCTAAGCGAGCGCGGTGAAGCGCAGGGCGGCTTCATTGTCCGCACGGCAGCGGCGGGAGCGGAAGAACAGGACCTGCGCAACGATATTCGCTTTCTCATTAATTTGTGGAATGAGATCAAGGGCCGCGCGGAAAGCTCCAAAGCGCCGGCATTGATCTATCACGATTTGAACCTGGTGGAACGCATCCTCCGCGACCAGGTGAGCGGCAGCTTCTCCGCCATATGGGCGGACACGGAGCAGGAATACGAGCGCATTCTGCGCTTTGTGAGCCGCTTCCAGCCGTCGCTGGTGAAGCGTGTAAAGCTGTACAGCAAAGACACGCCGCTCTTTGAGCAATTCAACATCACTGAGGAAATCAACAAGGCGCTTAAATCAAAAGTCTGGCTGCGGAGCGGCGGTTACATCGTAATCAACCAGACGGAAGCGCTGGTGGCCATCGACATTAATACGGGCAAGTACGTTGGCAAGACAGCGCGCCTGGAAGATACGATCGTTAAGACCAACATCGACGCCATTAAAGAAATTGTGCGGCAGATACGCTTGCGCGACCTCGGCGGCATTATCGTGATTGACTTTATTGACATGGACGAGCGCCGCAATCGCGCCAAGGTGATGCAGGCCCTGGAAGAGGCGTTGAAGGCCGATCGCGCGCCTTCCAAGGTCCTGCAGTTCAATGATTTTGGACTGGTTGCCATAACACGCAAGCGGGTAAAGCAGTCCCTGGAACGCACTCTGGGCCAGCCGTGCCCCACATGCTCAGCCACGGGAATGATCAAGTCCGTGACCACGGTGTGTAACGAGATTTACGTGGAAATGCGCAAGATGGCGCGCCACTTTGAGCGTGATGTGATGGTCCGCGTGAATCCAGAAGTGGCCAAGGCGCTCAAAGGAAACAACGGTCGCTGGCTGCAGGAAATGGAAGAACTGGTAAAGCGGACGGTGCTGGTGAAGTCTGACCCGCTGTTGCATCCGGAGCAGTTCGATATCCAGTAGATAGGTTTTCACGGCAAAGGGCGCGAACAGGACGCAAAGGGAATTAACCGCAGGGGACGCAAAGAGCGCAGAGAGAGCTGGGAAATTCATAAGAAGCTAAACGTTTCTTCTCCACGTTCTCAGCGCACTCTGCGGTAAAACGGCCAAAGGCATGAAAGAACAGCTTTTATTCCTTTGCGTCCTTAGCGCTCTTTGCGGTAAATTCTCCCGTCGATCCAAACAAGACCGCCGATCTAAAGAGCCATGCCCAAGAAATTCAAAGGAACACCCGCGCAGGAACGCGCGCTCAGCGCTTATGTAAAGCTGGAGCGCGCGGCCGGAGCTGCGTTCGCGTATGCGCGCGTTGGGCTGGAAGAAGAAGGGCTCACGCTCAGCCAGTTTGCCGTCCTAGAGGCGCTGTATCACGTGGGACCACAGTGCCTGGGCGACCTGGCGCGGCGCATCCTTACCAGCAGCGGAAACCTTACGCTGGTGATCGACAACTTGCAAAAACGCGGCCTGGTCAAAAGGGAGCAGCAGGGCAAAGACAAGCGCTTTGTGCTGGCCTGCATCACGCCCGCCGGAGAAAAACTAATTGCCAAGATTTTTCCCGAGCACGCGCGCCGGATCACTGAGATTATGGGCCGGCTGAGGTCCGACGAGCAGGAACAGTTGGGGCAGCTCTGCCGGAAACTTGGCAAAGGCGAGTGAATTTGGTAATTGAGTAATCTGGTAATTCGGTAATTTTTTAATTTGGTAATTTAAAAACCGCCGGAGCCTGCAGACTGAATCAATTACCAGATTACTAAATTACCCAATTACCAATTCCGTCTGCTATCTTGGTTCGCTCATGCGTCCACGCGTCATTCTCTATGTTTCCGCCATTTTTTTAAGCAGCAGTCTTCTCTTTCTGGTGGAGCCCATGGCAGGCAAGCGCCTGCTGCCACTGCTGGGAGGCTCCTCAGCGGTATGGATTACCTGCCTCGTCTTTTTCCAGACAACGCTGCTGCTGGGCTATCTTTGCGCTCACGCCATCGCCACGCGCTTGTCACGGCGGGCACAACTTGCGGCGTATGGATTTTTACTGGCGCTCAGTCTGGTGCAGGTGTTTGCCAACCTCAATCCGCACCCACATGCTTCTACCGTTCGTCCGGTCTTTAGCGTGCTGTGGGTCTTGACCATGCTGATTGGGTTGCCGTTTCTTGCGTTGTCGGCAACGAACCCGCTATTGCAGTCCTGGTACGCTCATGGCCGGCCAGACCATGCGGCTTCCGCGCCGCCTTACAGGTTGTTTGCGCTTTCCAACTTTGGATCATTGCTGGCGCTCCTGGCTTATCCTGTGCTGGTCGAGCCGAACTTCAGCCTGCGAACGCAGACGCTCGCGTGGTCGCTGGGATTTCTGGCGTTCGTGGCCGTCTGCGGAGTCATCATCGCCAGCAGACGAAGAGTTCCCGAACCTCGAGAGCCAGAGATACATCTATCGCCGGCCGTGACCGTGTCCGCATCCGCTGCGCCCCAGGCAGGCGCCGCAGTAGCGCCATCACTGCTGCATGATGTAGTTCCCAGTCCAGGTGAAAGGACGTTGTGGCTGCTCATGGCGGCCTGCGGATCGTTGCTGCTTTCAGCGGTAACCAGCCACCTGAGCCAGAACATTGCCGCTATTCCGCTGCTGTGGATTCTTCCGCTCACGATTTACCTGCTCACGTTTGTGCTGGCGTTCAGTGGCAGAAGAATGTACTTCCGCGAACTGATGATGGGCCTGTTGCCCTCGGCGCTGGGCGGCGTGGGTTACCTGATCGTGGATACGACGATGGACGTTCCCATCATGATCTCCATTCCGCTCTTCTGCCTGACTTTATTCATTGGAGCGTTTTTCTGCCACGGAGAGCTCTACCTTCGGCGTCCTTCAGCGCGTTATCTTACGCAGTACTATCTGCTCATTGCGGCGGGCGGTGCGCTGGGATCAATGTTTGTAGGCGTGCTGGCGCCGGTGGTCTTTAATGGAAGTTACGAGATGGCATGGAGCCTGGTGTATACGGCTGCTCTGGCGGCGGCCCTGATGTGGCGGCAGCACTGGGCCTGGCGGATCTTCTGGCCCGCAGCCGCGGCGGCGCTGCTGGTTGTGGTTGTGCTTCAGGAGCGCGCCGACAGAGAGAACGCAATCGTTCAAGTTCGGAGTTTCTACGGGACGCTGCGCGTGACTGAAGAGCCGACGGAAGATGCGGGAACGTATCGTACGCTCATTCACGGGACGATCCAGCATGGGACGCAGTTTATGGCCAGTGAAGAGTTGCGGCGGCTGCCAACTACTTATTACTCGCGCGATTCGGGAGTCGGCCTGGCGCTGGACAACTGCTGCAAAGGCCGGGCGCGCCGGGTGGCTGACATCGGCCTGGGAACCGGTACCTTGGCGGCTTATGGAGAGCCGGGAGACGTCTTCCGGTTTTATGAAATTGACCCTCGCGTTGAGGTGATTGCGAAAAATGTGTTTACCTACCTGCGGGAGTCGCGGGCCAGGATTGAGATTGCGCATGGCGATGCCCGGCTTTCCATGGAAGCGGAGCCGCCGGAGAATTACGACGTGATCGCCGTAGATGCATTTTCCGGCGATGCAATTCCGGTGCATCTCCTCACGGCGGAGGCGCTCAAACTTTACCAGCGCCATCTTGCGCCGGGCGGGATCATTGCCTTTCACATTTCCAATACTTATCTAAGGCTTGGCCCGGTAGTGCAGGAGCAGGCGGACCACGCCGGCCTGCATGCAGTCTTGATAACAACCGAGGATGACGATGACACCGGCGCCTACAGTTCAGACTGGGTGCTGGTGACGGCGAACGAGAAATTCCTGGCGTTGCCCGAGATCGCCAATGCGAGCGCACAGATTGAGCCGCAACCGGGACTGCGGCTGTGGACCGACGACTACAGCAGCCTGCTGCCGATCCTGAACCTGCGCGCTGCCCCCAAGAAAGACTGATTCCATTCGCTTTATGCGCTCGCCTGCCTTCCTGAAACTATTTTGATATCAAAGCATCTAACGTCAGGAAACAAAAAGGGCCGCAAAAAACACCGCATTGAGGAGAAAAGACATGAACTCGAAATGGCAGCTGTTCCTTGGCCGAGTGTTGTTGAGCGCGATTTTTATTCTGAGCGGACTGGGCAAGCTGCCGCATTTTCAGGCTGTTGCGGGCATAATGGCCGCCAAGGGCATACCGCTGGCGACTGTGGCGCTGGTGATCACGCTGTTTATCGAAATCGGCGGTGGCCTGCTGGTGCTCACTGGTTACAAGGCACAGTACGCGGCGCTGGTGATCGCACTGTGGCTGGTCCCGGTGACGCTGGTATTCCATCATTTCTGGGGAATTCCGGCGGACCAGCAGCAGGAACAGATGGTCAATTTCCTGAAGAACGTGGCCATCATGGGCGGCTTGCTGATCCTGGCCTATGCCAGCCCGGAGAAGACAGAAGCGAAAACATAAACGCAGCAATTGGGGGTGCAAAATGATTCAAGTGAGAAGAGCCAAAGAACGGGGCCACGCCGACCATGGCTGGCTGAATACGTACCACACATTTTCATTCAGCGATTATTACGATCCCAAGCACATGGGGTTTCGCAGCCTGCGGGTGATCAATGAAGACTGGGTGCAGCCGGGATACGGTTTTCCCACGCATCCGCATCGAGACATGGAGATCATCACGGTGGTGCTGGAAGGGTCGCTGGAGCACAAGGACAGCATGGGGACAGGCTCAGTGATCCGTCCGGGAGAGGTGCAGAAGATGAGCGCCGGAACTGGCGTGCGCCACAGCGAATTCAATCACTCGAAAGGAGAGCCGGTGCATCTCTACCAGATATGGATTCTGCCGGAAAAAGAAGGCATTAAGCCGAATTACGAGCAGAAGGCGATTCCTGCCGAAGACAAGCAGGGCAAGCTGCGGCTGGTGGCTTCGCCCAGCGGAGGCAACGGCAGCAACGCAGTAAAGCTGTATCAGGACGCTGAACTGTATACCGTTGCGCTAGGTAAGTCGGAATCGGTAGAGCATGAGCTGCGTGACGGGCGTTATGCCTGGGTCCAGGTTGCGCGGGGCGCGGTAAACCTGAATGGCCAGGAACTGAAGGCGGGTGACGGAGCTGCTGTGTCGAAGGAGACGAAGCTGGAAATCAGCGGTACCGCGGATGGCAGCGAGGTTCTGTTGTTTGATTTGGCGTAAGGAAGCAATCAGCAAGCAGCAATTGGCAATTGGCCAAACAATCGCCGCAGATTTACCTGATAAGCGTAGATAAAAAAAACCTTGGCCGCGAATTTCGCGAAATGAACGAATCAGA
The DNA here is from genome assembly GCA_027307045.1 of Acidobacteriaceae bacterium. Classification (GTDB taxonomy): domain Bacteria; phylum Acidobacteriota; class Terriglobia; order Terriglobales; family Acidobacteriaceae; genus Angelobacter. The sequence continues at coordinate 49,609 of DAHUXR010000009.1, forward strand.
AATGGTTCGGGTGCTTCGCCAGGATTCGCGGCTGATTTTTTGCGGTATCGGTCCCCGCATGCTAACCACTCTTGGTTTTGTCCGTCTATCAAAACGTGATACCTTGACGATCTACAATCGAGTTGTTGATAATCATAGTATGGGAAAACCAAGTGATCTGGTCCAGGGAACACTGGACCTATTAATCCTCAAGACGCTCTCGCTGGAGCCCAAGCACGGATGGGCCATAGCCAAACGAATCCAGCAGATTTCAAAGGAAGTGCTTCAGGTACAGCAGGGGTCTCTTTATCCGGCATTGCACCGGCTTGAGCAGCAGGGCTGGATTCGCGCCAAGTGGAATGAGAGCGAAACTGGAAGGCAGGCCAAGTTTTATTCGCTGACGGCCGCCGGTCGCGCCCAATTAGAAAAAGAAAAGGAAAGCTGGAAGCGTCTTTCCACAGCGATTGACGTGGTAATCGACAGCCTGTAATTGGAGGACGTATGCGCTGGGTGGAACGATTTCGGATGGCTATGTTGATGCTTTTTCGCCGCAAAACAGAGACGGAGCGGCTGAATCGGGAACTGGAGTTCCACCTTGAGCAGCAGATCGCGGAGAACCTGGGCCGCGGCATGGATCCCGCAGAGGCGCGTCTTGCAGCTTTGCGGCTTTTTGGAAATCCAACGCTGCTGCGCGAGGAAGCCCGTTCATCCTGGAGTTGGAACTGGCTGGAGGATTTGTGGCGCGACCTGCGTTATGGAATACGCACGCTGCTGCGCACGCCAGGATTCTCATTAACAGCCATACTGGTAATGGCGCTGGGCATTGGCGCCACCACTTCATTGTTTACGATCGTACGCTCGGTGTTGCTGAAGCCGTTACCGTTTCGCGAGCCGGACAAATTGGTGATGCTGTACGAGCATTTCCGCCAGCAGTCACAATTCCCTTATAACGTGGTGGCTCCTTCTGATTTCCGCGACTGGCGCGCGCAAACGCATGGCTTTGAAGATATGGGCGCATGGCGCTGGTGGGCTGGCCACATAAGCACCATGCAAAACGAAATGCCGGAGGTAGTTACCGGAGCAGGTGGATCCTGGAATCTATTCTCGGTGCTGGGTGTACAGCCGGTTTTCGGCCGCACATTCACTCCCGATGAAGATCGTTTCGGCGCCAACGATGTGGTGATGCTCTCATGGAGCCTGTTCCAAAGCCGGTTCAGCGGCGATAAAAGTATTATCGGAAAGCAAGTACGGATTGATTCAAAGCCTTACACGGTTGTTGGAGTGCTGCCGGCATGGTTTACGTACCCTGATCCCGAGGTAAAGGTCTGGATCCCTTACACGCCAATCTTCATGCCGGAAGAGTTCCGGCCCGATCATCACCAGAGCCACGTGATTGCGCGCATGAAGGACAAGCAAAGCGCAATGGCAGCCCTGAAAGAAGTAAGCGCGTTGCAGTATCAGATACACATGCAAAATCTAGGAAAGCCGGTTGCGGAAGACGTTATATCGCGGCCGATGATTGAAGATGTTGTTCAGGATGCGAAGACGCCACTGATCGTGCTGATGTGCTCAGTGGGATGCATGCTGCTGATTGCGTGCCTAAACGTATCGAACCTCCTGGTGGCGCGCAGCGCGGCACGCCGCAAGGAAGTGGCAATTCGAGGCGCGCTGGGCGGCAGCCGTTGGAAGCTGATTCAGGAGCAGATGACAGAGAGCTTCCTGATTGCCATTGCCGGCGGCGCGGTGGGCTGGGTGCTTTCGATTTCAGCCACGCGGTGGCTTGCGACGCATTGGCGCGACCTGCCACGCGCTGACGCCATCCAGATCGACTCATCCGTTCTGGCGTTTTCCATTGCCATCGTACTCCTCACGGCCTTGCTGGCGGGGCTGGTGCCCGCAATTTCTTCTACCGGCAGGAGCCTGCTCGGAGCATTGCAGGACTCGGCGCGCTCCGTAGGCGGCAGTGTTTCCCGCGCGACGCTGCGAAAGGTGCTGCTCACGGCTGAAATCGCGCTGACGGTGATCCTTCTTATCTCCGCAGGTCTATTGTTCAGAAGCTTTATGAATCTGCGCACGTCCGATCTGGGTTGTGTGACAGACAATGTGCTGACAGTCCGATTTGGCCTGCCGCAGAAGAAGTACGACACTCCGGAGAAGGTCCTGGCGTTCCATGAGGCGCTGCTTGGGCGCGTTCGAAGCTTGCCGGGAGTGAAGGCCGCGGGACTGATTTCCACGGCACCCGGCGCGGGCTACGAAGGGGATAACGTATTTACCATTCCTGAGCACCCGGCTCAGGGGCCCAGCCTGGAGTTGGATGCGCTATTCCGCAAGGCGGACCCCGGCTATTTCAGCACGCTGGAAATTCCCTTGTTGAGCGGCCGCGTTTTTAACGAGCAAGACAAGCTGGGACGCACGCGCCATGTAATTATCAGTAAGAAATTCGCAGACCAGTTTTTCCACGGGGAAGATCCTGTGGGAAAACACGTGAAGATCGCATTTTCCGGGAATACGCCAGAGATTTACGAAATTATCGGCGTTGTAGGCGACACGATTCATGAAGTGGGCCAACCAATCAAGGCGACCATCTATCGTTCCATCCTGAATGGCGATCCCATGCTGGACAGCGTGGCAACGATTGTGGTGCGTGCGGTGGTCGAACCTTTAAGTTTGGCAATGCCAGTCCAGAGACAGATTTCAGCTCTCGATCCTGAGATGCCGTCTTATAAAGTTCGGACGATGCAGCAGATCGTCGGTGAGGCTACCGCGAGCCAGAGCTTCAGTGCTTCTCTGGTGCTGGCCTTTGCGCTGCTCTCGCTGATGCTGGCTGCCGTTGGCCTTTACGGAGTGCTCTCATATCTGGTGACCCAGCGCGTCTCCGAAATTGGCATTCGCATGGCATTAGGGGCGCAGCGCGGCGAAGTGTTGCGGCTTGTTCTGGTCGATGGAATGAGGCCAGTTGTGATTGGCCTTGTCATTGGATTGATTGGCGGCGCGGGAGCCGGCATGCTGATCAAGTCGATCCTATATGGAACGCGTCCTTTAGATCCGCTGGTCTTCGCTTCCATGGTCGGCAGCCTCGTGTTGACCGCGGCGATTGCCAGCGCCATTCCAGCGTTGCGAGCATGCAGGATTGAACCAACGCAGGCGCTGAGGACCGAATAAGGGTGGTCGGCACACTCAGCAGCAAGAGTCACTCGGGTGAGAGATTAAAAAGTCATTCTCCGATTGCGGCGCGACGAAACGCTTCGTTCTCGTCACTAAACTCGGTGACAATCTGTGGACAGCGCTGGCATGCCGCGCGGCCTTCCTGACGGTACCAGCGGCATTCCGCCCGAATAAGACAGGCTGGTAGAACATCCGTTACCACCGGTAGAAGCTGCACAATTCGTGCAGCGAGGCGGCAGTTTACGCCGTCAAAGTGGGTGCAGGCGTTTTCCTCACACCGCGCCGCAATCCGCAGCACGCGTGACGGGCCGACGGGCTCAGTGAGGGCTACCAAGTCATCAGTGAGCGGAACATGTTCTGTGAGATAAGAGGTGTCACCGTCGCGGACGACTCCCAATACACGCGGCTCACGCATATGCGGCTGTGCACTGGGACAAAAGGCGCCGGCAGACGAAGCCGAGGCAATCTGATACAAAACGGGCTTTTCTACCATCGGCAGACTCCTTGCATGGGCGCCAAGATTGAAAATTCACGGCGGCCGGGACCGCCGTGGGTTTCCGTCAACGGCTATCCCAGCATCTGCGGTGTGGGCCTAAAGCCCAGGATTCTACCGGGTTTGGTCAGCGCTCCGGTCTGAACGCCACCGCCGCCGGCTGCTGCTGGACCGACAAATGGCTGTGCGCCTGGAGCTACTTTCTGCGTTATCTCTTTTGCTATGGTTTCCGCTTGCTTTTCACCAATTCCTTCCGGAGCGATGAAGCCCATGATCAGTTCCTCATTCGGGAGACGATTGTGGGCGGCTTTTACAGCTTCCTGGATCGCGCCGGGCAGATGGTTGAAGTTGATCTTTCCTGCCATTTCTGGCCTCCTTGCTTTCATCTGTCTAGTGGGCGATCAAGGCTGATCGTTACAAACAGCTGCGAAGTAAATTCGCAGGCATCTCAGGTCGAATCGAGGCTTGGCAAGAGGGGCAAATGCCACTGGTGGGCATCTGGCGGGTAAATCGTAATCCTAATGTTTTAAGTTCACTGGGGAAATTCAGCAATTCCTCTGATTTCCACCCCACAAGTTCATGTTACTTTCGGGGTAATCCCCGAGCGCAGCACTGCTCCCTTAGTAACATTTGAGGTGAAATCGCGAACCGTGTGCATTAATACCACAATAACTTGTGGTGCTATGCCGTTTGTGTCGCAGGATTTAGATGTCTGGCCGGATAAAATCTGGTACTAGCCCCAAAGATACCCCCCAAACACCGGAAGAAACCGGAAGTTACCTATTGACCTAGCGTTTTAAGCCGGATATAACTCGCATCGACCTGAAGTTTTCCCCCCCGAGAAGACCAAGGATTTCTCCACAGGCCTCAACGAAGGCCATCAACTCACTGTGGAAAGGCTACACATTATGGCGGCAGATTCGCGTGAGGTAATGAATATCCGGCAGGCCTCGCAGTACCTGGGGGTCAGCCCGGACACGCTGTACAAATATGTAACCGAAGAAAAAATCCCTGCCTTCAAGCTCGGGAACCGCTGGAAGTTCAAGAAGACGATTCTGGACCAATGGATGGAACAGAAGAGCACGATGAACATGAGCGGAGCCAAGAAGAAGCCGAAAGCGGCGAAGGCAGCAGTGCGGTAAGTGCGGGACGCCGGGAAGCGAACAGAAATCAGTAAACAAGGTGGGACGGCATGTTTGGAATAGGATCGGGAAAATCGATTGTGGGACTGGACATTGGATCCAGTTGCATTAAGGCGATCGAACTGAAGCGCTCGAAGGGCGAGATCATGGTCTCGCACCTGGGCGTTGAGCCGCTGGCCAGCGACATTGTGGTGGACTCCATGATCGTCGACTCGGGCAGCGTCTCCAGCGCGATCAGCAAAATCTTCGGCGAGCACGCGATCAAAACGAAATCGGTGGCGACCTCAGTCAGCGGGCATTCGGTGATCGTAAAAAAAATCAGCGTACAGCCCATGAGTGAAGGCGAGCTGGCGGAAAGCATTACTACGGAAGCCGCGCAGCACATACCTTTCGATATCGCTGACGTGAACGTGGACTTTGACATCCTGAATCCTGACGATACGGGCCCGCAAATGGACGTGCTGCTGGTGGCGGTAAAGAAAGACAAGATCCTGAACTATACGAACGTGCTTTCGCTGGCCGGGAAATCCCCGGCCGTGGTGGATATAGACGCGTTTGCGCTGCAGAACTGCTACGAATATAACTATCAACCGCATCACGACACAACGGTGGCCCTGCTGAACCTGGGCGCCAGCGTAATGAACATCAACATCGTTAAAGGCACCACGCCACTTTTTACCCGCGACGTGAGCGTCGGCGGCAACCAGTATACGGATTCGCTCCAGAAAGAACTGGACTTGAGCTTTGACGACGCCGAGTCACTAAAGCTTGGACGAAAAGTTGGAACCGTCAGCGAGGACGCCAAGCTGCCGATCCTGCAACAAGTAACGGAAATTATCGTGCTCGAAATCCAGAAGACGTTTGACTTCTTCCGGGCCACGGCATCCGGCGAGCACATTGAGCGTATTTACCTGGCGGGCGGATCGTCACGCGTTCCGGGCCTGGTGGAAGCGTTGCGGCAGGAATTCTCTTTGCCGGTGGAAGTGCTGAATCCATTCCAGCGCATCATTCCACCCGCCGATTCGATGGAGCACGACATATTGGAACAGAACCCGGGACAACTCGCGGTTGCGGTGGGTTTGGCCCTGAGGAGCTTTGAAGACCTATGATTCGCATCAACCTGCTTGGAGTTCCGAAGAAAACCACGCGCGGCGGACGCCGTGCCAGTACGGTGGCAGCCACTGGGGGAGGCGGCGAAGGATCGAGCACAGTCATCCTGGGCCTGATTTTTGCGGGCGCGCTGGTGGTGCTGATCGGGCTGGCCCATGTGTGGGTGCAGCGTGAACATGATGTGCTGGAAAAGAACCTGCAAAAAGCGCAACTGGAGAACCAGCGTCTGGCGGACGTGAAAGCAAAATATGAGGCCAGCAAGAAAAAAGCTGACATGTATGAGCGCCGCGTCAAGGTCATCGACGAACTGAAATCCGCTCAATCTGGTCCGGTGGACCTGCTGAATCTGGTGGCCGACACCGTCAACAGCACAGACGCGGTCTGGCTTGACACCATGACCAATGACGGAAAGACGCTGAACTTTACCGGAATGGCGCTAAGCCCTAATTCAGTGGCCGATCTGATGGCGAACCTAAGGAAGACCGGCGCGTTCAGGACCGTCGAGATCAAAGAAACAGCCCAGGACAACGCAGTGAAGGAAGTCCAGGCATTCAAGTTTGAACTGGTTTGTGAAATGAACCCTGGGTTCAAGACGAAATCCCAGAAGCAGCAGCAGTCGTAACGCAGTAGTTTATCCACCGGGGACGGTTTGTATATGGCTAAATTCGGAGAAATGTCGTTGGGAGCGCGGGCAGGAATCCTGTTCCTTGCCGCGGCCATGGTGGGCGCAGCCTACTACTACATCTATTTCAATCCCATGTATCAGGCGAACCAGCAGCTTGACACCAAGATCAAGGAAAAGAAGGCGGAGAACGAGACGCTAAAGATGTTTGAGCCCAAGCTGGCTGAAGTGAACCGCAACATGGCGATCCTGCAACAGCAGCTGGAAATCCAGAAGAGGATCGTTCCGGAAGACAAGGACGCAGACCAGTTCATCAAGTTGTTGCATGACACGGCCGCGACCTCGGGTATTGAGATACGGCGGTATACGGCGATGCCGGTGAGCAACAAGGAGTTCTACAGCGAAGTGCCGTTTGCCATCGATATTGACGGGCCGTATTACTCAGTGCTGAATTTCTTCCAGCGTGTGGCGGAACTGGAGAGAATAGTCAACGTGGGCAACATGCAGATGGGCAATACAAAGAGTGGCAGCGCGGCCAAGGTGAAGGGCTCTTACACCTATGCTCCGGGCGAAACGGTGCTGGCCAGTTGCACGGCAACAACTTTCTTTAGTCATGAACCGGAAGAGCAACCGGCCCCGGGGCCGCCGAAGCCGGGTCAACCAGCTCCGTCGCCCACGGCGAAGCCGTAAAAGAGTTTCAGAATGAAGAGTGCACAAAAGGGAATTGAGATGAAGCTGATACAAATTCTCGCGCTTGCAACAGCCATGGCGACGGTGGCCACGGCGCAGAATTCCGGCGCCAATAGCCAGCCCACACCATCTCCGACTCCGGCGGCGGCCGGCAAAACAGGCGTCACAAAGAAGCCGGCAGCCAAGAAAGCAGCCAGCGGTGACCAGAAGTCCGGCGCCAAGGCAGCGCCTGCAACTTCAGCGAAGACGTCGAGTAACAACGCTGCCAGTCCGAAGGCTGATCCGCCGCCAAAGAGCGGAGCTTCCTCCGCCGGAACAGGCAAGCCCGCGGTCAAGGTGACTACCGCACCTGTAAAAACCAAGGCTGCTGGAACTCAATCAAAAAGCACGCCCACATCGGTGGTGGCAGCCAATGACGGCAACAATAAAAGCGCTGCCAAGAAGACCGAAACAAAAAAGGCGGAGACTAAGAAAGCGCCTCCCGCAAAAGCACCGGCCATAGTTGCAGTAAAGCCAGTGGCGCCGGTCAAGAAAGCGCCGGGAAGCCAAACCAAGTCCTCTGCGAAGCCAAATGTTCAAGTGCCAGCCAAAGCGCCGGCTCCCGGGACCGCACAGAAAACTCAGACGGCACAGACAACAGAAAAGCCGAAACCCTCAGCCAGATCATTCGGAGCGCATGGACGCCGAGATCCATTCGTAAGTCCCATCGTTTCCAAGGATGGCATCAGCCGGCCAGCGCCGAACTGCACCAGCGGCAAACGGTGCCTGGTGATCCCGGAACTGGTACTGCAAGGCACGGTGAAAGATACGTCGGGCAAGATGATGGCAGTGGTGGCCAACAGTATCAGGAAGACATACTTCCTCAGGGAGAACGATCAGGTGTTCCAGGGAAGCGTGGAAAAGATCACCAGTGATTCCATCATCTTTCGCGAATATGTGAAAGACGCTTTAGGACGCGAAACAGCACGTGAAGTAGTGAAGAAACTTGTGCCACCCTCGTAAGAAGTTGCCTGGAAATAGAAGGAAGTCGAATCGAGAGTTGGAAGCATAAAGGGCCGAACCCAAGGAACACCAGCCGTTATTTTGGGGAACATAGGTTGTAGCGGCTGCAAAGTTTGTCAGGACACGCGTTAAAAACGCTGCGCATGACCGGCGGTGAAGTGCCGCCGGGACGGGGAGACAAAGTGATGAGGCTTAAGCAACTGCTAGGAATCGTTCTGTTGGCCAGCGTGAGCGCCATGGCCGCGGACACCGTTTCGCAACTGGGCGACGTTCAGGTGAAGAACCAGAACGGCGCTGCCGCACAAAAACCCGGAGCGACTACGCGTATTGGCAAGATTTCTGTCGCCCGCGGCGGCGACGGCTTAAACATCGAGATCAGCGGCAGCGGCCCGATGACGGCCAAGACCATGAAGCTGACGCACCCCGACCGCGTTGTCGTGGATATCCCGAATTCAGTGCTTCAGGGACGTGCGCGCGAAATTCCAGTCAACAGCGGCGACGTGAAATCGGTGCGTGTGGGGCGCTACCAGGAAGGGACGACCCGCATTGTCTTGGACATGGCGCAGATGCGCGATTTCCAGATTGCTCCGGAAGGAAACAAGCTGGTTGTGAGCATGCGCGACAGCTCAACTTCCAAGCCGGCGCCGATTCCCGCCATGAAACAAGCTGTGGTCACTGCAGAGGCCACGCCGCGGAGCGTCGCGGCAGAACCGGCCCCCGCCCAGGCAGCGGCAAAAAAAGAAGAAAAAGTGGTGGAAGCCACGCGCTCCAGATCTGACGTGGCGGCTTCGCATTTTGCCGGTCCCGCGCCAGTGCTGCCCAGCATCAACCAGCCTCCATTCGCCACGCATGCCAGCCTCGCCGCCGAGCCCGCAGCCATCAATGCTGCCTTGCAACAGCAGCAGGCACAATCAACGCCGGCAGGGACCACGGTTTCAGTTTCCGGACCGACCAGCACCAATTGCACAACCGGCCGCTATACCGGCGAGCCGTTTGGCATGAATTTTAAAGACCTTGACCTGAAAGATTTTTTCCGCCTGATCCACGAGATCAGCGGATTGAACGTTGTGCTGGATCCGTCCGTGAAAGGCTCTGTCACCATTGTTCTGGACGATGTGCCGTGGGACCAGGCTCTGGCAATCGTGCTGGATAACAACGGACTGGCCTGCACCCTGCAGGGCAACGTGCTGAGAATCGCCACTCTGGAAACGATGAAGACAGAAGCGGAATCGCGTCGCGCCCAGCAGGACGCGCAAGCGCTGGCCGTTCCCAAACAAACCATTACGCGCTACCTGAGCTATGGTCACGCCAGAGACGCTGCCATCGTGGTGAAGAAATTTCTTTCGACGCGTGGCGACGTGGTGGCCGATGAGCGCAGCAACGCGCTGATCATTGAAGACATTCCCGCAGTTCTGCCCAAGGTCGAAGAACTTATCAAGATGCTGGACCGCAAAACTCCTGAGGTGGAGATTGAAGCGCGCGTGGTCGCGTCCACGCGTACGTTTGCCCGCGACATTGGCACCCAGATGGGCGCCAGCTTTGGCAGCGGAAACAGCGCCGTGGGCGGCGCGACCAATCCCAGCCCGATTGATATCTCAGGACTGGTTCCACGATTCATCACAGCGCCGAACGATGCTAAATCCATTCCGCTGTTCTCTGACCTGGGGGCCACTGGGCCGAGCAGCGGCATCCAGTTCACGACTGCGACGAACGGCTTCCGCCTCGATTTCATCCTCACCATGGCGGAAAGCCGCGGACTGCTGAAGATTCTGTCACGTCCGCACATCGTTACGCAGAACAACATTTCCGCGCTGATCAAGCAAGGTTCGCGAATTCCCGTGGTTACGCAGGCACAGCTGGGAGGCCCGCCCACGGTCACCTACGTAGAAGCGTTCCTGCGCCTGACCGTGGTGCCGCAGATCACGGCGGACAACACGATCTTCCTGAACGTGGACGTCGAGAACACCGTGCCTGACTTCAGCCGAGTGAGCGGTTCACAATTGAACCCGACGCTCAACACGCAACAGGCGACCACGCAAGTGCTGGTTTCTGACGGAGGTACAGTCGTGATTGGCGGCGTAATTCAAACGCAGAACAACGTCGCTATCGCGCAGGTCCCATTGCTCGGCAGCATTCCGCTTCTTGGCAATCTGTTCAAGCACACCAACGTCAACACCTCAACCGCGGAGCTGATCTTCTTTATCACTCCAAAAATTATTCAAACCTAGTACCGCGCATCCGATGCCCCGGGGATTGAGATTCCTCGGGGCTTTTTTGCGTGAAGTTCCTGAATTCCCAGTTGGTATGTGGAACCATGCGCATTCATACGGGCAGCAGGACTTTACGTTACTATCGAGTTGAAGCATACGCGTTAAAAAGAAAGCCCGATGAACTACATTTTCCGGCAGAAACAACTTGCAACGTTGCTGCGCAGAGGCGGATTTGACGCGCTGCTGGTCACTCACCTGCCGAATGTTCTCTATCTTTGCGGATTTACCGGAACGGCTGGCGTCCTGCTTTTTCAGGTGAGCGATCGCGCGCACAAAGCAACTTTCTATACCGATGGCCGCTATGATCAGCAGGCCCATGCCGAAGTGAAAAGCGCCAAGGTGGTGGTGGGTAAAAAGGCCGCATTTGCCGAAGCCTGTGAAGGAGCCCAGAAAGCCAAAGTCCGCACGCTGGGCTTTGAAGCAGACCACCTTAGCTACAGCGCATACAAGCAAATTGGGATGACAGTGCGCGGCAAGACCAGAATCAAGCCGGCTGCCGGCCTTGTGGAGCAACTACGACTGATTAAAGATGGGGATGAAATCGGCCAGATTCGCGCATCGGTGCTGCTGGCTGCCAGCCTGTTCCAGACAGCGCTTTCGGTAATCAAGCCGGGCGTGGCGGAAACGCAGGTTGCCGGCGAACTGGAATTGCAGGCGCGACGCGCCGGAGCGGAGAAAATGTCATTTGACACGATTGTGGCCGCTGGGCCGCGTTCGGCACTGCCGCACGGCCGCGCATCGGCGCAACCCATTCCTCCGCAAGGATTTATTATCCTGGATTACGGTGTTATACTCGCAAGTTACTGTTCCGACATGACCCGTACTGTGCATGCCGGAGCGGTTTCCCGGTCGCACAGGCGTATGTATGAGGCCGTAAAGGAAGCTCAGCTCGCTTCAATAGCTGCCGTGAAGCCTGGTGTTGAAACCGGTGAAGTGGACCGTGCCGGGCGTGAGGTACTCAAGAAAGCGGGTTTTGACGCCTTCTTTACCCATTCCACTGGGCACGGAGTGGGAATTGAAGTCCATGAGCAGCCTCGGCTGGCCAAAGGCCAAACTCAAAAACTTGCGCCGGGGATGGTCGTAACGATTGAACCGGGCATCTACATTCCTGAAGAAGGTGGAGTCCGCATCGAAGATATGGTTCTTGTCACCGAAACCGGACACGAAGTCCTGACGCCTACCGCAAAGGACCTGATCACGCTTTAACTTCATAAGGGGGAGCCCACTCTCGCCGCACTTGCGAGTGATGAGGGCAGAGAAGAGCCAAATACATTCATGAATCAGAAAGAGCTGAAAGAGCTTATCGATTTCCTGATAGAAAAAGATATCTCGGAGTTTGAGCTTGAGCGCGGGGACGTAAAAGTCCGCATTAAGCGCGGCGGCGAGACGGCGGCTCCGGTGATAACACATGCGATGCCGATGGCGGCTCCTCTGGCCCAGGCCGGTAATGCTACCTCGATTGCCGCGCCTCCGCCTGCAAGCGCTCCGCCAACGCCAACGGCATCCGCGGAAGAAGAGCTGCATACGGTGAAATCTCCGATTGTCGGAACATTCTATGAGGCCCCCGGGCCGGGCGCTTTGCCCTTTGTGAAACCCGGCGATCAGGTGGCCGCTGGCCAGGTGCTCTGCATCATTGAGGCCATGAAGCTCATGAATGAAATTGAAGCCGACGCTTCCGGCGAAGTGGTGAAGGTGCTGGTCAACAATGGACAGCCGGTTGAATACGGACAACCGCTCTTTGCGATACGGCCAAGAAGATAAATGTTCAAGAAGATACTGATCGCCAACCGTGGTGAAATTGCCCTGCGCGTGATCTGCGCCTGCAAAGAGCTGGGCGTGAAGACCGTTGCCGTTTATAGTGACGCCGATCGCAACTCACTGCACGTCCGCTTTGCCGACGAAGCTATCTGCATTGGACCGCCGCGTTCTTCGGAAAGCTATCTCAATATTCCTGCCGTGATCAGCGCGGCCGAAATCACCAACGTTGACGCCATCCATCCGGGCTACGGACTGCTGAGCGAGAACGCCAACTTTGCCGAGGTCTGCGAAAGTTCGCATATCAAGTTCATTGGCCCGCCGCCGGAAGTCATCCGTCTGATGGGCGAAAAAGAAAAAGCGCGCCAGGCGATGAAGAAAGCCAAGGTCCCGATCCTGCCCGGGTCGGATGGCGTGATTGCCACGGCAGAAGAAGCTCGAGAATGGGCAACGCAAATCGGCTATCCGGTGATTGTGAAGGCTTCCGCAGGCGGAGGCGGACGGGGCATGCGGGTGATCCGCAATGAATCGGAGCTTGAGGGCTCGTTTAACTCCGCGCAATCCGAGGCCGCCGCCGCTTTTGGCAATGGCAATCTCTACATGGAAAAATTTATCGAGCGGCCACGGCACATTGAGTTCCAAGTGCTGGGCGATTCGCATGGCCGCGTGATCAGCCTGGGAGAGCGTGAATGCAGTATCCAGCGCAGGCACCAGAAACTGCTGGAAGAATCGCCTTCCACGCGCGTGACGGAGGAGATGCGCAGCGAAATCGGCAAGGGACTGGAAAAGTCTCTCTCTGAAATCGGTTACGTCAACGCCGGCACCGTCGAGTTTCTGATGGACGAAGATGGCAGCCTCCACTTTATCGAGATGAATACGCGAATCCAGGTGGAGCATCCCGTCACGGAGATGGTGACGAGCCTTGACCTGGTGAAATCACAAATCCTGCTGGCCACGGGCGCCAAAATTACCGACATCATTCCTAAGATTGATCGCAAAGGCCAGCGCGGGCACGCCATTGAGTGCCGCATCAATGCCGAGCATCCGGAAAAATTCACGCCGTCCGCGGGTAAGATCAAGACGTTTCACATTCCCGGCGGGCTGGGCGTGCGCGTTGATACCGCCGCCTATGCCGAAGGCGTGATTCCGCCGTATTACGATTCGCTCATTGCCAAGCTGATCACGTTTGGCAAGGACCGACCTGAGGCCATTATGCGCATGCAGCGCGCGCTGGAAATGTTTATCGTCGAGGGTATTCATACGACAATTCCTCTGCATCGCCGCATTCTGGCGGATGCTGAATTTCGCGCCGGCAACATCGACACCAAGTACGTTGAGCGGCTGCTGGCACGCATGCAGGAAGAGCGCGCTGAAGTGGTTGCGCTCACCTAGCAGCGAGCAATTTATCCGGCAAAAAACCAATTCTTGCGGCGCGCTAAATTAATTTTTGCGCGAATAGAAAACTTTTTTCATCAACCTGCTCGAATTTCTGCACCTTACCTTAATTCCCGATCATCTATTCAACAGATGCAAAAAAATCACAACCCTCGGGAGGCGGGAATGACGGTCAAGTTCGCAGACGGCACAAACATTGAAATTGCAGCAACAGCTTTTGATGACTTCGTCAAACACGACCTCAAGTGGGCGGAGTTTGTGCATGGCCGCGCTACGGTGAAGAAGCTGGCCTGCAACGATTCCCGCAAGCTCGTGCCTGCTGCGGCAAGCCTCGGACGGAGCGTTCATCCCTGCCCGGCCGGCGGCTGCTGATAAACTCACCACTGATTTACAAAAAGCAAAAACCTTACCGCTGATAGCACTGATGAACACTGATTTTCACGGATCAAAACCAAAATTGATGTTTGTCTTGTGCCATTGAAATCATTGAATCGGGCTTGACGCATCGATTTTTCCTAGGCAATTTAACGTTCATCTTTCTGATCCGCTACAATCGTGTTGGTCCGTGATATGAATTTTGCTTTTTTCCCGATCTGTGTCATCAGTGCTCATCATTGATAAGTCTTTACGCTTTTCTGTGTCTTCACTGCTTGAAAGGACATCACATTATTCATGCTTCCTCAAAGAAAACTTGGCAAACAAGGATTAAAAGTTTCCGCGCTCGGGCTGGGCTGCATGGGCATGTCAGAGTTTTATGGCGCGGCCGACGAGCAGGAATCCATCGCAACCATCCATCGTTCCATCGAGCTGGGCTGCACATTTCTTGACACGGCTGACATGTACGGCTCCGGCAAAAATGAAGAACTGGTGGGACGCGCCATCAAAGACCGCCGCCAGAAAGTTGTGCTGGCCACCAAGTTCGGCAACGTCCGTGGACCCAACGGCGAATTCCTGGGCGTAAAGGGCACGCCGGACTACGTGAAGCAGGCGTGCGACGCCAGCCTGAAGCGGCTGGGCACGGACGTGATCGATCTTTACTACCAGCATCGCGTTGATAAGACCGTTCCCATTGAAGACACCGTGGGCGCCATAGCCGATCTGGTCAAGGCCGGCAAGGTGCGATATCTGGGACTTTCCGAGGCGTCGCCCAGAACGATTCGCCGCGCGCACAAGGTGCATCCGATCTCCGCGCTGCAGACTGAATATTCATTGTGGGAGCGCGATCCTGAAGACGAAATTCTGGCCACGGTGCGTGAACTCGGCATCGGCTTTGTGCCATACAGTCCGCTCGGGCGGGGCTTTCTTACCGGACAATTCAAGCGCTTTGACGACCTCGCACAGGACGACTTCCGCCGCATGTCGCCGCGCTTCCAGGGAGAAAACTTCCAGAAGAACCTTGACCTGGTGGCGAAGATCGAAGAGATTGCGCGCGAGAAAAAATGCACCGCCGCGCAACTTGCCCTGGCGTGGGTGCTGGCGCAGGGTGATGACATCGCCCCCATCCCCGGAACCAAGCGCCGCAAATATCTTGAACAGAACCTTGAAGCCGTTAACATCAGGCTCACGCCGGACGACCTGGCGCGCATCGATAAAGTTGCTCCCAAGGGCGTTGCCGCCGGCATGCGCTATCCGGAGCGCGCGATGGCGGCATTGGATAAATAGCTGCTAGCTTCTGGCTTCTGGCTATTAGCTCTTGGCCGCTCGACCTTACGCGAGCCAACTCGTCGTCAACACCCGCATCCGGCCCGCGGAAGAGTTCAAGGGGCGAGAGAATTCGGTGCGCATCAGAAAAGGTCCTGCGCGGGCGCTTGCTTACTTGTTCTTCTTGCCCATCCGTAAGACCAGTACAAATCCCACCATCCAGGTGACAATCACCAGCCCAACGAGAAAATGGGCTTCTGTAGCATTTTCCGGCATTGGCGCAGGTTGAAACGGAGGATAAGGACTGACGTGCTCTTGCAGGTCGTTCATGTGCGAAGTAGCACTGATTCTACCACGGCCTAAATGTACCGTGGCCAATCCAGAGCGAAAATCGTACAAGAACATTGTTGGCTAAAGACACCGAACTCGAGCGCAAATTCTTTGCCGGCCTGGGCGAGCGCATCCAGACTCTGCGCAAGCGCCGCGGCTACAGCCAGGAAGACATGATTTCCTTTGGCTATACCGTCCGTTACTGGCAGCGGATCGAGGCCGGCAAGCCCATTACGCTAAGGACGTTGCTGCGGGTCTGCGGCATCCTGGGCACGACCGCCGAAGCCGTGGTGCGCGGATTAGGCCCGGAAGCCGTGAAAAGACCTGTCAAACGGCCTTAGGGTGGATATATAGGGAGTAGCAGTGGACGTCCGGCGAAGCGCCGGGTGTCGGGTTATCGCTTCCGCTTGCGCGCCGCCGCAATCGACTCTTTGAGCGCCGCGGCCATATCAGCGTCTTTGGTCATCACGTGCGCGGGCTTCGGCATGTGCGACTCGCGTCCCAGCCACGCGCTCACCGCGTCACGATCAGCCACGGTGAAGCGGCCTTCGTGATGCACGGGCATTCCTTCACTGGCCCAGCGATGCGCCGTGGCCAACGGAATACCGAGGTAGCGCGCGATGGCGGTCCAGCCCTTGAGAGGGCCGACGTCGGCTGCGGCGGCGGACTGTTTCCTTTTGGAAGACTTCTTTTTAGAAGGCTTAGGCTTCACGGCGGTTTTTCCCAGGCAACGGAATACTCACGCTGGCTCCCGCAGCTCCCGTTCTTGACCGCCCGGCAACTGGAGACGATCTTCCACCTGAAGCTCTTTCACCTTGAGCCGTCTTACGGTTAGCTCGCCGATTTCCAGCGAACCCAGCTTGCCTCTGCCCACGGCAAACCGGCCGATGGCAAGCCTGCCAATGGCCAGAGCGCCGATGGCTAATGCGCCTATGGCAGATGATCCAATGGCGATGGCGCCTACGGCTCCTGCTGAGAACTTGAGTTTATTTTTTTGCGACATAGATCACTTCCTGGAAGAAAAATTTCAAGCCTATCGGAATGATAGTCATTTCATGGTGAGAATGAAAAGTTGAGCAGGGGCTGAAGCCCCATCTGTTAGTGTCCTGGCGGCATGAGTAAACTCATGCCCTGACACTTGTTTTCTGGGACGAGTCAGCGATGAGCGGTCAACAATGAGGAATGATCGACGAGCAGTCAGGCAACTGGGGTCAGCGGTCAGTCATGGGCGTTCAGCACTCGGCCTTCAGCCGTCAGCCAAAACAAACCAAGTCGAAATCGTGCATGAAAATTGCATGGTTTCTGGACGTGGCTTTGTCAAGATGTACTATTTCGCGATTGATTTTGACGCAAAAATTCCCTACCATCTAGCACCGCCTCAGGGCTGGGAAGCGTAAGTGAGATCTTTGAAAACAAGCAGCTAGCAAATAGCAATTGGCAATTAGCCAAACCAAAAACCTTAAATCAAAAAGGTCACGAAGGAACACGGAGGACAACCGCT